>JBEKQJ010000191.1:0-5878 GCA_049519835.1 Caulobacteraceae bacterium | reverse complement strand
TGTTCGCCGGCGGCGGGACGCTGCTGGCGGCGGCCACCGCGGCTGGGCCGGCGGCCGCCAAGGTCGGACCCGGAGACGTCGGTTATCAGCCGACGCCGAACGGGAAGCAGAGGTGCGATGGCTGCACCCAATGGCAGTCCCCCAACGCCTGCAAGGTGGTCTCCGGAAAGATCAGTCCCAGCGGCTGGTGCTCCATCTACGCCCAGAAACACTAAGCGAGAGAAGGGGGCGGATATGATCCGGCGCAGGTCGCATTGGCTCGGAGCGGCGGCGGCGGCGGGAGGTCTGTGCCTTCCCTTCGCCGCGGCCCATGCGGTGCCCAGCTACGCAACCCAGACGGGCTCGCCCTGTCAGGCCTGCCACGTCGGCGGGTTCGGACCTCAGCTGACGCCGTACGGCAGGGCGTTCAAGTTGCATGGCTACACGACCCGATCTGGCGGCTTCACGGTTCCGATTTCCGCGATGGCTGTCGCTTCCTACATCCGTACACAGAAGGACCAGGAGAGCCCGCCGGCGCCGCACTACGGCGTCAACGACAATGTCACCATCGACCAGGTCAGCCTGTTCGTCGCCGGCGGCGTGGGCCACGTCGGAGCTTTCATCCAGGCCACCTACGACGGCGTCGCCCGGGCGTTCCATTGGGACAATCTCGACATCAGGGCCACGACCGACATCAAGCTGGCCGGCAAGCCGACGGTCATTGGGGTCTCCCTCAACAATGCGCCGACGCTCACCGATCCGTTCAATACGCTCGTAGCCTGGGGCTATCCGTACACAACCTCCACTGTCGCGCCCTCACCGGCCGCCGCGCCGCTGATCGGCGGCCTGGCTCAGACCAGCCTCGGCGCGAACGCCTACGCCTGGTTCAACTCCCAGCTCTACCTGGAGGCCGGCGGCTACGTCTCGCCGAGCGCCAACTTCCTGACCCGCGCTGGGGTGGACCCCACCGACCCCGGCAATATCAACGGCGTCGCCCCCTATCTGCGCATCGCCTACGACAAGAGCTGGGGGCAGAGGAACCTCGAGGTCGGCGCCTTCGCCATGAAGGCTGACATCTATCCTGGCCACGACGAGAGCGCCTACACGACCGACAAGTACACGGACGTCGGCCTCGACGCTTCGTTCCAGAAGTTCGCCCACAATGGCGATGCGTTTACCGTCAACGGCCGCTACACCTACGAAGACCAGCGGCTCGACGCCTCCCAGGCGCTGGGCCTGGCGACCTCCAATCGCCTACACCTGCAGGATCTGCGGGTGGACGCCTCCTATTACTGGCGCAACGAGATCGGCTTCACCGTCCAGGCCTTCGACACCTGGGGCCCGCCGGACCAGCTCATCTACGCCGCCAACAGCACCTTCAAGCCGGCCAGCTCGGGCGTGATGCTTCAGGTCGACGGCACGCCGTTCGGCGCCGGCAACTCACCGCTCGGCAAGCGCTTCAATGTCCGCATGGGGCTTCAGTATACGGATTACTTCACCTTCGACGGCGCTGGCTCGAACTACGACGGCTTCGGGCGCAACGCGCACGACAACAACACCCTGCGGCTGTTCACCTGGGTCGCCTACTGAGTGGGCGCGCTTGAGTGGTCCGGCGGCAGACCGTCGGGCGGGTTGTCTGATCCAGGTCTTGAACTCACAACAGCGGACACGTGCTCGCGGATCTCACTCCCCTTCCGCTCATCCCCGCGATCGCAATGCAAAGGCGCGATGAGCGGCGGCACGTGCGTCGGCGACGGCGGTTTTGACCACCAAGCACACTAAGGACACGAAGGGGTCTGCCTCGGACTTGGTGAGCTTGGTGTCCTTGGTGGTGAACCCGCACAGTGTCGGCCTTGGGAGTCCACAACCTGGATCTCAGCTTGCCGTTGCGTTGTCTTCGACCCAGCCCAGCCGGTCGCCGGGTTGGACGAGTTCGCCGGCCCGGAGGCTTTGGATCAGTTTGCCCGGGCCCGGCGCGAGGATCTCGTGCAGAGCGCCCTCGATCCGGACCTCGGCCAGGGCCTGGCCGGCCGTGATCGTCTCGCTGTCGCGCGCGCGCCAGCGTTCGAGCACGCCTTCAGGCGCCATGCTCGCAGCCCACAGCCCTTCGTTCACGGTTACGGCCAGCATGGTTTTCTCCGTTTGACCATTCATAGAACTCCTAGGTCGCTCGCGGGTCTCGCAGGTTGATCGGGGTCAATCGGAGGTCGCCTGCAGGCGCCTGCGCCTCCCGGGGCGCGTGGTCCGCCGCCGCGAGCAGCTCGCGCACCTTGTCGAGCAGGCTGTCGCTCTGCAGAGGTTTCCCCACCACCGGCACATTCGCCGCCGCCGCCACCGCCAGGACCACCGGCGTGGGTGTGGTGATCAGAACCGCCGGCAAAGCGACGCCGCGGCGACGCAAGGCGCTCAGCGTCTCCAGCCCGTTCATCTTGGGCAGCTGGTAGTCGACCACAAGGCAGCCTCGCAGCGGCAGGTCGGGTTCGGCCAGCAAGCTCTCGCCGTCGCCAAAGGCGCGCACGTCGAAGCCCTCGACCTCGAAGGCCAGCTTCAACGCGCTGAGCACGGCATGGTTATCTTCAACCAGGACGAGAACCTCATGAAGCGGTGCGTTCATCGGCGTTCGGTTCCGCATGGGTAAGCGGAACAGCATCGGGCGCCCTGGCGCACGCCGCATTGATCCGCCGCAACCCCCCGCTCAGGATCCGGCCGCGATCGCCATGCGCACCAGTTCAGAAAGGTTGGCGGCGCCCATCTTGGTCATGACGTTGGCGCGATAGATCTCCACCGTGCGCGGGCTGATGCCGAGATCGCGGGCGATGACCTTGTTGGCCTTGCCCTCCACCAATCCGGCCAGAACCTGATGCTCGCGCTTCGAGAGCGCGGCGATCCGCTGCTGCGCCTCGGCCCGGCCGGAATCGTTGGTTTCAGTCAGTTCGGCGCGCATCAGCGCCTGTTCGATTGAGCTGATCATCACCTCATCGTCGAACGGCTTTTCGATGAAGTCGTGCACCCCAGCCTTCATCGCCTCCACGGCCATGGGCACGTCGCCGTGTCCGGTCATGACGATGATCGGCAGGCGCGCGCCGAGATCGCGCAGTCGCGCGGCCAATTCGAGGCCCGAGAGGCCTGGCATGCGCACGTCCGTGACGACGCAGCCGCTTTCTCGGCCCGTGAACGACTTCAGGAAGCTAGCGCCGGACTCGAAGGCATTAACGGTAAAACCCGCCGTCTCGAGCAGAAAGCTCAGGGAATCCCGCACCGCATCGTCGTCATCGATCACATAGACCGAACGCGCCATCACTCGCCCTCTCTCCCATCGCCCCTGGGCAGGGTGAACTTGAACACCGTTCCGGCCGGCGTGTTCGGCTCGACCCAGATGCGCCCGCCATGCGCCTCGACAATGGTGCGGCAGATCGACAGCCCGACGCCCATACCCTGCGCCCCTTTGGTGGTGACGAACGGCTGAAACAGCCGATCAGCGATCGCCGGACTGATCCCAGGACCTGTATCGGTGACTGACACCATGGCCAGGCCGTGCTCTCCCGGCGATGTGGCGATGCGCAGTTCCTTCGGCTGGCAATCTTCCATCGCCTCCAGGGCGTTGCGCAAGAGGTTGAGCACGACCTGCTGAACCTGAACCTTGTCGACGAACACCAAATCCACGGTCGGGTCGCGGATGATCTGCACGCTCACGCCCCGCTCGCGCCCGCCCACCAGGCCGAGCGCCGCCGACTCCTCGATCAGTTTTTCCAAGCTCTCGATCTGGCGCTCGCTCTCGCCGCGGGCGACGAACTCGCGCAGGCGACGGATGATCTCGCCGGCGCGCAACGACTGTTCCGCCGCCCTGGCCATGGCTGGAATGGCCCGGCTGTCGGGATTTTCCGCCTCCAGCAGGCGCTGCCCGCCCTTGAGATAATTGGAGATCGCCGAGAGCGGCTGGTTGATCTCGTGGGCCAAGGCCGCGGCCATCTCACCCATTGCTGAAAGTCGCGACATGTGGACCAGTTCGGCCCGCGCCGCCTGCAGCCGCGCCTCGGCGGCGCGCCGTTCGGTCAGATCCTGCAGGAAGCCGGTGAAAAAGCGCCGGCCTCCCGTGGATGACTCGCCCACGAACAGCTCGACCGGCATGGCGGAGCCATCTTTTCGCTGGGCGGTCACCACCCGCGGCAGACCGATGATCCGCCGCTCGCCGGTATCCTTGTAGCGCCGCAGGTAGGCGTCGTGAGCTTCCTGGTCTGGCGAGGGCATCAGCATGCTGACGTTACGGCCGATCACCTCGGCGGCGGTCCAGCCGAACAACCGCTCGGCGGCCGGGCTGAACGATTGCAGGGCGCCTCGCTCGTCGATGACGATCATCGCGTCTGGCACCGTATCCAGAATTGCCTGCAGCTGGGCCTGGCGGCCGGTGGCGACTAACTGCGACCGGCGCAGCCACTGCCCTCCGACGCCGATGCCGACCCCGAGCCCGGCGAACAGCACCGCATCCACCACATTGCCGGCTACCGGCGCATGGCGCGCCAGGACACCAAAGCCGACGGCGATCGCGCCGACGGTCACGGCGAGCGTGGGGACGAGGCCGCCCGTTCCCGCCGCCATCAGCAGCGCCGGCACGAAGAACAGGAACACCACCCGGTCGCCCAACAGCGGGTCGAGGACGAGTCGGACCACGGCCGCGGCGGCTGCAGCGAGACCGCCCAGGACGTAGGGCGCCCATCGCGCCCGAGCGAGGGACGCAAAGCCGGACTTCTGTTCCCAGCCGTGCATGGCCAGGGTGGTACGGGTCGCCGCTCTCGGCGGCAAGTCGCGCGGCCTAGGTGATTCCCCTTAAGGGCTGGGCCCGAATTTCCCGGCCCCAAACGGACGCGTACCCATCGTGCATCGTTTCGAGGAGATCGACATGTACGTTGAGAGTGCGATGAGCGGCTCCAGCCGGATGGCGAGCGTGGGCAAGCCGATCGAGCTGGCCCCTGGCCTCGAGCTTCCGGGTTTCAGCATGGCTTTCGATCCCAACGAGGAGATCTTCGGCGAAGAGGAGCCGACCGACTTCGTCTACAAGGTGATTTCCGGCGCGGTCCGCACGACCCGACTGCTCAGCGACGGCCGCCGCCAGATCGGCGCCTTTTACATGCCCGGCGACGTCTTCGGCCTTGAGCGTGGCGAGACCCATCGTTTCTCGGCCGAGGCCATCGCGCCTTCCGAAGTCGCCCTCGTGCGGCGCAGCGCGTTGGAGCGTGCCGCTGAACGTGACGGCGCCGCCGCCCGCAAGCTGTGGGCGCTGACCTCGCACGAACTCGAGGATCTGCAGGACCACATGCTGCTCATGGGCCGCAAGAACGCGGCCGAGCGGGTCGGCAGCTTCCTGCTCAAGCTGGCCCGGCGCGGCGCCTCGGGTGTCATCGAGCTGCCGATGAGCCGCGGCGACATCGCCGATCACCTCGGCCTGACGCTGGAAACGGTCTCGCGCACACTCAGCCAGATGGCCCGCGACCAGTCGATCTCCCTGCCGAGCGCACGGCGCGTGGTGTTGCGCAATCCGGGCGCCTTGCTCGCCGCCTGACGAGTCCGGAGCGCCCTAGCGTTCGGGTGGACGCGCCAGCCAGAAGGAGGCCGCATGTGACCTACGCGACAATCATGGCCAATATGGATCTCGACGGCCACGACCAGGGTCTGCTGGCCGTGGTCGGCGACCTCGCCGAGCGGTGTCACGCCCGGGTGGTGGGCATCGCTGCCCGCCAGCCGGTGGAGATGATGTTCGGCGCCGGCCGGATGACCAGCGAGCTGATCGAGCTCGACCGGCGTGAGATCGACCAGACGTTCACAGACGCGGAGGCCCGCTTCCGCGCCGTCGTCACGAACAGGGCGGTCGCCGTGGAATGGCGCAGCGCCACGACCTATGGCC
>JBEKQJ010000190.1:0-5883 GCA_049519835.1 Caulobacteraceae bacterium | reverse complement strand
TCACCCTCGATCAGCACGTAAGCGGCGTCCACCCGCAGACCGGCAAGGCGGGTTGGTGGGAGCGGATGGTCGGGCCGGGGAAGCCGCTCGATCCCGAACGCCACTTCATCATCTGCTCCAACGTGCTCGGCGGCTGCATGGGCAGCACCGGACCCTCGTCGATCAATCCGGCTACCGGCGAGGCGTGGGGACTGGCGTTTCCGGTCATCACCATCGCCGACATGGTCCGGGCCCAGGCGCGCCTCGTCCAAGCGCTTGGCGTCGAGCGCCTGTTCGCCGTGGTGGGCGGCTCCATGGGCGGCATGCAGGTGCTGGAGTGGGCGGCGCTCTATCCCGAGAAGCTGTTCGCGGCCGTGGTGATCGCCGCCGCGGCGCGGCATTCGGCCCAGAACATCGCCTTCCACGAGGTCGGCCGCCAGGCGATCATGGCCGACCCGGACTGGCGGGGCGGCGACTACGCCCGCCTCGGCGTGCGGCCGGAGAAGGGCCTGGCGGTCGCCCGCATGGCGGCTCACATCACCTACCTCTCGGAGCCGGCCCTGCAACGCAAGTTCGGCCGGGAACTGCAGCGTGACGGCCTCTCATGGGGCTTCGACGCCGATTTCCAGGTCGAGAGCTACCTGCGCCACCAGGGCGCTTCGTTCGTCGACCGCTTCGACGCCAACTCCTACCTCTACATCACCCGGGCCATGGACTACTTCGACCTCACCGACCGCGATCCGGAGGGCTTGGCCGGCGCCTTCGCCCGGGCGCGCGACGTGCGCTTCTGCGTCTTCTCCTTCACCTCGGACTGGCTCTATCCAACGCGCGAGAGTCAGATGATCGTCCGGGCCCTGAATGCCGCCGGCGCGCGGACCAGCTTCGTCGAGATCGCGAGCGACAAGGGCCACGACGCATTCCTGCTCGATGAGCCGGTGCTGACCTCTGCGGTCGGCGGCTTCCTGGAGTCGGCGGCGCTGGCGTGGCAGGCGGCGTGAGCGCCATCCGCCCAGACTTCGCCGAGATCCTCCGCCTGGTGAAGCCCGGCGCGCGGGTGCTCGACGTCGGTTGCGGCGAGGGAGACCTCCTCGAGCTGCTCACCCGCGAAAGCGGGGTCGACGGACGTGGACTGGAGATCAGCCCGGAGAGGGTCTCGGCGTGCCTGGCGCGTGGCCTTTCCGTCGCCCAGGGCGACGCCGACCGTGACCTCGACTACTTCCCAGCCGGGGCCTTCGACTACGCTGTCCTCTCGCAGACTCTGCAGGCGACGGCGAGGCCTCGGCATGTGCTCGCTGAACTGCTGCGGATCGCCGAGCGCGCTTTCGTCTCGCTGCCGAACTTCGGTCACTGGCGAGTGCGGCTGGCCCTCGTCGCCGGCGGGCGGATGCCGGTGACGGGGGCCCTGCCCGACCCGTGGTGGTCGACGCCCAACATCCACCTCTGCACCCTGGCCGATTTCGTGGCGCTCACCGACGACCTCGGCCTCAAGATCGAGGCCAGCGCCGCGTTCGCCGGCGGGGCCCCCGCACGGCCGATCGATCCCAGGGGAACCTTCGAGAATCTGAGAGCTGAGTCGGCCCTCTTCGTGCTCAGCCGGTGATGGCGGCCAGGTCGCGCTCGCCGGTGCGGATGCGCAGGGCCTGCTCGAGATCGAGCACGAACAGCTTGCCGTCGCCGATCTTGCCGGTGTTGGCGGCGGCGACGATGGCCGTGCAGATCTCGTCGACAGCTTCGCTCGGCGCGGCGATCTCCAGCCGCACCTTGGGCAGCAGTTTCACCTCGTATTCCGCCCCGCGATAGATCTCGGTTTTGCCCTTCTGCCGGCCATAGCCCCGCACCTCGCTGACCGTCAGGCCCGTCGCCCCGGCGCGCGTCACCTCGTCGAGCACGGCGTCCAGGCGGCTTGGCTTGATGATGGCGATGATCAACTTCATGGGCAGGTCCGACCGGCGGGTCTCGAACAATGACCTGAATTCCCTATGACTCCAAGCCTAGGCCGCCAGGCCCCGGCCGCGGCGCACGGCGGCAGGCTGGAAGACTGGGGTGGCGCGCACCCGCTCCCGCACGCTGTGGGGGATTGCCGCGTAGGTCTGCTTCCCCGCCTCCATCAGGATGACCCCGGCTGTCGGCGGAGCCAGGCGCGCGCCAAGGCCCTCCAAGACGTCGGCCCAGCGATGCGCGCGCTGCAGCGGCGGAACATAGAGCGCCCGCGTCCAGCCGAGCGGTTGCAGGTCGGCCTCGGCGATGAGTGTCTCGAGCTGGCGGCGACTGAAGGTGCGGCCATGACCGAACGGGGTCGACTCAGCGTCGGCCCAAAATCCGTGGCGGGCGGTGGCGGCAATGATCAGTCGCCCGGTAGGGGCCAACACCCGCCCGACCTCCCGCATCAGCTCGGAGGGACTGTCGCTTTCCTCCAGGGCGTGCAGGGCGACGACCCGGTCAAACAGGGCGTTGGGAAACGGCAAGGCGCCGTCGAGGACCAGACAGCTGGCGTTGGCGCCGCCGGGCGGCCAGACCTCGACGCCCTGCGCGGCCGGCATGGCGGCTACAACCCGTCGCGCGCCCGTCTGGGTGAGCAGAGGCGCCGGATAGCCAAGGCCGAGCACGTCCAGGCCCGCAACGTCGCCCCACGCCTCGCCGACCTTGCGGGCGATCAGGCGCGCGACCGCCTGCCCAAGGGGGCTTGCGTAGAACCGTCGCAGCTCGAGGACGTCCTGGCGCATCGGCGCTCCCGTTCCACCCCGCTGTCATGTAGGTAGGAATTGTTTAATCGACCGTCTCTGGAGCGCCGCCATGCCGCTCGTCGTCCGCCTGTTCCCATGCCTGCAAGACAACTATGGCTTCCTCGCGCGCGACGAGGCCACCGGCAAGACCGCGACCATCGACACGCCGGACGCCGGCGCCATCCTTGCCGCCCTGGAGCGAGAGGGCTGGGGGCTGGATCTCATCCTCAATACGCACTGGCACCCGGACCATGCCGGCGGCAATGCCGAGCTGAAGGCCGCCACCGGCGCGGTGATCGTGGGGCCGGCGGAGGTGACGCGCATCGCCCCGCTCGACCGGACGGTCACGGGCGGTGACGTGGTCGAACTCGGCGAGACCTGTTTCACGGTCATCGAGACCGGCGGCCACACCCTTGGCCACATCGCCTATTTCGACCCCGATGACCGCATCGCTTTCGTCGGCGATACGCTGTTCGCGCTGGGTTGCGGACGGCTCTTCGAAGGTACGGCCGAGCAGATGTGGACCAGCCTCTCCCGTCTGGCCGCCCTGCCGGACGACACGCAGGTCTATTGTGCGCACGAATATACGGCGTCGAACGCCCGCTTTGCGCTCACGGTCGACCCCGCGCAGCCTCTGCGGGCGAGAGCGGAAGCGGTATTCGCCGCGCGTAAGCGCGGCGAAGCGACCGTCCCGACAACGATCGGTCTGGAAAAGGCGACAAACCCCTTCCTACGGGCCCCGCTGCTCGTGGGACCTGGCCAGAAGGACTACGAGGCGTTCGCCCAGATTCGCGGCGCGAAGGACGCGTTTAGGGGCTAGGCGAAACGAACGTCAGCGCCACTGATGGTCAGTGAACCATCTTCGTTGAATTCCTGGCGCTTGAACTTCTCGTCCGCCGCGAGGTGCAACTCGTCGATGTATTTGAAAATGCTCGGCGTCAGCTCGGAAGCGGGACCCACTTCACGCAGCGCTTCGGAAGTCACACGGACCTCCACGGGATTGAACTGACTGTGCATGTGGATCACCCACTCGCCATCAGAACGCAGGCTAGGTGGACGACCCGTCGGCGCTAGCCACATGGCCATACCCCTCTGGATTGTCGTGGGGCGTTATTTGCCTCATCTTGCGACAAAACGCCACAGTATAGTTAACAAATATTTGTCAACGAGGCTGTGATCGTCTCGAGGGGTCACCGCGCTCGGTGTGGGCGCGCGACGGCTAAAATCATCCATCAGAGGGCCTTGCGGGCGGCCCGCCATGGTTCCGATGGTCGCCGGGCGAAGGTGGCCGACACGTGGTCCCAGGGGGTGACAGCGAATATCACCACTACCACGAGACACTCGATCGTCAGCTCTGTGGCGGCGGCGTCCAGGCGATGGGCGAGCGACAGACGTAGGGCCACGGCGGCCAGCCAGAGGGTCTTCCAGGTCATCTCGAAGAACAGCAAAGGCAGCATGCGCAGCGGATAGCGCAGACCCAGGAGCGAGAGCAGCGAGAGGGCGCACAGCATCGCCACGACCACGCTTCGCTGGAGAGACATCGCGCCAACCGGCCCGAGCAGCTCTGGCCAGACCATGGGCGCAAGGCCGACGATCAACAGGAGATAGCCGCACCGGAGGAGATTGAGCCGAACGGGTGAGATCTGAGGTTGCATGCGCGGATCTCCTTTGGGCGATGTCCTCAAGACGGGTCGCGCGTGCGCCGCAGCCAGACCGTGACGGCGAAGAATGCAGCGGCGGCGAGGAGTCCGCCCCACACCTCGAGGCTGCCGAAGAACCGAGCAGGATCGATCTGGGCGGCGTCGATCATCTGCCGATGCGGCCCGCCCTCGCTGAAGGCGAGATCGAACCCGCCGCCCAGCCGATGACCCAGGAAATGGAAGACATGGCCGGTGCCGAAGGACATCAACTCGACGATACAGATGCCGAGCGGCGGCAGCACCGCCCACAGGAATGGCCCGCGCCGCGCCCAAGCCGAGACCATCAGGAGATAGCCCCACACCGGCGCCAGCCAAAGAGTTTGGGAGGCCAGGCCCCAGGCGAGCACGAGGGTCTGGGAAAACAGCGGCCAACTCGACCACAGCGAGGCGAACCTCCCGCCGGCGGGCAGCAGAAAGACCGCGTTGAGGCCCATCAACAGCAGTTGAGTAAGCAGGATCACCGCGAAGACGATGGCCGGCAGAGCCAGGAGGGGCACGGCCGCTTTGACTCCCACCGCTGCGACGTCCGAGACCGGCATCGACTTCCAGAACAGGATGCTGCGGTCGCGGCGCTCATTGTGCAGGGCGCCCAGGCAGTAGGCGGCCGCCACGATGAACCCGACGACCATGATCGCCAGGGCCGCCATGGCGTAGGGCGCAACCGAGATGGCGCCGACAGACTCGGGATCGAGTTGAACGTTCACCCGCGAGTGGGGAACGTGCGCGATCGCCACCAAGGCGCCCAACAGGGTGAGCGCGGCCACGGCGACCGGCGCCACCCACAGCGAGCGGTGCTCCCACAGTTCACGTCGCATCTGCCAGTAAAGCGGCGAGACCAGCGCGGAACGCGTCAGCGGCCGGGCGGGCGCCTGTGGCGCGGCTTCCGGCATGGCGTCAGCGAGCGTATTCATGCGGCGATCCCCCGTTCGTGTGCGCCGCCGATCAGAGCGACGAAGACATCGGCGATGCTGGGTGTGTGGACCTCGCCGAGCTCGGCCAACTGGGCGCGGTCAGCGCCGTCGTAGAGCAGGATGCTGCGGCCGAAGACCGCGCGCTCATGAATGGGCCGCAGGCCGCGCGCCTCCGACAGCGTCTCTGGCCGGACCATCAGTTCGCAGAAGCGGGATTCGAACGCCTCCATGGCGGCGTTGAGTACAATCTTGCCGCGATCGATGAACACGACGTCGGTCAGGATGTGCTCGATTTCCTCGACCTGGTGCGTGGTCACCAGGATGGTGCGGCTGTGGTCGAAGTAATCGTTGAGCAGGGTGTCGTAGAAGGACTTGCGGTAGAGCAGGTCGAGACCGAGCGTCGGCTCGTCGAGGACCAGCAACCGCGCATCGATGGCCATGACCAGCGCCAGATGGAGCTGGGCGACCATACCCTTGGAAAGCTCACGCACCCGGCTCTGGCGCTTGATGTTGGTCTTGGCGAGGAAGGTTTCGGCCTTCGCCCTGTCGAACCTCGGATGGACTCCGGCG
>JBEKQJ010000189.1:0-5904 GCA_049519835.1 Caulobacteraceae bacterium | reverse complement strand
AACCGCAGGGCCGCGCCGCGCGCCAGGGCCGGCAGGGCCGCTTTCTCCGCCGCCGTGAGCTTGCGCCGCCGCTCGTAGCCTTCCACCAGCGCCCGCCCGGCGGTGACGTTGAAGCTGCCGTCGGGCTCGAAGCACCAGGCGTTGAGCGCCACGCCGAGGTCGTAGGCCAGCTGGTCGTTGGCGGCGAAATAGAAGTCGATCGCCCCCACGAAGCGGCCGTCGCGAAAGAACACGTTGTCGGGGAACCAGTCGGCGTGGACCACCCCCTGCGGCAGGCCGCGCGGCCAGGCCGCCGCGATCGCCGCCACGTCGCCGCCGATCTGTGCCGCCAGTCCCGGTTTCAGCGCCTCGGCCCGCGGCGCGAGGGTCTCGAACATCGCCACCCAGGCGCCTTGGCCGAGGTCATTTTCGCGCCGCGGCGCAAATCCCGCCCCCGCCTGGTGCAGCCACGCCAGCCCCTCGCCGGCCTCGCGGCAGTGACCGACGCCCGGCCGCTTGACCGACAGGCCGGAGAGAAAGGCGACGATCGCCGCCGGCCGCCCGGCCAGTTCGCCGAGGGTGCGTCCGGCGTGGTCGGCCACCGGCCGGGCGCTTGGAAAGCCGGCCTCGGCCAGATGCTCCATCAGCCCGAGGAAATACGGCAGGTCGGCGGCTTTCACCCGCCGCTCGTAGAGGGTCAGGATGTAGCGGCCGGTCTCGGTCTCCAGCACATAGTTGGAGTTCTCCACCCCCTCGGCCACGCCCTTGAACGACAACGGCCGCCCGAGCGAATACCCGCTGAGGAACCCCTCCAGCTCCGCATCGCTGACTTCGGTGTAGACAGCCATCGCCCGTCCATCCCGGAGCGGAGGGTGCACGTCAAGCTTCAGCAGCCGTGTGTTCAGTTGTCCGCAGATTGCGCAGATGAACGCAGATCGATTTCGGCGATCGTCAGCGTCGACGCCGCGAGCGGCAAATTCGTTCGCGCGCCAAAGGCGCGCAATAGGAACCCTGGATCCGATGGCTGACTGGCTGACGTCAGCGCACGACGGTCTGCGTCATCAATCTGCGTTCATCTGCGTCATCTGCGGACCAATAGGAATGCCCGCGGCGGGACGCCGGCTCTTCAACTCCCCTCTCCGTTGCGGCGCCGCGCTTATGCCGCTATCACCGCGCATCTTTTAGCCAGCCCCCGGTCTGGACAGGTTCATGCGCCGTTTCCGTCTCTGCCTCTTCGTCGCCGCCCTCGCCATCGGCCATCTGCCGGCGGCGGTGAGCTGGGCGCAAGGCAGGGGGGGCGGCGGCGGCGACACCAGCGACTCCGACGCCAAGGACAAGAAGCGCAAGGAGGAGTTCGGCGACCTCACCGGTCCCCTCCCGGCGATGAAGAACGCCGGCCCCTGCCCCTACGTGAAACAGCTCTACGACGCCGGCCGCTACGTCGAGTTCAAGGACAACGTCGAGGCATCGGCCAACGTCGGCTACACCGGCGAGATCCAGAAGATCGCCTCGATCTGCCAGTACCAGGGCAACCTGCCGATCAAGGTCGGCATGCGCATCCTGTTCGAGTTCGGCCGCGGCCCGGCCGCCAGCGGCGACCGCAAGACCTACACCTATTGGGTGGCCGTCACCGACCGCAACCACGCCGTGCTCGCCAAGCAGGAGTTCGCCCTGCCGGTGACCTTCCAGCGTGGTGAGGACCGCACCTCGGTGGTCGAGACGCTCAAGAGCATTGTCATCCCGCGCGCCAACTCGCGGGTCAGCGGCTCCAACTTCGAGATTCTGACCGGTTTCGACGTCACCCCGGCGATGGCCGATTTCAACCGCCAGGGCAAACGCTTCCGGGCCAACGCCGGCCAGACCCAGGTCAGCTCCACCAAGCAATGAGCGATCTTCGCTCAGCTTTGAGCGAAGCCGCCGCCGCCGCCTTCGCCGCCCTCGGCCTGCCCGCCGACCTCGGCCGGGTGACCCCCGCCGACCGGCCAGACCTGGCCGATTTCCAGTGCAATGGGGCCATGGCCGCCGCCAAGCTCGGCAAGGGCAATCCGCGCCAGATCGGCCAGGCCGTCGCCGACCGCCTCGCCGCCTCGCCGCTGGTGGCCAGCGCCGAGATCGCCGGGCCCGGCTTCATCAACCTCCGCGTCGCCGCCACGGCTCTGAATGAGCGCACCCGCGCCGTCGCCGCCGACGCGCGCTCCGGGGCGGGAAGCGTCGCGGGCCCGCGCCGGGTCATCGTCGACTACGGCGGCCCCAACGTCGCCAAGGAGATGCACGTCGGCCACCTGCGCGCCTCGATCATCGGCGAAGCGATCAAGCGTCTCTTCCGGTTTCGCGGCGACGCGGTTCAGGGCGACGCCCACTTCGGCGACTGGGGCTTCCAGATGGGCCTGCTGATCACCGCCTGCGCCGATGAGGATCCTGAGATCGCCGCCGCCATCGAGGCCCCGGCCCCCGACGCGGCCGCTTGCGAGGCCCTGTTCGACCGCATCGGCCTCGCCGACCTCGATCGCCTTTACCCGGCCGCCGCCGCCAGGGCCAAGTCCGATCCCGATTATCGCGACCGCGCCCGCCGCGCCACGGCCGAGCTGCAGGCCGGCAAGCCCGGCTACCGCCTCATCTGGGCCCACTTCGCCCGCGTCACCCGCGAGGCGCTGGCCCGCGACTTCCACGCCCTCGGCGTCGATTTCGACCTCTGGCGCGGCGAGAGCGACGTCGACGCCCTGATCGCGCCGATGATCGACGACCTGGCGGCCAAACACCTCCTGGTCGACGACGCCGGCGCCCGCATCGTCCGCGTGGCCCGGAACGACGACACCCGCAAGGTGCCGCCCCTGCTGGTGGTCTCCTCGGAAGGCTCGGCCATGTACGGGACTACCGACCTGGCGACCATCCTCGACCGCAAGACCTTCTTCGCGCCGGACCTCTCGCTCTACGTCGTCGACCAGCGCCAGGCCGACCACTTCGAGACCGTGTTCCGCGCGGCTTACCTTGCCGACTACGCCGTTCCAGACTCGCTCGAGCACATCGGCTTTGGGACCATGAACGGACCCGACGGCAAGCCGTTCAAGACCCGGGCCGGTGGCGTCCTCAAGCTGCGCGACCTCATTGACATGGTCAGCGAGAAGGCCCGCGAGCGGCTGCACGCCGCTGGCCTCGGCGCCGAGCTGCCGCCGGAGGAATTCGAGGCCACCGCACTGCAGGTCGGCGTCGCCACCCTGAAGTTCGCCGACCTGATCAACTACCGCGGCACCTCCTACGTCTTCGACCTCGACCGCTTCTCCAGCTTCGAGGGCAAGACCGGCCCCTACCTGCTCTACCAGGCGGTGCGGGTGAAATCCCTGCTGCGCAAGGCGGCCGAAGCTGGATTGGCGCCGGGCGCCATCGCCCTCGCCGAGCCGGCCGAGCGCGAACTGGCCCTCACCCTCGACGCCTTCGACCACACCCTCGTCGAAGCCTACGACCGCCGCGCCCCCAACCTCATCGCCGACCACGCCTATCGGCTGGCCCAGGCGTTCTCGAAATTCTACGCCGCCTGCCCGGTCCTCGCCGCCCCGGATGAAGCCACGCGCGCCTCGCGCCTCGCCCTCGCCGCCGCCACCCTCGCCCAACTCGAACTGGCGCTCGACCTCCTCGGCATCTCGATCCCCGAGCAGATGTAAGAATGCCGGCGAGACGCCGGCGCTACGTGCTTGGACGGCGGTCTATCAGGTGTCCCGCGTAGCGCCGGCGTCCCGCCGGCCATCCGCGCCATCACTCGGTCTCCATCCACGTCATCTGCGGACCCAGCTCCACCGGCCGCCCATGCGGCGTATGCCGATAGGCCTCCGCCCACGCCGCCTTCCGCCGCGCCAGCTCGTCGGCGCCGGCCAATCCCCGCCCCACCGCCAGGGTCTCCAGCGCCGCCACCCAATGCTCGTAATAGCGGCCGCCGTCGTCGGTCGGATCGCCGGCCAGCTCGCGCGCCAGCGCCTGCGCCCACTCCCCCCACGTGAACGCCCCCTCGGCGTTCAGCCGCACGGCGAGCGCGAAGGCCTGCGCCTGCCATGGCTCGGCGAAGGTCGCCGGCGGCTCAGGCGGGTTCAAGATACGGCTCCCACAGATCGAGGCTGACGCTGTCCCGCGCCGGCGCCCCGGGCCCCCACAGCTCGCGGGCCGCGAACCGCACCGTGTAGAGCGGCCGCGGATCCTCGCCGCCGCCGTGGGCGTGGCTGTCCGGGAACACATGCGCCCCGTGGCAGGCCTCGACGACGCCGGTGCGGCCACGGGCATAGCGCGGCAGGCGCGTGTGCCCGGCCGGATTGAGGTTGCGGGCCCGCACCCGGTCGCCGACCCGGAACGCCGGCGCGCCGGCGACCTCGCGCAGGTACGAGCCCTGGCGCTTCACCGCGACCGGCACATCGGCCGCGACCAGCCGCGGCGTCGCCTTGGGCCCCTCGACCCGGCCGCTCGCCATCTCGGCCTCGCTGACGAAGCCGCCCTTGACCAGCATCGCAACCAGCGCCGCGAACCAGCGCTCGTAATAGGTGATGCTGAGATACGCCGGACCCGGAATTAATTCCCGCTGGTGGCGGCCGGCGTCGATGTTGCCGCGCGTCGGCGAGGCGATGACCATCGCCAGCACCCGCGACTCCCAGCCCTCATGGAACACCGGCTCGTCCACCTCCGGCGCCACCGGCCCCAGCCCATGCATCCCCCCCATGTCGTGGACGCCGTTCATGCCGACCTTTTCCTCCCCCTTTGGGGGAGGGGGACCCCGACTGCGAAGCAGAGGCGCGAAGCAGCCAACGGGTGGAGGGGGCAGGTGACAGAGCGCCGGCGCGCGGCCCCAGCCCCCCTCCCGACCTTCGGGCGTACTCCCCCCAGAGGGGGGAGAGAGACATCGCCCCCCCTCACAACCTTGCCGTCCCGACCATGCCGTCGCGGGTGACCAGCGCCGCCAGGGCCGCCTCGCTGAGGCCCTCCGTCCCGGCCGGGCGTTCGGGGATGACCAGGTAGCGCAGCTCGGCGGTGGAATCCCACACCCGCACCTCCATCTCGTCCGGGAGCTCGGTCCCGAACTCGGCCAGCGCGCCGCGCGGATCGATCACCGCCCGCGAGCGGTAGGCGGACGATTTGTACCAGACCGGCGGCAACCCCAGCACCGGCCACGGATAGCAGGAGCACAGGGTGCAGACGACGAGGTTGTGGACGGCCGGCGTGTTCTCCACCGCGCGGATGTGTTCGCCCTGCCCGCCGGTGAAGCCGAACTCGCCGATCGCCGCGGTGGCGTCGGCCAGCAGCCGGGCGCGAAAGGCCGGGTCCGTCCAGCTGCGTGCGACCACCCTGGCGCCGTTGCGCGGCCCGACCCGGTGCTCGAAGTGGTCGACGATCGCATCCAGCGCCGCCGCATCGACCAGCCCCTTCTCGACCAGCAACGACTCCAGCGCCTTGACCCGCAGGGCGATGTCCGATGGCGGCGCCTGGCCGTGGTCGTGGTGGTCCGGGTGGTCGTGGGCCATGAGGCGAGGATGGCGGAAGGGGCGGGGGTTGGGAAGGTGGGTGGCGGCGTATCTCGGCCTGAATCCCCGCTCCTGGCTCCTCTCAGCCGCCGGCAACGGCCGCTATCTGCCGGGGGGCCCGGCTGAACGGCCAGCTCGGATTGGCGAAAACGGTGGCCTCCGTTCCGCAGCAGCACCCAAGAGGATCATGGCGCTGACGCGCAATGTTCAAAAATGATCGGGCGAGTTGACTTTCGATCAATCGGGAACATATAGAGAACGCCATTATCGTGCTAGTATCCAACTGCTGACGTGATTCTGGATCGAGGTAGCGCTTGGGCGAGGGGGAAGCGCAGGAATTCCGCGGAAGGGGTCGTCTGATCCTGCTGGGCGCTTGCATCGGAATTCTGGCCAGCGTCGTCGCGCTGGTCGTCTATGTGAAGATCTG
>JBEKQJ010000188.1:0-5975 GCA_049519835.1 Caulobacteraceae bacterium | reverse complement strand
CGGCGAAGCCGGGGAGGGGGGCCGGCGCTCACCGCCCCGTGGCGCGCCGCGCGCGAAGGCGCTAGGTTCGCGTCCCTATGCACGGTGTCTTCCAGATCCTGCTCCCGATCGCCCTCGGCGCGGTGTTCCTCACCCTCTGCGCCGGCATCTACACCCTGTTCCGCGGCGGCGACTTCGCCCGCTCCCACTCCAACAAGCTCATGCGCCTGCGTGTGCTGCTGCAGTTCTGCGCCATCCTGATCCTGGTGGCGTCGGCCCTGTGGAGCCGCTACCACCCCCTCTGATGGTCCTCTTAAACCGCATCTATACCAAGACCGGCGACGGCGGTTCGACGCGGCTGGCGACCGGTGAGAGCGTCAGCAAGGCCAGCGCCCGCGTCGAGGCCTATGGCGGCGTCGACGAGCTCAACGCCGTGCTCGGCCTGGCGCGCCTGGAGACGGCCGACGACGACGTTCTCGATCCCATGCTCGGCCGCGTCCAGAACGATCTCTTCGATCTCGGGGCCGACCTCGCCACCCCGGCCCGCGACAAGGGTCCGGCGCCCTTGCGCATCGTCGCCTCGCAGACCGAGCGGCTGGAGCGCGAGATCGACGCCCTCAACGCCAGCCTCGAACCCCTGACCTCGTTCATCCTGCCGGGGGGAAGCCGGGCCGCCGCGCGGCTGCATCACGCCCGCACCGTCTGCCGCCGGGCCGAGCGGGCGGCCGTCGCCTTCGTCGAGGCCGAGTCGACCGACGTCCACGCCGAGGCGATCCGCTACCTGAACCGGCTGTCGGACCTGCTGTTCGTCGCCGCCCGCTGGGCTAATGCGCGGGGGCGGGCGGACGTGCTGTGGGCGCCGGCGGCGACGCGGGCGTGACCTTGTAGGTCTCGAACACGCTGTGCAGATAGCGGCGGATCGGCACCGGCGTCAGACACTGGCGGTCCTGCTCGTCCCACCACAGCCCGGCCTTGTCGCAGTTCTGCTGCGGCCAGATGTAGATGGCCTGGTAGCCGATCGCCCCGGCCACCCCGAGCGCGAATACCGCCACCCCGCCCAGCAGGGCGCCTCTGAACCAACGATCCATGCGGCGGCGTTCATAGTCGCGTGACGGCCGGAGGGCCAGAGCCACTACCTTCCTTCTGCCCCGCTTGCGGGGGAGAAGGATTGGAAAGAGGCTTTGGGGATACCCCCGCCGCCGGCTTGCAAACCGCGCTCAAGGCGCTATTGCCCCTGCTTCCTCCCCGTGACGGGGGCATGAGGCGGAGCGGCCGATGAAGGTTCTGGTCCCGGTCAAGCGGGTGATCGACTACAACGTCAAGGCGCGGGTGAAGTCCGACCAGACCGGCGTCGACCTCGCCAACGTCAAGATGTCGATGAACCCGTTCTGCGAGATCGCCGTCGAGGAGGCGGTGCGTCTGCAGGAAAAGGGCGTCGCCTCCGAAGTGGTCGTCGTCTCGATCGGCCCGCTGCAGGCCCAGGAGACCATCCGCACGGCCCTGGCCATGGGCGGCGACCGCGGCATCCTGATCCAGACCGACGCCGACCCGGAGCCGTTGGAAGTCGCCAAGCTGCTCGCCGCGGTGGTCAAGGCCGAGGAGCCGAAGCTGATCCTGATGGGCAAGCAGGCCATCGACGGCGACAACAACGCCGTCGGCCAGATGCTCTCGGCCCTGCTCGGCTGGCCGCAGGCGACCTTCGCCTCCAAGGTCGAGGTCAGCGGTGAGACGGTCAAGGTCACCCGCGAGGTCGACGGCGGCCTGCAGACCCTCGAGCTCGACCTCCCGGCCGTGGTCACCGCAGACCTGCGCCTCAACGAGCCGCGCTACGCCTCGCTGCCCAACATCATGAAGGCCAAGCGCAAGACCATCGACATCAAGACCCCGGACGACTTCGGCGGCCTGGCGGCCGGCCACCTCAAGGTCGTCAAGGTCACCGAGCCGCCCAAGCGCACCGCCGGCGTCAAGGTGGAGAACGCCGCCGAGCTGGTGGCCAAGCTGAAGACCGAAGCGGGAGTGATCTGATGGCCGTCCTCGTCGTCGCCGACCACGACAACGCCGAACTCAAGGACACCACGGCCAAGACCGTGACCGCCGCCCTGGCGCTCTCGCCCGACGTCGACGTGCTGGTGGCCGGCAAGGGGATCGCCGGCGTCGCCGCCGAGGCGGCCACGCTCAGCGGCGTCCGCAAGGTGCTGACCGCCGAGAGCGACGCCCTCGGGGCCCACATCGCCGAGGCGCTCTCCGGCCTGATCGTCCCGCTGATGGCGAACTACGACGCCGTGCTGTCGCCGGCGACCAACGTCGGCAAGAACTTCGCCCCGCGCGTCGCCGCCCTGCTCGACGTCGCCCCGCTCTCCGACGTCCAGGAGATCGTCGATCCCTCGACCTTCGTGCGGCCGATCTACGCCGGCAACGCCCTGGAGACCGTCTCCTCATCCGACGCCAAGAAGGTGATCACCGTCCGCGCCACCGCCTTCAAGGCGGCCGAGCATGGCGGTTCGGCTCCGGTCGAGGCCATCGATCCCGGCCCCGGCGCGCCGCACACCCGCTTCGTCTCCGAGGAGATCGTCAAGTCCGACCGGCCCGAGCTGGCCGGCGCCAAGATCGTCGTCTCCGGCGGCCGCGCCATGGGCTCGGCCGAGGAGTTCCATAAGGTCATCGAGCCCCTGGCCGACAAGCTCGGCGCCGCGGTCGGCGCCAGCCGCGCGGCGGTCGACGCCGGCTACGCCCCCAACGACTACCAGGTCGGCCAGACCGGCAAGGTGGTGGCGCCGCAGCTCTACGTCGCCATCGGCATCTCCGGGGCCATCCAGCACCTGGCCGGCATGAAGGATTCCAAGGTCATCGTGGCGATCAACAAGGACGCCGACGCGCCGATCTTCCAGGTCGCCGACTACGGTCTCGTCTCCGACTACAAGACCGCCGTCCCCGAGCTGATGGCCGCCCTCACCGCGGCCGGGAAGTAGGCAGGGCCAGCGCTCTCAACCTTGACTTCCTTCGCCCCCGCTTGCGGGGGAGAAGGATCAGTTTGGTTCGCTTCCTTCGCCCCCGTTCACGGCGGGCGACGGAAAGATGGCCGCTTACGGCCCCAACCCAAGCGCGCGGTTGAGTTTTGGATCGTTCCTCGCCGCCGCGAGGTCCCTGGCGCTTTCGCCGGACTGGTTGCGGCGATCGGAACTGGCCCCGTGCCGCCGCAGGATCCTGACGATCGACGGGCGATCGGCGCGAACCGCCTTCATCAGCGCCGTGTCGCCGTCGGCATCGGCCGCATCGACCGGGGCGCCCTGCTCCAGCAGCGCCTTGACCTCGTCGCTTCGTCCGGCGGCGGCGGCCACGTAGAGCCGGTCGTTGAGCGTGGTCTGCGTCAGGGCGATCGGCGACTGCATTACCGGAGCGGGCGGTGGAGGCGGCGGCGGCGGCGGCGGCAGTGGAGCGGCCAAGGCAGGCGCCGGCGCCGCAGGTGCGGGCTTTGCCGCGTAGCCGCCGCTATAGCCGACGCTCGGGACGTTGGCGGCGCGCCCGTCTGCCTGCACGGCCGAACCGCCCAACACGCTGCTCTGACGCTCAGGCGCCGGGATAACGGGCGAGGCCGGAAACGCCCGGAGTTCGTCCCGGCCGGGGGTCGCCGGCGCCGGCGCCGCTCGCACGCGGGGCGCGGCCGGTTCCGGCGGGACGGCAATCTGGGCGACAGGCGGCGCGACGGTTAGCGGCGCCGGAGCAACGGTTGCTTTCGACACCACCGGCGGCGGCGCAGGCGGCGCGCCCGGCCGATAGATCTGGCTGAGCGTCAGCAGACTGAGACCCACGACGCTCGCCGCCGCCAACCAGCCGCCCCACCGCCGTCCTGCCGCTGCCGGCGGCGGATACGCGGGAGCGGCCGGCTGCTCCGCCACCGCGCCCAGCACTCGCGCTCGCCTCGCCGCCCGCGCCTCGGCGTCGTCGAGCAGCGCCTCGGCCTCGCGGTAGGCCTTGTCCAGCGGATCCGGGCCGTCGTTTTCGGGAAAATCAGACATGGGCCGCCCATTCATCGGCGAGGGCCTGCCGCAGCCGGGCGCGCGCATAGCGCAGCCGACTCTTGGCCGTCTCGACCGCGACGCCGCTCGCCGTCGCGATCTCCTCCAGCGACAATCCCCCGTCGGCGAACATCACGAAGGCGCCGCGCTGTTCCAGCGGCAGGGCCTCGACAACGGCGACGAGCCGTTCCGCCAGCTGACGCGACTCCACCTGCTGGGCGGGGTTTGGGCCGGGGTCGCGGACCGTCATCGCCGCCTCATCTGGATCAGCGCTGACCACCACGACCCTTTCCCGCCGCAGATGGTCCAGCACCTTGCGCCGGGCGATGGTGAACAGCCAGGTCCGGAAGCCGGCCTTGCGCGCATCGAAGCTGGCCGCGCTCTTCGAGACCGCCAGCCAGGTCTCCTGATGCAGATCCTCGGCGGCGTCGGCGTGCGACGCGCCGAGCAGGCGGCGGATGAAGCTGAAACTCTGCCGGTCATAGCGGTCATAGAGCCGTGCGAAGGCCTGCGCCTCGCCGGCGGCGTGGGCGCGAAGCAGTTCGCCATCGTCGACGCCGTCTCCCTCCATCAGGCGCCGATCTGGCCGCCTCCCAGGGAAGGGCGCAAGGGGTCAGGGATCATCGGGCGGATCGGGAACGAAGCCGGCGTCGGGCGCCGTCGGGAACGGCCGCGGATGGCGGACCTCGGCCAGAGGTCGACGGATCACCCCCTCGGCGACCAGGTGGGCGTAGGTGTCGTATTCGATCTGGCGGGTGAACATCGGGTAGGCCGTCGCCGCCTCGAACGACACCATGGTGACCACCGAGCGCTCGCGCTCGCCGTGCCCGGTGCCCAGCCGCTCGTCCGACCGTTCAGCGTCGGCCCGGCCGGCTTGCGCCATGGCAGGCGCCGGTGGAGGTGGTGGCGGGGGCGCCGCCGAGCGCGCCGCGCCGGCCATGAATGGCGCTGAAATCGGCGGTCTCACGCTTTCCGGCTTGTACATGATCGGCGGAGTTCGCAGTCGGTCCGTCGAGATCGCGGGCGGCGTTGGTGCGACCGCGGCCCGCTCCTGGAACACCGCGATGCCGATCACCCCGACCTCGACCGGCCGCCCGGTGCGGGCGGCATAGCTCTCCGACAGCGGCGCGAAGGTGAAGGCGGCGACCTCGTCGTTGGATTTCCGCCAGCCGGTGACGTCGTAGGTCTGGCCCGGATAGATCACATAGCCGGTCTGCCTCCAGCTGGCCGTCTGTCCGCTGACGACGTTGACCCCATCGACCGACATCACCACCTTGACCCGGCCGCCGGTGTTGTTGGTCACCCGCAGGCTGTAGCGGCCGCCGGGGTCACCGGCCACGTACAGGCGCCCGTGCCGGGCCCAGACCGGCAGCACCTGGCCGCTCTCGCGATCCACCACCTGCAGATCGACCGGATCCGCCTTGGCGCACGCTGCCTGGCCAAGCCCCGCCATGATCGCCGCTGCGACCATGCAGGCTCGAAGTGTTTTCGCCGTCGTCCCGGTCGCCATCGCCCACGCCTCGCAGAGTGTCTGACTGGGGATACGCAGGGCGACGACGAACGGGGTTAGGGGCTCCTAGATTTTGTTCCTTCGCCCATTGAGATCGCGCCAGCGGCTTCCCGGAGCGCAGCCGTCCATTTTCGGAGCGCGGCCGTCCCGGCCGCACTTCGACGCAAGCGCCGGCGGCCGGGACGCCCGCGCTCCGGGTTTCCTTCGTCACGCGTCCGCGGTCGCGTCAATCCGGCCCCCCTACCGCGAGCCTACCCAGGTGTCGAAATCGCGGGTCTGGCTCTGGGGTTTGGCGCCGCCGAGCGCCCAGGCCAGGCCGATCGACACCGACCGCGCCCGCGGCCAATTGTCCGAACGGTACGACAGGTCCGGCAGCTCGACGAACGACGACTGGTGAAAGGTCGCGAACGGGTCGGTCGCCCGCAGTTCGAGCGAGACGCGGTCGGTGAGCCGACGGCGGTAGCCGACAA
>JBEKQJ010000187.1:0-5990 GCA_049519835.1 Caulobacteraceae bacterium | reverse complement strand
GCCCAGTTGATCAGGTCGTCGGCGGCGGCGACCACGAAGCCCTTGTCGGCCAGGCGGGCGTTCACCCCGTCGAAATAGGGGTCGTGCAGCCTGGGATCATAGCCTTCGACCGCCGTGCGGCCGCCGGCCAGCGCGGGAACGGCGTCGGCGCGAGTGATCACTCCCATTCCAGCGCGCCCTTCTTCCATTCGTAAATGAAGCCGACGGTGAGGACGCCCAGGAAGATCGCCATGCTCCAGAAGGCTTGCACGCCCACCGCATGCGGCAGCTTCATCAGCGCCACGGCCCAGGGGAACAGGAAGGCCACCTCGAGGTCGAAAATGATGAACAGGATCGACACCAGGTAGAAGCGCACATCGAACTTCATTCGCGCGTCGTCAAAGGCGTTGAAGCCGCACTCGTAGCTGGAGAGCTTCTCCGAGTCCGGAGCCTTCGGCGCGATCACGGCCGCAGCCAGGATGAACGCCAGCCCGAGGGCGCCGGCGATCACGAAGAAGATCACGATCGGCAGGTAGTGCAGCAGGAAGGCGTTCATGTCGGCTTTCGGCGCGGGGAAGAATCCGCAGGGCCGCTTCTAGACCAAGGCGAGGCAGGGTTCAAACCGTCGGCGCCGCGCCTGCGAAAGGACCTTTCGCGCTGTTGACGCCGCCCGCGCAGCGGCCTATCAGACCGCCCCTCGCGCCCGGGCCTCCCACGCCCGGTCGACGCCCACGCGGGTGTAGCTCAGTTGGTTAGAGCGCCGGCCTGTCACGCCGGAGGCCGCGGGTTCAAGTCCCGTCACTCGCGCCATTTTCACAGAATCGACCATTCTGCCGGTCCTTCCGGGCCGGGACGCCCTTGACGGACGCCGTCGCTGTGTCGACGAGGCGTCTTCGGCCCAGCTTCCTGAGGCTTCGTATGAGCCATCCTGTCACCGTCTTCGATCACGCGATTGTCCGCGCCCCGGCGCGGTCGGTGACTGAGGGCTTGCGTGCGGACGACCGTGGCGATCCGACCTTCGAAGGGATCAGGGTCGAGCATGACGCCTATATCGCCGCACTGGCCGCCGCCGGGGTCGAGGTCACCAGTCTTCCGCCGCTCGAGGCCTTTCCCGACTCGATCTTCGTCGAGGATCCGGCCCTGGTCTTCACCGAGGGCGCGATCCTGCTGCGTCTTGGCGCGCCGAGCCGCACCGGGGAGAGGGCTGAGATTGCGCCCGTCTTGCGCGAGCTTTTCGAGGTGGTTCTCGATCTCCCGGGTCCAGGCTTCGTCGACGGCGGCGACGTTCTGGTGACGCCGGGCGCGGTGCTGATCGGGCTTTCGAGACGAACAGACCTAGCGGGCGCTGAAGCATTGCAGCAGCGCCTGGCGCTCCTCGGCCGCCAGAGCGAGATCGTCACCACGCCGCGAGGCGTGCTGCACTTCAAGACCGACTGCTCGCTGCTCGACGAGCAAACCGTTCTCACCACCCCGCGCCTTTCAGCTTCCGGTGTCTTCCACGGACGATTCCGGGAGATTCTGACGCCCGAGGGCGAAGAGGCCGCAGCCAATGCGCTGCGGATCAACGACGTGGTCCTGGCCAGCGCAGAGCACCCGCGGACGATCGACCTCCTGACCGGCGCCGGCTATTCCGTCACGCCGCTCCACACCGCTGAGATCGGGCGGATCGACGCCGGCATGTCATGCATGTCGCTGCGTTGGCGCGCGCGATGAGGCTCATCGGCCGCCTCACCCGCCGCAAGCCGATTGTAGCCTTCGGGACCAGCCACAGCGCCCTCCATCGGTCGATCGGCCTCTTCCAGCTGGTCATGTTCGGCGTCGGCGGCACCATCGGCACCGGCATCTTCTTCGTCCTCACCCAGCAGGTCCCGGTCGCCGGGCCGGCCGTCATTCTGTCGTTCCTGATCGCCGGCTTCGCCGCCGGTCTCACCGCGCTCTGCTATGCGGAGATGAGCTCGACGATCCCCATCGCCGGCTCGTCCTACTCCTACACCTACGCCACCCTCGGCGAGGCGCCGGCCTTCTTCGTCGCCGCCTGCCTGGTGCTGGAGTACGGCGTCTCCGGCGCGGCCGTGGCGGTCGGCTGGAGCGAATACGTCGCCAAGCTGGTGACCGACCTCACCGGCGTAGTGCTCCCGTACGCCCTGGCCCATTCGCCGGTCGTCGCCGATCCGGCCGACGTCTATGCGCTGCGAATCGGCGGCCCCGGGGCTGGAGTCGTCAACCTCCCGGCCGTGGTCCTGATCAGTCTCTGCACGCTCCTCTTGATGCGCGGCTCCCGCGAGTCAGTGCTGGCCAACACCCTGATGGTGCTGACCAAGCTGGCGGTGCTCACGCTGTTCGTCGTCGTCGCCGGCAGCGCCTTCCAGGCCCACAACCTGACGCCCTTCGCCCCCCACGGCCTCAGCGGCGTCGGCGCGGCGGCCGGCTCGATCTTCTTCACGTTCGTCGGGCTGGATTCGGTCTCCACCGCCGGCGAGGAGGTGGTCAACCCCAGGCGCAACCTGCCGCTGGCCATCCTCATCGCCCTGGGCGTGGTGCTGACCTTCTACGCCCTGGTGGCGGTGGCGGCGCTCGGCGCCCAACCGGCGTCGGCGTTTGCCGGCCAGGAAGCCGGCCTGGCCGTGATCCTGCAGCATGTCACCGGCGCCAAGTGGCCGGCCGACATCCTTGCCGCCGGGGCGGTGGTGTCGATCTTCAGCGTCACCCTTGTCTGCCTGTTCGGCCAGAGCCGCATCCTCTTCGCCGTCTCCCGCGACGGCCTGCTGCCCGGCTTCTTCCACAAGGTCACCACCCGCACCCGCGTCCCATCCGGCAGCGTCGCCAGCGTCGGCGCGGCCGTGGCCCTGATCGCCGCCGTCGTTCCCTCCGAAGTCTTGTGGGACCTGACCAGTATGGGCACCCTGGCTGCGTTCACCGTGGTTTCGCTCGGCGTGATCATCCTGCGCCGCACGCAGCCGACAGCGGCGCAGGGGTTTCGGACGCCGCTCTTCCCGCTCGTGCCGGTGCTGAGCGTGATCAGCTGCCTCTATCTCATCCTGCAGTTGCGCCCGCTGGTGTTCGAGGTCACCGGCGTCTGGCTCGCCGTCGCCGGCGCCATCTACCTCGGCTATTCGGCTCGGAATTCCAGGTTGGCGGCGGCCGTGGGTGAGACCGCCTAGCTCTTGGCGTCCGCCTCGATGGCGTCAAACCATCGGTTGGCGTCCTCGAGCCGGTCGAAGCGCATGCCATGGGCCGGGTTGGGGCTGAACACGCGGAAGGTGACCTGGCCGAAGGTCTCTACCCGTTCAAGCGTGGCTTCCCTGCCCTTGCGAACGGTCTTGCGCGTCGTCGTCACGTCACCACCCAATCTTTCGGTTTCCATCCGGTAACTTCGAGGCAAGACGGCCGCAAGGCGCAGGCAGGCTAATGTGCAGGTCGACGCAATTCGGGCGAGAGGCGAGATGAGGCCGTTCACACCAATCCTGGCCGCCTTGTTGTTCCTGTCCGGCGGCGCGACCGCACAGACGAATACGGCGTCTCCCCCCACGCCCCTCTCCGGGGTCACGGTCCAGGCCCAGCCTGGGCCGCCTGCGACTTTTCACGACCGCTTCGTCGAGTCGCTGAATTTCGTCACCTCGCACGGCCAGCCGGCCCACCTCGGCCAGCTGGCGCGCTGGACCGGGCCGGTCTGCCCGGTCACGCTCGGGCTCTCGCCGGAAATGAACGCCCTCGTCTCCGACCGTGTGAAGGCGCTCGACTTCAAGGTCGGGGCGCCACAGGCCCGCCGACCCGTTCGCTGCAAACCCAACATCGAGATCCTATTCACCGACCAGCCGCAGGCGTTGATGGATCTGGTGGCGAAGAAGCGGAATGTCCTTCTGGGCTTCCACTACATTCCCGAAGAGCGGTCCATGACCCGCGTAACGCGGCCGGTGCAGGCCTACTATCTCACGGAGACGGTCGCTGGCGGCGGCGGCAATGGCAGCGTCGACGTGCCGGCATCGATGGGGAGCGCGCAGTCCCTGGACACCGAGGACAGCCATATGCCTGGCGGCTGCGCCGGCAGCGCCTTCACCGAGTGCCTGAGCTCCGACTTCGTGAACATCCTCATTGTCGCCGACGCGAGCGCCCTTTCGGACCGCAAGATCGGGCCGATCGCCGACTACATAGCCCTGATCTCGATGGCCCAGTTCAAGACCCTGGCGACCTGCGACGCCTTGCCGACCCTGCTCGATATGTTCACGCCGGTCTGCGCCGATCGACCGGCCGCCGAGACGCCTGGCGCGCAGGATGTCGCCTACCTCAAGGCCCTCTATCGCGGTAACGGCGCGCTCAAGCTGTGGATGCAGAAGAACCTCGCCGCCGAGAAAATGGCCGCACCGGCCCAGCCTTAGCCTTTGTGTTCGCCGATCCGCACCGGCAAGGGCGTGTTGCAGACGTCGATGTGGCCGGCGGGAACCTTGTACCAGGCGTCCTGGCGGAAGCGCCTGTTGTGGACCACGGCGGCGAAGGTGGCGCTGTCGGTTCGAAGCGCCTTGATGTCGAGACGTTGGCCGACCGGCAGATCGGCGGCGACTCGAACCGATGTGATCGGAATTGGTTTTTCCGAACCCTGATAGAAGCCAAGATCGCCGTGGCCGCGTGGCAGGGACGACAGCAGGTCGACGCCGGCCAGCACCCGACCGACCAGGGTGACGTTGCGGTCGAGCTGTCGCGGGGCTTGGCCGATCACGGCGTAGAGCTCGGTCCCGCCACCGGAGTCGGCGTCGTTGTCGCGTCCGGCGCCGACCATGCCGTAGCAGTGGGTGAGCCAGGTCGACTGGGTCTTGGGATCGCGCGCGACGGGAAAACCGTCGGTGAAGCCGGTTTCGGCGGCGTAGGTGTCGGGGTCTGGCAACCGCGTGAACGGCGTCGTCTTCTCGTAGGCCCGGCTGAACTCGGCCTTGAGAGTCTTCTTCGCCTCGCCGAGCGGTTTGGCCTCATCGGGCTGCGACCACTGGGCGACATAGTTGTCCTGCTCGCGCACGATCGCCGCGCCGTCGAAATAGTGGGCGCGGACCAGCGCTTCGATGTTGGCGACGTGGTTGGGTGCGAAATTCGGGGCCAGTTCGATGACCACCCGGCCGCCCGGCAGCTCCATGTAGAGCGTGCGGGCCGGATCCACCGTCCGCCAGTCGGCAGCGGGCGAGCGGTCGAGGATCTCCTGCAAGCTGGGCGCCGGCGCAGCGACGGCAGGCGCGGCGGCTAGCGCCGCCAGCCAGATGAGCTGTTTCATGTAAGGTCAGGTCCTCAGGGTCAGGCCGCCGTCGCAGGCGATCGCCTGGCCGGTGACGAAACCGGCCTCGTCGGAGGCAAGAAACAGGGCCAGGGCGGCGATGTCGGCCGGCTGGCCGAGCCGCTTGAGCGGCGATTTGCGCGCCCAGACGTCGGCGATCTCGGGGTTGGCGAAATTGCGCGCCGTCATGCCGGTCAGGATCGCGCCCGGCAAAATTGCGTTGGCGGTGACGCCATGCCGGCCAAGCTCCAACGCCAGCGTGCGGGTGAGTCCCACGACCCCGGCTTTGGAGGCGCAGTAGGCTGCGAGACCGTAGTCCGTGTGCTCAGCCATGACGCTGGCGGTACAGATGATCCGGCCGGCGCCCGAGGCGACGAGGTGCGGGATGGCGGCGCGGGTCAGGCGGAACACGGCCCTGAGGTTGACGGCCTGAACATTGTCCCAGGCCTCGTCGGTCATCTCGGCCGCCGGCGCCCCCGCGCCGATGCCGGCGTTGTTGTAGAGGATGTCGAGCCGGCCAAAGGCGGCGAGCGCCGCGTCCACGATCTGCGCCGGCGCGTCGGCGCCGGTGATATCCAGCGCCAGCGGCACGATGGTCTCGGCCTCATACTCGAGTTGGGTGTCGGGCCGGTCCACCGCCACCACGCGAGCCCCCTCGGCGGCGAAACGCTCGGCGCTCGCCCGCCCGATGCCGGAGGCCGCGCCGGTGACGATGGCGGCCTTGCCGGAAAGTCTCGCGATACCGTTCGCCGAC
>JBEKQJ010000186.1:0-6001 GCA_049519835.1 Caulobacteraceae bacterium | reverse complement strand
CGATGACCCCGACAAACGGCAGCCCATCCAGGAAATCCAGCACCTGGCCCGTACCGGCGGGCGTTGCAGCCGAAAGCGCCATCGCCAACGACGTGGTCTGAAACGTCAGGAGGCCGATGTTTTCCCGCAGAAAGTCGGGGAACGGCTGGCGGATCGCCGAGGCGTGAAACGGGTTCTGCGGGCCGGCGAGCACGTGCAGGTAGAGCGAAACGATCTGGTCGCGCGGACGACGCAGCACGGTGATGATGTCGGCCCGTCCGCTCAACGCGGGGACGAAGCCCATCACGGGATGACCGGCCAGGAACAGCGGGCCGTCGAGGCGCGCGCCGAGCGCCTCGAGATTGGCCGGGCTGAGATTGCCGTCAGGGGCCAGGAACACCTGCTCGGCCGGGAACCGGCGCGCCAAGGCGTCGGTCAGGCTGACGCCACCGGTCTTGGGGACATGCAGAAAACACAGGGGCCGGGTGCGGCCGAGAGGCTCGTCAGAAGTCATGACGGCGCTCCCTCCCCCTCGATGGCAGGGCAAGCGCACACGAAGCTAACCGGCCGCTCCGTTCCAAATCTATACTCTACCGTCATGGCCGGACGTCAGTTCCGGCCATCCATGAACACTTGTCCTGGGGTGACCGCGTATCGCGGTCACGACGCAGCTCCACCGCTCCATCCTGGCCATGCCGGGCATGGCCACCCGGCCTTCGGCGTGCATGGGTCGCCGGGACTTACGCCCGGCGATGACGGTCGTATTTGGGTGGCGAATGCGATTGCGCCCTCGATCAAAGGGGGAGGCAGAGACTGTTGACGTCATGGCTTGCCGAAACGCGAATAGAGCTCGGCCAGGACGCCGACCGCGTGCTCGGCGTCGGCGCGATCGGTCGTCTCGTTGGTATCGCCGTAGCCCTTCATGTCGCCGCCGGAGACGTCCTGGACGACGATGCCGTCCCGCCGGGAGATGGCGTTCACGCCGCGATAATAGACGCCGTAGTCGACCTCCGGCTGGGGCACGAGCCAGGCGATCTGGCCGCGCACCGGGGTGAGGCTGGCGTCCTTCCACCACTCGCGGGCGGCGACGCCGGGGCAGTTGATCACCACCGGTTCGGGCAGCGCGGCGAGGTCGGCCGGAGCGTGGAACTCGGCATGGACGACCTGGCCGCCGGCGGCGCGGAAGTCGCTCAGCAAGGTGTGGCCGTAGTCGGCGAGGTTGAACATCATGATCGACGTGCGGCGCACCGACGGGGTCGGAAACGGCGTCGACCCGGCCGGCATCACCTCCGACCGCGGCGTGATGTCGGCGATCAGCGATCGGTAGCTGGCGAAATCGAGGGCGCCGGGCGGATCGGGCGGCGCGGTCTCGTTTTCGGCGTCATGCAGGAAGTAGTGGTCGCGCCACTCCACCGGCGTTCCCGGCAGGCCGAGGTATTGGCGGTAGGTCTTGAACGAGAAGCGGGCCATCTGCTCCCAGAGGGCGGCGAAGCCGGGGCCGGCGGCGGTGGTCAGGGCGATGCGGGAATCCGGCGTCCACGAGCCGGTGGCGCGGGACGAGCGGGTCTGGGGCAGCAGGTCGCGGGCGTAGATGGTCACCTTGGCCCCGGCGCGCTGAGCCATGATCGCCGAGGTGAGGCCGATCGCCCCGCAGCCGATGACGGCGATCTCGGCCGGGCTGGCGGCCATGGCCTGACGCACGGCGACGTCGGCCGAGCCCCAGGAGAGCGACCAGCCGCTGCCGCCGTGGCCGTAGTTGTGGACCACCAGCTTGTCGCCGACCCGTTCGGTCTCCAGACGCGGGCCGGCGGCGCGGAACGGCCGCAGGCAGACGGTGATGTCGAACATCCGGTCGAGGCTGGCGCGGATCGGCGCGAGGGTGGGACGATAGCCGGCGCGCGGCAGTGTCGCGCAGCCGCTGACCGCCAGCGCGGCGGCGCCCTGCAGGAGCGCGCGGCGGGGGAGCTGGTCAGACATTGTCTGCATCCCTCTCACATGCGTCATCCCGGCCATGGCGCGCAGCGCCGTGAGCCGGGACCCAGGGGCTGCGCGCACGCTGCCGGCCGCCCCTGGGTCCCGCATCTTCGGACGCCTGACGGCGTCCTGCGTGCGGGATGACGCAATATGAAGGTTGATCGGCAGTACGGTATGCTCATCCCTCCGCCGTCACCCGCACTTCGACGGCCAGGCGCTGGGCGCGGCCTTGGGCGAGGAGGACGCCGTCGATGGGGGCGACGTCGCCGTAGTCGCGGCCGATGGCGAGGACGATGTGGTCGTTGCGGGTGGTGACGGAATTGGTGGGGTCGAAGCCGACCCAGCCTGCGGCCTTGCCGCACCACAGCTGCACCCAGGCGTGGGTGGCGTCCGCGCCCTGCAGGTCGGCCCCGCCGCCGGTGTAGAGATAGCCGCTGACATAGGCCGCCGGCAGGCCGAGGCCGCGAAGGCCGCTGATCATGATGTGGGCGAAGTCCTGGCAGACGCCGCGCCGCGCTTCGAAGGCTTCGCGAGCCGGGGTCCTGACATCGGTGGCGTCGGGGTCGTAGCGGAAGTCGGTGTTGATGCGCCCCATGAGCTCGCTGGCCGCCTCGATGATCGGCCGGCCGGGCGTGAAACTCTCGCGCGCATAATCGGTGATCTCGGCCGCCAGAGGCGTGCGGACGGTGGGATAGATGAACGACGCCGGACCTTCCGGGCCGAGCTCGCGCGATTGCAGGCTCGCGGTCCTGACGCTCTCCCAGGGCGTGTCGAAGGCGAAAGCGATCGGCGGGGCGTGGACGTCGACCCGCGCCCGTGACTCGATGACCAGGGCGCGATGCGGCTCGGTGATCGCCACCGCCAAGACCTCTTCGCCGAAGGCGCCGGGGCTGACGATCTCGCGCGTCGGCGCCGGGGTGAGGACGACCCGGCTCGAAAGCCGCGTCTGGTCGACGAAGGTGCGCGGCGTGAGGCGCATGACGCAGCGGGCGTAGGCGACCTCCTCCTCATAGGCGAAGCTGGAGCGATGGAGGATGTCGTAGATCATGCCAGGCCGCTCAGCTTGACGGTCGGGACGGCGTTGGCGCCCTGCAGGAAGTAGCGCTCGGCGATGGCGTTGGAGAGCTTGTCGAGGGCGTTATCGAAGGCCAGGGCCCGCTCCGGCCCGATCGACCCGGCGTCGGCGGTGGCGATCTCGGTGGCGAGCAGGGTGACGATGCGGACCGGCGGCTCCAGCTTGCCGTCCTCGACCAGCTTGGGCAGGGCGGCCAGGTGGTCCTTCACGGTCTCGACCTGGAAGGCCAGGGAGCGGGTGTTGAACGGATCGAGCATGACCATGTCGCGCACCGGCCGCAGCGCCAGGCCGGCGAGATAGCGGGCGCGGTAGGTGATCTGGGAATCCGCCAGGTCGAGCAGCAGGTCGAGGTCGTCGAGCGTCGCCGTGTCGCCGGCCAGGGCGCGGGCGAAGCCGCAGATGTTGGTCCCGCGCTCGATGCGTCGGCCCATGTCGAGGAAGCGCCAGCCGGCGGTGCGGTTCATGTTCTCCTGGGCGAGGCCGGCGAGGGCGGCCAGCCGCTGCAGGGCCTGCTCGACCTGGGCCAGGGCGTCAGCCTCGGAGATCGCCTCGGGGGCGACGAGGCCGCGCTCCAGGCTGACCAGCAGCGACCAGAAGTCGCCGGACAGGCGCTCACGCATGGACGAGGCGGTGCGGACGGCCTGGCGAACGAGGTTGATCGCCGAACCGGAAGCCGTCTCCTCGTGCAGGGCGCAGCGGGCGGCGCCCAGAGCCGAATAGAACTCGGAGGGCGGCCGTCCCGGCCGCACGTCTTCGTCGGCGCCGGGCGGGCGGGACGCCCGCGCTCCGTTCTCATCCGGCGCCAGCGTGGGTCGGGGAAGGGCCCCCCAGGCGAACAGCAGGCTCTGGAGCTGGGCCAGGGTCTCGCCGGCCCCGTGCACCGCCGCGTCGGCGTCCATCAGGCTGGCGCACAGGCTGCGGGCGAGGCGCAGGGTCGCCTCGGCCCGCTCGAGATAGCGGCCGAGCCAGAAGAGGTTGTCCGCCGCCCTGCCGGGAAGATGGCCGAGGACGCGGCGCACCTCGACCTCGTCCTGGTTCGGCATCAGGGTGATGCGCTCCACCGGCTCCTCGCCGATCACCCAGACGTCGGCCGTCCGGGTCCCCTCGCCCATCGAGATGGCGCGGGCGTCGGCCCGGTCGGAGGTGCGGCAGAAGCCACCCGGCATGACCGTGAACCCGTCCGGCGTGGCGGCGGCGAAGACGCGCAGCACGAACGGGGCCGGCTCGAGCCGGTCGTCGCGCAGCACCGGCGTGGTCGAGAGCTGAGCCACCTCCTGGCCGACGAAATCGGCCGGGCGATCGGCGATGGCGGCCATGAGCTGGATCCGCTCCGGCCCAGACAACTCGCTCATCACCCGGGCGGGGGCAAGGTCGAAGGCGCCGGCGATGGCGAGATCGGGATCGCGCTCGACCCTGGCCTGCTCGAAGGCCTGGCCGCACCACCAGGTGGCGACGCTGGGCAGCGCCAACTCCTCGCCAAGAAGTCTACGGCAGAGGCTGGGCAGGAACGGCAGCAGGGCGCGCGATTCGACGACGCCGGAGCCCGGCATGTTGAGCACGGCGACGCCGCCGGCCCGCACCGCTTCCAAGAGCCCCGGCACGCCAAGCCGCGAGCGGCGATTGAGCTCGAGGGGATCGACGAAATCGGCGTCCACCCGCCGCCAGATGACGTCGGCTCTCTTTAGTCCTGCAATGGTTCTGACCCAGACTTTGCCATCGCGCGCCACCAGATCGTCGCCCTCGACCAGCAGGAAGCCGAGATAGCGGGCGAGGTGGGCCTGTTCGAAATAGGTCTCGCTGTAGGGCCCGGGGGTGAGCAGGCAGATGCGGGGGTCTTGGCGCTCGGCGCAGGCGGCCAGGCCCTGGCGCAGGTCGTCGAAGAACGGCGCCAGGCGGCGGACGTTCATGGCGTTGTAGAGGTTGGGATAGGCCCTGGAGAGCACGAGACGGTTTTCGAGCTCGTAGCCGGCTCCGGACGGGGCCTGGGCGCGGTCGGACAGCACCCACCAGCGGCCGTCCGGCCCGCGGCCGAGGTCGACGGCGTAGAGCTGCAGCCAGCGACCGCCGGGGGCCGGTGCGCCGCGGACGGCGCGAATGAAGTCCGGCGAGCCGGTGATCACCGCCGCCGGCACCGCCCCTTCGCGGACCATGCGGGCTTCGCCGTAGAGGTCGGCCAGCAGGGCCTCCATCAGCCGGGCGCGCTGAGCGACGCCGGCGGCGAGCGCCGACCATTCATCGGGGCCGATGATCAGCGGCGCCTGGCCGAGCGGCCAGGAACGCTCGGCATCCTCGCCCCACACCCGGTGCGAGACGCCCGAATCGCGGATGTGGCGCATGGCGAGATTGAAGCGGGCGGTTATTTCGCCTTCCGGGTACTCAGCCAGGTCGCCGAGGAACTCGAGCCAGTAGGGCCGCGGCCGGCCGGTGCGGTCGAAGAGCTCATCGGGCACGCCGGAGAGCGGCCGATAGCCGCGAAGCCAGCGGGAGAGGCGCGCCGCGCCCTGCGGATCGAGATCGCTCCGCCGCCGCTCCTGATGCTCAGCGCTCATCGCGCCCCCTGCATCGCAGGCTGGAGCGCGTGCGTCCATGGGGAGGGGGCTTGTGAGCCGCAACTGGGCGAAGGCGCACGGTTCGACGGCGCCGGTTGGGCGCGTAGCGCCGGCGGCTCGCCGGCATGGCGCAGCGGAGGGTTGCGGGGGGACGCCCGCGCTCCCGGAATCAGCGGCTGAGCCGTGCTGAACCTTGGACATGGAGGCTTCGGACCGCGGGCGTCTCGCCCGCATGGCGCAGGATAGGGTTGCGGGCGGGACGCCCGCGCTCCGGGCGTCCCTATGGAGGTGTTTGGACTGCGGCCGTCGACGACGCCCAGGGATTGAAGCGGGGCCGGGCGGCGAGATAACCGCACGCCCAGCCTTCGGCGATCCGGCTGCTCAGCTCGGGGCCAAGGCCAAGACGGGCGCAGACGTTTTCGAT
>JBEKQJ010000185.1:0-6603 GCA_049519835.1 Caulobacteraceae bacterium | reverse complement strand
GATCGCCGGCGGCGCCGGCGCGGGCAGAGACCTCGGCGGCCACGCGCCATCGGACGCGATAGCCTGAAAGCGTCATGGCCCGGCCTTTCGGCCGGGCCACACGTTCAGCCTCGCCTAGGTGCTCGGCGCCAGCGCAAAGGCGTTGACATCGGAGGCCGCGTAAGGACCGCCATCGAGCCAAAGAGCGCCCGTTCCGTCCGTCGCCAGGGAGTCGACCGACAGGTTTTCCGAGAACGCGGCGGCCGGGCAGGTTCCCAGCAGACTTCCAACGGGAGCCGAGTCCGAGAACACGGCGCCTGAAAGGGTGAATGGCGAGGCGCTCTGGAACACATAACCGCTGGCGCCAAGAACCCCACCGGAGCTTCCCCGATACACCTCGTAGCTAAAGGTGGCGAAGTTGAATGGCTCGGTGGCGACGAAGCTGAGGTCGAAGGTCACGGGAGTGTCGCCAGGCGGACTTTCGAGCATGCCGCACGGGCCGGCCGTGACCGTCGAGCCGCCAGTGCTTACGAGTTCGACCGGGTTGCGTTGTCGATCCGCACCTTCAGGGAGAGGCTGAGGGCGTTCCCGGGGGTGGACGGATCGAGCGCGAGGTAGTTGTCGCCCGATCCGCTGGCCGTGTAGGGGGCCGGTGTCGAGCCGTCGTAGGCGGCCGCGGCGTTGGTGTCGACCGACACCTGGAAGGTCGCGACCGGCGCCGACACGACCTCGAACACGTCGGCGCCGTTCTTGTTCATCAACTGCAGATTCAGTTGGATCGTGTGGCCGTTGGCGATCTTGGTGCTGTCGAGAGACGCGCTCAGGAAATTGAACGAGGTCCACTCGGCGTCGGCCGGCACGCCGGGATAAGACGTCACATCGAAGTCGGGGATCTGATAGGCGATGTTTCCGTCGGCGTCGGTGTCGAGCAGCGGGATGGCGCCATTCTCCCAACTGCTGTCAGTGAGCTCCCACACATAGTACCGCTCGACGGCGCCGGTGATCGGGGTGGGAGAACCACCGACCGGGTTGAGGCTGGAATCGAGCAGGTCGGTCCAGGTCCACAGGTAGTGCGTGGCCGGCGGGAGCGTCTCGCCAAACGCCAGATAGAGGCCCAGCGTCGATCCAAACGGGCAGAGCTGGTTGCCATAGGGATCGACCAGGTTGGTGCAGCCGACGTTCTTGATGCCGAGCACACTGCTGGTGACGTCCTGCTGGATATTGGTGGCGATGCCCAGGCTGCCGATGGCCGTGAACCACACCGACCCGTCCGGCACGGTGGTCTGGCAACTGCAGGGCGGGATCGCGGCGTCATCCAGCGAGATGGCGATCGCCGTCCCGCAGGCGTAGTTCCAATAGGTATTGCACGGGAACGGCGGGTTGTAGACGGTGACCCAGCTTCCGCCGATCGACGCCTCGACCCAGACGTAGATATTCTCCGTGGTCGGCGCCCCAACGCCGTAGAGCCAGGCGTCGAAGTGACCGTTGCAGTCGGTGTAGACCTCCGCCTGCTCGACCACGCGATAGAACCAGGGCCAGAAGATCTCCCACCAGCAGAGGTGAGGCAAAAGGATCTCGGCGCGATTGAACACAACCTGCCGAATTGTCTCGGGCGTCGCGGCGCGGATCTCGTCCTCGACCTGGCTCGAAATTGGCCTCCGCGTGGCCGACCTGGCGCGCGCCCGGAGGTTCGACGACTGCGCGCGGTGGGCGGCGATCGCATCCGCCAGATCGGCGATGACGCTCTCGGGGATCCGAGGCTGGAGCCAGATCGGCAAGTGGAACCACCAGTCGACCGTACAGATGTGGACCCGCGCCTTGCACACCGGCCCGCTCTGCGCGACGCCGTTGACGGTGAGCGTATTGGCGACGTCGCCCTGGACGTCGCAGAACCAGATCTCCACCGGAGACACGCCGAGCTGAGACGGAATGCGCTGGACGACGATCTCATTCTTGCCCTCGGTGGCCGCCGACACCCGATAGGCGTTGGCTTGCGCAAGGGAGAAGACATCGATCTTGGCGGCCGGATAGTCGGCCGGGAATCCAGGCCCAACAAAGAGCCGACTTCCCTTGGCGCTGAGGTTCGATGAGCGAAGCCGAGCAGTGGAGCCCTCAAATGGGGCACTCTCCGTGACTTTACCTGCAGCGCTCACAACATAGGCGTGCAAATGTTCCTGCGATTTGACGCCAGATTCGATTTTGACGACGACATTTGAGTCCGATTCCAGCTTCGCCATGATCTACATCCTCCACTAATCTAAGTTACAATTTAAAAATCCCCCATTTTTGTTTTGATACATCAGCTCACAAGCCTGACAGGCTTGAAGAGATCACAAATGTCAGATGGCGGCGTTGACAGCCGGCGCAGGCGCCAGGCCCGATGACTTCGCTAGCGACAGCCAACACAAGCGTAAATAAACTAACGCGCACTTCGTCACCATACTGACGACAAACTGTTTTCATCGCCGGCGCTTCGCCCATCGCCGGCCCATGTTTGGAGCTTTACATATTTCATTACGGTAATCAGCGCCAGCGATTACTTTCACTCGCGACATTCTTTGTGCTGGGCCAGCCGCACAAAGCCGGCCCTCGCCGGCCATTCCAATGGGTTGAGGGTGGCGGTTCCACCGGCTTATCCACACAAGCGGCGGTCGGCGTCAGCGCCCGTGTCAGGCCGCGCGGCGCTCGGCGTCGCGCCATACGCGCGCGAAGAGATCGCGCTGGGCGTGGCTACCGCCGATGCGAACCCACCCCTCACGGCCAGCGTCGAGCGCCGTCCGCGCGGTTTGAAAGTCGCCGCGGGCGTGGGCCAGAAGCCCCTCGCATAGGGGCGTCGCCACGGCCCGCCAGTCCTCGCCAGGCGCAACGCGCACTGCCGCCAGCAGGGTGTCGGCCTCCGGTCGATCGGACCGTGCGAGGCCGTATATATACTGGGCGGTGAGAAACGGCAGCGTCAGGTCGATACCGCGCGCGGCGACATGATCGGCGACATCGCGCCAGCGGTCGCCGACCGGAAGGCCGACCAGCTCGATCCTGGCCAACAGTGAGACCGCGCCAACCTGGTCCTGGGAATAGCTCTTATCCACGCCCCAGACATGGCGGTCCCAGATGGCAAGCGCCGCGGCCGGCCGGCCGCGCTCAAGCTCGAACAAGGCCTGGTGCCACCAGAGATGGGTGACCATGAACGAGTTGAGGCCGACCCAGCCACCGCTGTGGTCAGCCAGGAACGCCAGCCCCTCCTCGATCCGCCCCTCGCACAACATGACGTGAGCGAGCGCGTGCTGCGCCCATGGCTCGCTGGGCTCGAGGGCCAGGGCGCGGCGAGCAGCCGTTTCGGCCTCCGCCAGTTGATGGCTCTCCTCGTGGGCGAAGGCGAGCATGGCCAGGAGGCGCGGATTGTCTGGGGCGACCGCCGCCTGGGCCACGCGCAGCATGGCGGCGGCGTCGCCGACGTTGAAGCTGAGATACTGACTGACCTTCGCCGCCGGCAAGTCGCGAGGAAAGGCGGCGACGATCGCCTCGAAGCGACGCTGCGCCTCAACTGCGTCACCTTCTCGCCAAACGGCCAGGGCCTCGACCCATTGTCGTTCGCGCTCGCTCGTCACCGCCGAGCGGGCGAGGGCTAGGAACGGCTCGGCCAGGGCCGGCCCGGCTGGCGCTTCGAGCAATAGCCAGAGGAGGCCCGCGTACGCATTCAGCATCGCGCTCGCCGGATGGCGCCCGGCGGCGCCGATCACGTCGCTGGCTCGCGCCTCGTAGGCGAGGAAATCGGCAACGAAGGCGTCGACGGCCTGGACCTCCGCTTTGTCGGCGGCGGTCAATGAATTGCCAAGGATGTCCAGCGCCACCGCCGCCTCGTTTGTCCGAGATCACGCGCCCGTGCGCGTCGAAACCATCTCACCATGTTTAAAGTCGACGCCAAGGGCATTAAAAGGCCGGCCCGGCCGACTTCGCCGGCGACCTGGAGCCAACGGATGCGCCGCACCCCGCAGGACCTGAAGAAGCTCAAGGACCGCGGCGAGAAGATCGCCATGGTCACCGCCTACGACTTCCCCTCGGCGCGCCTGGCCGACCGTGCGGGCGCCGACGTGTTGCTGGTCGGGGATTCACTCGGCGCGGTGATCTATGGTCACGCCACCACCTTGCCGGTGACCCTGGACGACATCGTGCGCCACGCCGAAGCGGTGGTGCGCGGCAGCGCCGCCGCCTTGGTGGTCGGCGACCTGCCCTTTCTCACCTACGCCAGCGAGGCCGACGCGGTCCGCGCATCCCGCCGTCTGATGCAGGAGGCCGGCGTCCAGGCCGTGAAGCTGGAAGGCGGGCGGCCGATGGCGAGCATCGTCAAGCGACTCACCGAACTTGGCGTGCCGGTGATGGGGCATCTCGGCTTCACGCCCCAGTCCCAGATGCAGATCGGCCTCAAGGTCCAGGCCAAGACGGCGGCGGCGGCGCGCAAGTTGATGGAGGACGCGCGGCTGCTCGAGGACTGCGGCGCCTTCGCCCTGGTCCTGGAGCTGGTGCCCGCGCCGCTGGCCGAGGCGATCAGCCGGCGGCTGCGGATTCCTGTCATCGGCATCGGCGCGGGCGCCGGCTGCGACGGCCAGGTTCAGGTCTGGCACGATCTCCTCGGCCTCACCGAGGGCAAGCCCCCGCGCCACGCACGCCCCTACGCCGACCTCGCGCCGGTGATCGAGGCCGCGCTCACGGCATACATCGAAGACGTCCGAGCCGGCGCATTCCCAACCGAAGCTCAGAGCTCCGCGATGGATGCGGCCGAGCTGGCCAAGGCGCTCGGCCAGGCCGAGTAGTGCTGGTCGTCAGGACGATCGGCGAGGTCAGGGACGCCCGACCCCGCTTCGCCTCGCTCGGTCTCGTCCCGACGATGGGCTTTCTTCACGCTGGCCACATGAGCCTGGTCGAGCGCGCGCGGGCCGATTGCGGCGCCGTCGCAGTCAGCATCTTCGTCAATCCGACCCAATTCGGCGAGGCGCAGGATCTCGACCGATATCCGCGCGACCTTCCGCGCGACCTGGCGATGCTGGCCGAAGCGGGCGCCGATCTGGTGTTCGCGCCAGAGCCCGCCGAGATCTATCCCGCCGGCTTCTCGACCCGCATCGACGTCGGTGGGCCGACCGAGCCGCTGGAGGGGGCGAGCCGCCCCGGCCACTTCGTCGGCGTGGCGACGGTGGTCGCCAAACTGTTCAACATCTTCCAGCCGACCCGCGCCTATTTCGGCCAGAAGGACGCCCAGCAGACGGTGGTGATCCGGCGCATGGCGCGGGACCTCGACATGCCGGTCGAGGTGGTGATCAGCCCGACGGTGCGCGACGCCGATGGCTTGGCGCTTTCAAGCCGCAATGCCCGCCTCAGCGCCGAAGAGCGCACGCACGCCTTGACTCTGTTTCGGGCCCTCACGGCAGCACGGATGAGGTTCGAAGCGGGGGAACGCAGCGGCGCGGCCCTGCGGGAAGTGATGCGCGCGGTGCTTGCGGCCGAACCTGGCGTCGAAGCCGATTACGTCAGCGTCGCGGAGCTGGAAACCCTCGCCGAGCTCGACCGCGTCGACGAGCTCGCCCTCGCCTCGCTCGCCGCCCGGGTCGGGCCGGTGCGGCTAATCGACAATCTGATTCTCAGTCCTGGATCGTCGGCGGCCGCGTCCGACCATAGATGATCTGGTCCTGGTAGCCGCCCTTCCACCAGCCATAGCCGGCGAGAAGGCCCTCGCGCTGGAACCCGCAACGCTCGAGGAGCGCGCAGGAGCGGTCGTTGCCCGGCGTGACGAGGGCCTCCAGGCGGTGCAGTGAGAAGCTGCGCCAGCCGATTTCCATGACTGCTGGCAGCACGTCGCCCATCACCCCGCGCCCCTGCCAGCCGGCGCAGAGGTCATAGGCCACCTCGCCGCGCCGGCCGCGCTCGACGACGATGTGGTTGAAGCCGCAGGTGCCGACGAAGACGCCGTGCGTGCCGCGGATCGCCCATCGCACGCCGGCGCCCAGCGCCCGCTGATTCTGCGCCCAGGTGACGATGGCCTCGGCCTCGGCCATGTGAGTGAGCGGGTCGATGTCGAGGAACCGGGTCACCGACGGGTCCGAAAATTCTGCCAGCACGTCCGCCGCATCCGTCGGGGCGAGCGGCGCCAGGCGCCAGCGGCCGACCGTGAACGTGAGGTCGCCGGAAAGGTCTGGATCGGGGGAGATCAAGCGGCGACCTGCTTGAGCAGCGCCATCAGCCGCGCGCGGGTGTCGCCGTCGGCAACGCCGTCGATGCGGCTCTGCACCCAGTGGCGTTGGAAGGCGGTGACCACCAGCGCCAGGTCGTCGTCAAAGACGCCCTGGACCGGGAGGTCGTAGCCGAGCCGCGCCAGCGCCCCCCGCAGCACGATGACCGGCAGCCCCTCGTCGCCTGGGACTAGCGCCGGTCCGGGGGCCGGCGGCGGCTCGACCCACAGGCCGTGGCCGGCGTCGGCCAGTTCTGACCATGGGAAGAACTCACCCGGATCCTCGCGGCGGCGCGGGGCGACGTCGGAATGGCCGAGGATGAGGGCGTCCTCGATCGTCCAGCGCTGGCGGATGTCGGCGAGCAGCTCGATCACCACGGCGATCTGCGCGGCGGTGAACGGCCGAT
>JBEKQJ010000184.1:0-6105 GCA_049519835.1 Caulobacteraceae bacterium | reverse complement strand
CAACGTGAAGTACCGCGACTTCCGCTACATCATCCCGTTCGTCCTGCAATTCGGGCTCTACGTCTCGCCGGTCGGGTTCTCCAGCCAGGCCGTGCCGGCCCAATGGCGCCTGCTCTACAGCCTCAATCCGGCCGTCGGCGTCATCGACGGCTTCCGCTGGTGCCTGCTGGGCGGCCAGGCCCACCTCTACATACCGGGGTTTCTCGCCAGCCTTGGCGTGGTGGCGCTCTCCCTATGGTGGGGTGTCGCCTACTTCCGGCGCACCGAACGCACCTTTGCGGACCTCCTCTAATGGCCGGCGACGTCGTCATCCGCGCCGAAGGGCTCGGCAAGAAGTACATGATCGGCCACCAGGCGGAGCGCGAGCGCTACGTGGCCCTGCGCGACGTGATCGCCCGCAACGCCCGCAACCTCTGGCGCACGGCCGGCGACCTGGCCCGCGGCCGCCCGAACGTGGTCGGCGACGAGGTGGAGGAATTCTGGGCCCTGCGCGGTCTCGACTTCGAGGTGACCCGCGGCGAAGTGGTCGGGGTGATCGGGCGCAACGGCGCCGGCAAGTCCACCCTGCTCAAGGTGCTGTCGCGCATCACCGAGCCGACCGAAGGCCGGGTCGAGATCCACGGCCGGGTGGCGAGCCTGCTGGAAGTCGGCACCGGCTTCCATCCGGAGCTGACGGGCCGCGAGAACATCTATCTGAATGGCGCGGTGCTCGGCATGACCCACGCCGAGATACGACGTAAGTTCGACGAGATCGTCGCCTTCGCCGAGGTCGAACGCTTCCTGGACACGCCGGTGAAGCGCTATTCCAGCGGCATGTACGTCCGCCTGGCCTTCGCCGTGGCGGCGCATCTCGAGCCGGAGATCCTGATCGTCGACGAGGTTCTGGCGGTCGGCGACGCCGAATTCCAGAAGAAGTGCCTTGGCAAGATGGGTGAGGTGGCCGGTCACGGCCGCACCGTGCTGTTCGTGAGCCACAACATGGCCAGCATTGCCCAGCTCTGCGGTACGGGGATGCTCTTGGCCGGCGGCCGGCTGGTCATGGCCGACAAGGTGGGACCGGTGATCGACGCCTACGTCGCGGCGCCGGCGGCAAAGCCGCGCGCGCGAGGCCCGATCGTGATCCAGCCAGGCCTCATTCTGAGCAGCGTCACGATCGAGCCCGGTTCAGTCGAATCCGGCGGCCCGCTGCGGATCGATCTCGACTTCGAAGCCACCGAGCGCGGCGTGTTCTTCGAATGCGTCGTCCTCATCTGCACGCTGCGGGGCGAACGGGTCGCGGCCATCGACGTCCGCGACGGCGTCAGCCTGCCCTACGCCTTCCAGCCCGGACCCTTTCGGATCAGCGCCGAGATCGCCGCCCTGCCTCTGGTCGAGGGCGTCTACAGTGTCCACCTGGCGCTGCGGGCCGACGTCGCCTGGGTGGATTTGCCGGAATTGGTCGACCTAACCGTGACGCCGCGGTTTCCGCCCTCGACCATCCCGCCCGAAGCCCGCGGGGTGGTGACGCTTCAAGTCGCCTGCAGCGTGGACGCGCCGCAATGCGTCTCCTGATCCTGACGCCGGAGTTCGGTGAGGCCCGTGGCGGCCTCGCCGCGTTCTATCGTCACCTGGTCCCTCCGCTTGCCGGCCTCGGCGTCGAGATCCACGTGATCGAGGGCAGCGCGGCGCATGCCGGCAGGGCGGCTCCGCGCGTGATCGATGGGGCGCAGGTCGAGACGCTGGAGCTCGACCGGCTGACGCGCTGGAACGATCGCTTCGCCGCGCTCGCCGCCGCACCGGGCCTGCGCCGTCATCTCGCCGCCGCCTGGGCGATGTGGGAGCAGGGCGGCGAAGGCGCCTGGGCCGACGTCGTCGAGGCCGCGGACTGGGGACTGGCGTATGTTCCGCCCGCCGTGGCGGCGACCCGGCCGCTCGTGGTTCAGGGCCATGGCAGCATCGGCCAGATCTCAGTCCACGACCCATTGAGCGGCGAGGAAGTTCAGAGCGCGCTCTGCCGTCTCATCGAGGTCGCGGTGCTGGCTCGTGTGCCCGTGCTCCAGACCTACAGCCACCTCAACGCCGACTTCTGGGCGGCCGAAACTGGGCGGCCCGTGACGATGATCCGCCCCGCTGTCCCCATGCCGGCGTTGACGGCGCCGGCGGAGATTTCCGATCGCGGCCTGGTGGCCGGGCGCATCCAACGCTGGAAAGGGCCGGACGTCCTCTGCGAGGCGCTCGCGCTCATGGGCGCCAGGGCTCCCACGGTCGACTGGCTGGGGCGCGACACCGCCTATGGCCGGCGCGACGCCTCGACCGCGGCCGTGATGGCGCGCGCCTATCCGGACATCTGGGGTCGCCGCGTCCTTCCCGCCCCCTCGGTGGCGCCTGCCGAAGTGACCGCTCGGCAGGCCGTTGCGCGTTTCAACCTCGTGCCCTCAGCGTGGGACGTCTTCAACTTCACGGCGGTCGAGGCCATGGCCTCGGGACGTCCGGCGGTGGTGTCGACGGGGGCCGGCGCCAGCGAGCTGGTGACCGACGGCGAGACGGGATTCGTGTTCGAGAACGGCAACGCCGCCTCCCTGGCGTCGGCGCTCGATCGGGTCATCGGGTCGTCCGAGGCCCGACTGGCGGCGATAGGCGCGGCAGCGCGCGAGACCGTGCGACGCGAGCTCGATCCGATGCGGATCGCCGAGGCGCGGCTGGCCGCCTACCAGGCGGTGATCGCCGACTTCGCGCAAACCCCGCCGGCGCCGATCGGCGGCTGGCTCGGCGACATCTGCCGCCCCGACGCGGCGACGGCTGACGCGGGGGCGTTCCTCGATCAGTTCCCGATCCGCACCGTCGCTTCGCACCTGGCTTCCCGCCTGGGAGAGAAGCTGGGCGCCCGCCGGTCATGACCCTGGCGCTGCTGATTCCGGCCTGGAACGCCGCCGCCTGGCTGCCACGCCTGCTGGCGTCGGCCGCGGCCCAGACCGAGCCCTTCGACGAGATCTGGGTCTACGACGACGCCTCGACCGACGACACCGCCGAGCTGGCCGAGCGTCTGGGCGCGAACGTCGTCAGGGGCGCGGTCAATGTCGGCTGCAGCGCCGGCAAGAACGCCCTGGCGGCGCAAACGGGCGCCGACTGGGTCCACTTCCACGACGCCGACGACGAGCTGAGGCCCAACTTCGCCGCGCTCGCCCGGCGTTCGATGGCGCGGGGAACGGCCGATGTCGTGCTGTTCGCCTACGAGGAGCGGGATGAGAGCGGCGCCGTGCTGGGGGTCCGCCGCTTCGAGCCCGCCGAGGTGTCGCGCGACCCCCGCGCCTATGCGATCAGCCATCAGATCAACCCGTTCTGCGGCCTCTATCGTCGCGAGGCGTTCCTCGCCGCCGGCGGCTACGACACCGATCCGGCCGTGCTCTACAACGAGGACGTCGCCATGCACATCGGCCTCGCCTTCGCCGGACTTTCGTTCGCCGCCGAGACCGAGGTTTCGATCATCAACCACCGGCGGGGCGGCTCGATGTCGGCGGCCAACGCCCTGGCCTGCGCGAGGGCCCATCTCGCCGTGCTGCGCAAGACCGCCGCGCGGCCCGGCGCCGACGCCTACGCCCGCCAGATCGCCGCCAAGCTGTGGGCCGTGGCCGGCGTGCTGGCGGCGTGGCTGGACTGGCCAAACGCGGACGCCGCCCAGGCGCTGGCGCGGCGCCTGGATCCCTCGTGGACGGGCGGCTCGGCGAGCTATCGGGCCTTGGCCGCCATCTCTCCGGCCCTGGCGCTGCGGGCGCGCGAACGCCTCGTGCGCACGCTCAAACCGGCGCTTCGCCTCGGTTATCCTCGAGCCGCGCCATCATGACCGCCAAGGTCTCGGTGATCATCCCCTGCTTCAATGCCGCGCCCTGGATCGGCCAGACCCTGGAAAGCTTGCGGCGGCAGACCTGGCCGAACCTGGAGATCATTGTCGTCGACGACGGATCGAGCGACGGGAGCGCCGCGATCGTCGAGGCCTTCGGGGGGGCCACCCTGGTCCGGCAGCCCAACCGCGGACAGACCGCGGCGCTCAATGCCGGACTGGCGCGGGCGTCGGGCGACTTCGTCCAATACCTGGACGCCGACGACCTGATCGATACCGAAAAAATCGCGATCCAGATGGCCAGATTGGCCGCCGCGCCGGACTGCGTCGCCTCCAGCTGCTGGGGCCGCTTTTATGATCATCCGGACCACACCCGCTTCGAGACCGAAACCGTATCGCGCGACCTGGACGGCCTGGAATGGCTGGTGGAATCCCGCGCCGAGGGCCTCGGCATGATGTTTCCGGCCCTGTGGCTCATTCCCATGCCGCTCGTGCGGGCCGCCGGACCCTGGCGGGAGGACCTGACGCTCAACAACGACGCGGAATATTTCACGCGCGTTCTGCTCTCCGCCCGCCGCGTGCTTTACTGCCCTGAGGCGCGCTGCCGTTATCGCTCTGGCGTCGCCGGCTCGCTGTCGGGAGGCAAGACGGCGGCCCACTTCGCCTCCCAGGCCAAGGTGATCGAGCTCTGCGAGCAGCGGGTGCTGGAGAGAGATGGCGGTGAGCGCGCTCGGCGCGGGTTCGCCTTGTCATGGCAGATCCTGGCCCACGCCTGCTATCCCTATGATCCGGCGCTGGCCAATTCCGCGCTGGCCAGAGCCCGGGCCCTGCATCCAGCCCAGACCCGGCCAGGCGGCGGACCGGCCTTTCGGGCGCTCAGCCGCCTGATCGGCTGGCGCGCGGCGCGCCGGCTGCAGGTCGCCAGCGGCAGGCCCTGACCACAAAGTGCGCATCGCCCTTACCGCTGACCCGGAACTGCCGGTTCCCCCCAAGCTCTACGGCGGCATCGAGCGCATCGTCGACATGCTGGCCAACGGCCTTGTCCAGCGCGGCTGCGAGGTCACCCTGTTTGCCCACCCGGACTCGGTCACCGCCGGACGTCTGGTTCCCTGGCCGGGCCGGAACAGCCGCTCGCGGCTCGACACGCTTCAGAACGCCGCCGTCCTCGCCCGTGAGGTCGCCGGTGGACGCTTTGACCTCGTGCACAGCTTCTCGCGCATCGCCTATCTGACCCCGATCCTGCCGCTATCGATCCCCAAGCTGATGACCTACCAGCGAGAAATCAGCCTACGGACGATCAGGGCCGGATACACGCTCTCGCGCGGCACGCTGTCGTTTTCGGCGATCAGTTGCTGGATGATGACCGACGCGAGCCGGGTCGGCTGCTGGACGATGATTCCCAACGGCGTGCCGCTGACGACCTACGACTTCAGGCCCGAAGTCGCGCCAGATGCGCCGCTGGTCTTCCTGGGGCGGATCGAGGAGATCAAAGGCCCGCACCTGGCGATCGAGATCGCCCGCCGCGCCGGCCGGCGGCTGATCATCGCCGGCAACGTACCCGAAGCCCATCGCGGCTGGTTCGAAGCCCACGTGGCGCCGCATCTGGGCGGCGAGCAGGTGCGCTGGATCGGCGCGGTGGACGATGCGGCGAAGAACACCCTGCTTGGCGAGGCGGCCGCCTTGCTGATGCCGATCCTGTGGGAGGAGCCGTTCGGGATCGTCATGGCCGAGGCCATGGCCTGCGGGACACCGGTCCTGGGCCTTGCCCGCGGCGCCGTGCCGGAGGTGGTGGAGGACGGGATCACCGGATTCGTGCGTTCCGACGTCGACGGCCTCGCGACTGCGGTCGGACGGCTCGCGCAGATCGACCGGGCCGCCTGCCGGGCCCGCGTCGAGCGGCTCTATTCCGATGACGCCGTGGTCGAGGCCTATCTGGCGCTCTATCGGACAATGATCGCCGCGCGCGGCCGGCAAGGAGCCGCGGCGTGCGCATCTGCCTGATCACCCCTGGCCACCTCTCGACCAACCCACGGCTGGTGAAGGAGGCCGACGCCCTGGCCGAGGCCGGCCACGAGGTGACCGTCCTGGCCGCGACCTACCTGGATTGGGGGCGCGAGACCGACCCGGTCTTTGCGGGCCGTCCCTGGCGGCGGGCGCCGCCGGTTCCCTTCGGTCCGGACGCGCCGATCGGCCCGCGCATCGTCCAGGTCGTCCGCCAGAGAGCTGCGCGCACCTTGTTCGCCGCCGGAGCGCGGACCCCGGCGATCGCCAACGCCGCCGCCCATCCC
>JBEKQJ010000183.1:0-6116 GCA_049519835.1 Caulobacteraceae bacterium | reverse complement strand
GTCGGCGCCGGCCAGCGACGTCTGGGCCCAGTCCGCCTCGACCCAGGACTTCACCGTCCCAGGGTCGAACGGCCCCTGGCCGCCCAGCATCAGGTAGGCCTTGAGCGCATCGTAGATGGCCAGCGGTTCGGCCTTGTGCTCGGCCATGTAGGCTTCCAGGCGCAACAGGATCCGCGGCAGCAGGATCCGTTGCAGCGCCTCGAGGTAGGCTTGGCGCGCCTCGGCCGCGTGCCCGCTCTGATAGAGGCCGAATGTCTGGAAGAGCGGCCGCCCCTTTTGCTGCTCGGCGTAGCCGCCCGGCAGATCACGCAGAGCTCTCAGCACGCTCAGCGACTGCTCGAGATCGGGATCGGTGGCCTTCACCTCGACCATGTCGACGCCAACGCTGCGCACCTCGGACTGAGCGTTCTGGGCGCCAGCCAAAAGCTTGTCCTGCAGCCCGCGGTTGCCGGCGAAACTCACGGCCCACAGGACCAGGGTCAGGATCGCTACGGCGGCTACAGCGGCGAGCCCGCCGGTGAGCTGCAGCCGGCGTCGCGCCCGCGCCGCCGGGTCGCCCTGGACGAGACCCTGCTCGGCGAACACCACCTCGCCAAGCAGACGGTTCAGGAAATAGGCCCGGCCCTGGCCCTGGGCGATCTGCGGCTGATCATATACCTGGGCGACTCCGGCTAGCAGGCGGTCGAGCGGCGCCCCGCCCTGGACGCCGCTGGTGAGGTAGAAGCCGCGCAGGTCGCCGACCGCGTCGCCGCCCGACAGGAAAGCGCCCTCGAGGAAGCGGGCGGCGCGAGCGCGCAGGGCGGTGAACTGGGCCGGAAAACCGAGGATCAGGCCGCGGCGGCGCGCGTCAGGTTCATCCTGCAGGCGCTTGGCGGCACGGTCGGCGACGCTCTGGGCGAGGGCGTCGAACTCCGTGGTCACCACACCAGCGTCAAGCCTCCGCCCCAGCCCGAACGTGGCCCCCACGACCGCGCGCCGGCCCTCGACGTCCAGGTCGTCGTAGAATTCCACGAAGCCGGCCAGCAGGTCGGCCTTGGTGAACAGCACATAGACCGGCGCCGAGACCTCCAACGTCCGTCGCAGTTCGGCCAGGCGCCGGCGGACTGCTGCGGCGTGGGCGTCGATCTGAGCGCGATCGGCCCGCAGCAGCTCGTCGAGGCCTATCGCCACCAGCACGCCGTTGATCGGCTGCAGCGGCCTCTGCTTGCGCAGCAGAGCCAGGAACCCCTGCCAGCCTCGAGAATCTGCCTCGGCGTCAGAATCCTGGGTCGTGTAGCGGCCCGCGGTGTCGACCAACACCGCCTCGTCAGCGAACCAGAAATCCAGATTGCGCGTGCCGCCGACGCCTTTGAGCGCGGCGTCAGAGTAGGGAAACCGCAGGCCCGAGGCGAGCAGGGCCGTGGTCTTGCCGGCGCCGGGCGGCCCGATGATCACGTACCAGGGACGGCTGTAGAGATAGTCACGCCGCCCGCCAGAGGCCTGGCGCAGGCCAGCAAGGGCCTCGGTCATGCGCTGGCCGATCGCTTGCACTTCCCCTTCGCCCGGCGCGGGCTTCGCCAACTCCTCGGCGATGGTGTCGGAGGCCTTGCGGGCTCGCCGGAGGCGAAGCAGGGCGAAGACGCCCCAGATCGCGAAGACCGCCAGAACGACCAGCAGCCGCACCCACCACGGCCGCAGGAACGAGACGAAAATCGGCAGCGCCAGGGCGAGGCAGGCGGCCACCATCACCGCGGTCGCCAGGCTCAGCACCCACCAGTTGAACAGGATCCGTTTCACAATCCGATCCCTAGCCTGTCCGTGGCACGACGACTTCGACGCGCCGGTTGACTGACTTGCCCTGCGCCGTGGTGTTGGGCGCGACGGGGTTGGAATCGCCGTAGCCCTGGGCGCTCACCCTGGCCGGGTTGGTCAGCTTGGTGCGGATGATTGTCGCCACCGCTTCGGCGCGCGCCTTGGAGAGCGCTGTATTGTCCGGGAACGACAGGTTCTTGACCTGGTCGCTGTCGGTGTAGCCCTCGACCTTGACGTCGCCTGGCTGGGTTTCGATGGCGGCTGCGATGCGGTCGAACAGCGGCTTCGCGGTCGGTTCGAGCTGGTCGGAGCCGGAGGCGAACAGCTGGCCGACCGTCGTGCGCACCCGCACGGTCGAGCCGTCTTCCTCAACTACAACAAGGTGTTGGGCGATTTCCGGCGCCAGGAAGGTCTTCAAGGTCTGGAGCTGGCCCGTTGCGGCGGGCGGCGGCGCCGGGGCCACGCGAGACAGGCGCAGCGGTTGATCGGGATTGATCGCCCGCAGAGCCTCCATGGCTGGCCGGCCCGTCTCCATCAGCACCAGGCGCAGGATGATGTAGATGACGAGCAGCAGGGCGAAGGCGGCGCCTGCCGCAGCGGCGAGGATCGACCAGAACCCGAGGCGCCTCGGCGGCGTCGGCTCACCCCGCCAATGCGGTGCGAGCTCGGTCGCCGACAGCGTTCGCACGTGGTCCATGGCCGCATAGAGATTGGTCATGATTTCGTGCAAGCGGCGCTTGCCGTCGGGCAGCACCCGCATGCGACCCTCGAAGCCTGCCGCGAGGCAGGCATGATAGAGCTCGATCAGGTCGGCGTACTGAGCCGGACGCGCCAGCATGTCGTCCACCAGCTGCCAGAAACGGTCGCCACCAATGGCTTCCTGGAAGAACTGCACTACCAGGCTGTGGCGGGCCCATTCGGCGCCGTCGGCGCCCGGCAGGTTCTGGGCGATATCGTCGATGGTGGCGCATAGGGCGTATTTGCCCCGCTGGCGCTGCTCATCCGGGTAACCGGCGGCCACGACCGCCTGGTCGAAAGCGGTGATCGCCTGCACGGCCTGGGCGTGCAGGCGCGGCGGCTCTATCCGCGCACGGCCGGAACGCACGCTGGCGGCCAGGGCGAGGATGGGAGCGGCCTTCGCCATCATCCGGTTGCGAACCACTGGCGTCGCCGAAGGCAGCGGGATGTCGTCGTCCGGCAGGCTGTCGGCCGACTGCCCGGCGAGCGGCTCGGGCCGGGCCGGCCCCGGCTGCTTCAGGCCCTGCAGCGGCGAAGGTCGGAACACCGTCCGATTGGGGTTGTGCTCGTCGCTCATCGCGCCGTCCGTTGCTTCACACACCAGAGCTCGAGGCGGAGGCCGGGCCACTCGCCGGCCACATGGAGGCCGAGCGAGGGGGCGGTAGCGAAGTCGCGCCAGTCCGGCGCCGACCGGTCGAGCTCGAAGTAGATGTGGCCGGGGAGGACACGGATCTGCGGTGGTGGCTGGGGCGTGTGGCGCAGAGGCACCCCCGGCAGGGCGGCGTCGACGATCTGGCGCATCTTTTGCACCGCGCCGATCTTGGCGACGGCCGGGAAGCGGGCGCGGATGTCGTCCAGCGGCGCCTGAGCCGCCACCGCCAGGTAGAAGAAGCCCGTCTTGTAGAGATTGTGGTCGGTGATCCGCGAGATGTAGGCGCCCGGGCCGGCGTTCTCGAGCGGCAGTTGCACGGCCGCGCGGTCAAACACCGCGCTCAGCGCCGCCTGCAGGGCGTCGAAAACCGGCTCGAAAGTCGGCTGCAGGTCGTCGTGCTTGTAGAGCGGGAACGGTGGCGGTTTGCGATCGGCCCGCACCAGCGTCGAGAGCTCGCCAGCCATGGCCACAAAGGTCTCGTAGAGCCGTTCGGGATGGACAGTGGGCAAGGCTGCGAGGTGGGTCAGCAAAGGCGTCCAGCGGTTGAGCGCCTGGAGCAGCAGAAAGCTGGCGATGGTGTCGGCGCCGCCCTCGACGCTCTCGACCGCGCGCATGGCCAGCTCTTCCGCCCGCTGGTCGGCCCGCCCGACGATGTCGGTGAGAAATCCGGCCAAGCGTGTGCTGGCGCGAATATCCAGGCAGGGGGGGATGTAGCGATCGTCGAAGATGACCTGACCGTTGTGAACCTCCCGCACGCGCGCCACACCGAGGCAGATGCGGCCGTAGGTCTGGTCGCGAGTGACGCCGAAACGCAGGTTCGGTCGCGAGGTCTCTATGGGCTCACGCGTGCGCTCATCCGAAAAGGCGTCCACCGCCTCTTCCTCGTCGACGAGGAAGCGCGTCGCCTCGCTCGCTCCATCTCGGGCCTGGAATTCGGCGGCGCCGGCCTGCCGGGCCGGAAGGGTCAGGAAGATCACCGCATCGCGGGCGTCGGTCGGCACGTCCAGGGGTTCGGGAACGGGCAGATCGTCGGGGGCCGCGAAGGGTTGGCCGTCGGGCAGCAAGCCGACCAGCCGCTCGACGCCGAACTTGCCGAGCGCCGCCAGGTCCTGGTTCAGCTTCAGCTCGACGAGGCCCCAAGGATAGGGTCGCAGCGACTCGGTACGGGCCCGCACAAGCGCGTCGGTATGCCGGTCTTGTTGTTGAAAGTGCTGCGGACGAAGGAAGAGGCCCTCACGCCACGCAACGCGACTCTCGCCCTGCATTCCAATGCCCCCGGCTTCTTGCCGCAGTTGAGCACGCTTCCTGACCGGTTAGAACCGGTGATATTCAAAGTTAACTCGGTCAAGGGGATTCGACGCACTATTGTCGCGGCGATCTGGACTTGAAAGACCGGAGCGAGCTGCGCATGCCGGATTCTGAAGGTCCCTCGATGGATCCCAAAACTTGGCTCGACGCCAAGCCGAAGACGGCTGCGCCCGACAGCGAGCCGAAGGCGCCCTCGCCGGGAGACAAGACTTCGTTTGATCCCAAGGCCTGGGGAACCACCGCCAAACCTGCGCCCGCCCCAAAGCCGCCGAAGAGCAGCTCCCGGCGTGGCTTGCTCATCGGCGGCGCGATTTTAGGCCTTGGTATCGCCGGCGGCGGCGCCTGGCTGGCGACGCGGCGCAGCGGCGGACCTTTGCTCGCCGCCCCGCCCCCAGCGCCACCACCGTCCACCGGCGTCGAGCGGAGGGCCCTGACCGTCTCGGGGCCGGAGGGCATCGAGAGCGCGCTGACCGCAGCGGGCGTGGCGCCGACCCAGGCCGCCGCCGCGGCTGCGGCGGCCCGCTCAAAAATCGCCTCCACGCCCGGCGATCTCACGATTGTCATGATGCTGAAGCCCATCGAGAACGGTTTCCAGCTGGTCAACCTCGAGGCCCGCCATGACGATGGCTCCGGCGTGGTCGTCTCGGTGGCCGAAAATGGCGCGCTGACCGCCACGGCCACGGCCGCCGACCTCAAGACGGCGGTCAAGGTCGTCCGCGGCGAGATGGACGCCTATAGCTTCTACACCTCGGCCGTGGCGCAGCATCTCAACGACACGCTGATCTCGCCATTTGCTCAGGCGCTTGCCTACGACTTCGACTTTCAGCGCGAGATTCACGCCGGCGATGTCTTCGAGGCGGCCTTCGAGGACCGCGTGAACGGGCGCGGGGAGTCGGTCGGCGTCGGCCGACTGCTCTACGTCTCCATGGAAACGCCGACCAAGTCGCGGGCGCTCTACTGGTTTCAGCCAGCGGGCGGCCAGGGCGGCTGGTTCGACGGCAACGGCGCCAGCACCGTGCGAGCCCTCCTGCGCACGCCCGTGGAAGGCGCGCGGATCACCTCCACCTTCGGCATGCGCGAGCACCCGATCCTCGGCTTCATGAAGATGCACAAAGGGGTCGATTTCGCCGCCCCGATTGGCACGCCCATCTATGCTTCCGGCGACGCCGTCGTCGTCAACGCCGAATTCAAGGAGCTCAACGGCAACTACGTCAAGCTGCACCACGACAACGGCTGGGACTCGATCTACCTGCACATGAGCGCGTTCGGGCCCGGCATAGCGCCGGGCGTCCATGTCCATCAGGGCCAGGAGATCGGCAAGATCGGCACCACCGGTCGTTCGACCGGCCCCCACCTTCACTACGAGCTGCACATCAACAACGAACCGGTCGATCCGATGTCGGTGAAGATGGACAGCGCCAAGCCGTTGTCAGGGAGCGACCTGGCCGCCTTCGTCAAGGAGCGAAACCGCATCGATGCTCTGCGTGTTGCGCAGACGGCCTAGGTGTCGTTGCCAAGAAGGTTGTTCAGTCTCTGCCAGGGGCTGAGGCCGCCGATGCCGGCGTGGGGTCTTTGGAGGTTGTAGGCGTCGGTCCAGGATCCGACGGCGGCGGTGCGCTGGGCCGAT
>JBEKQJ010000182.1:0-6136 GCA_049519835.1 Caulobacteraceae bacterium | reverse complement strand
CGGGACTTACGCCCGGCGATGACGGTAGGGAAAAGGAAATATGGGATAGCCCTGGCCCGGACCGGGAGGGGGCTCGCCGGCCCGTGCTCCGGGAACATTTCGCGCCTCCCCGGGTCGGTGATAGGCGTCGCCCTATGGCTTCGGACCGCGGGACGCTGAGCATCAAGGGCGTCGTCAAGGCGATCATGGCGCGCACGCCCTGGCGGATCGTGCATGCGCCCCTGAACAGGTTCGACGCCTTCGACGACACCCTGGCCCACCTGCGGGCGCTCGGCTTCTCGCCCGACCTCGTCATCGACGGCGGCGCTCATGTCGGCGACTTCGCCCGCCTGGCGGCGCGGCATTTCCCCGACGCCCGCTTCCACCTCATCGAACCCCAGGCGGCCTGCCAGCCGGCGCTGGCGGCGCTCGGACCCGGCTTCACGGTCCACGCCGTCGCCCTGGGAACGGCAGCCGACGCGACCGCCGGCCTGCGTCTGGCTTCGGCCGAGGCGCTCAACACCGGGGCGCACATCGCCGAAGCCGGTCAGCCGGTGGCCTGCGCGACCCTGGATCAGCTCTTCGCGAGCGAAGGCGCCCGCAACGCCCTGCTCAAGCTCGACCTGCAGGGCTTCGAGCTGCGGGCGCTGCAGGGCGGCGAGGCCTTGCTCGCCGGCGTCGAGGTGATCCTCACCGAGGTGTCGTTTTTCGCCCAGGCCTATGAGCCGCCGATCCTCGCCCTGATGTCCTTCCTCGAGACGCATGGCTTCGAGCTGTTCGACATCGCGGCGCTCAGCGGCCGCACCCGCGACCAGCGTCTTCGCCAGGCCGACTTCGTCTTCGTGGGGCGCGGATCCTCACTCGCCGCCGACACCCGCTGGGCCTGACACGGCGGCAATGGGTCGCAGGGACGGCGGCGCACATGGATTCGACGGTCCCCATCGGCTAATTCCGCCTTGGAGGCTTCGTGAGAGAACTGCCGATCTTTCTGCGCGCAACGCCAGAGGAGCGGCTGGCCCTGGCCCATGCGCTGGCGCTGGTCGTCGAGGCGCGCCTGGCGCTGTGGCGCCGGCCGTTCCGCGAGGCGATGGCCGAGCGGCCGGAAAAGGTTTCGCCCATTTTGGCGCGTGTGCGGCCGCGACGCCTGGCCTGGGCGGTCGAAGCCGTCTCGCGCCGGGTCCCGCAAGCCAGTTGCCTGACCGGCGCCCTGGCGCTGCGCCGCCTGCTGGCCAGGGCGGGCCACGCCTCGCAGCTGGTGGTGGGCGTCGCCGGAGGGGCCGGGCGAGAGTTCGAATCCCACGCCTGGCTGGACTGCGGCGGCGAGACCCTGATCGGCGCCGCCGACGGCCGCTACGCCCCGATCCTCACCCTGCCCGGCGCCGCTGGCGCATGAGCGAGGCCACCCTGACGCTCGATACGCCGGTGCGGGTCAACCCCGAGGTGCTGTTCCAGGATCTCGATGGCGAGGCGGTGCTGCTGCACCTCGGCAGCGGGGTCTATTTCGGCCTCGACGAAGTGGGCGCGCGGATCTGGAGTCTACTGGCCGAAGGCGCGGACTTAAGGACGGTGAGTCGCACCGTGGCGGGCGAATACGGCGTCGACGAAGCGCGTTGCGCCGAGGACCTGATCGAGCTGGTGGCCGAAATGGAGAAGCACGCGCTCGTCGACTGAGGTGCGCCGGCGCCGTTGATCAGGTGTGGGTGCCGACCGTGTAATATCCGTCGATGGCGCGCGAATTGTTTCGCGTATTCGTAAGTTTGGCGAGGTCGCCCAGCACCTTGAGCTCGGGCTTGCGGTAGGCCCGCTGGCGATGTTGCGGTTCCGACGGATGTTGCATCTGACTTCGCGTTCCCTTCGGCAGCAGCGACCTTAGTCGGGCATTGCGGTCGCTACAAGCGCGACAGCGCCGTCGCGGCAACGTGTCGCGCGGTCGTGGCGATTTAGTGGGCGGTGCGGTGCGGTTGCCCGTTGTTGCCGCCGTCGTCATTGCCCGTAACCCTGAGCGTGCGGGTCAGGCGCGCCAGATCGCCGATCACCGTCAGCGCCGGCCGCTTGTAAGGCCGCCGCGTGTGAACGGACTTAGGGTCGATCTGGGTCATGGGCGCTCTGTTCAGGTGAATCTGCGGCGAGCTTAGCCAGCCGCAGCCACCGGTTCAACGTCCGGGCGCGGACCACGGCCCGCGGATCGGCGGCTGCCCAGTCCTCGCGCACCAGGGCGCGCGCCTCAGGCTCGAGAGTGACAGAGGGGAGCTGGGAAAGATCCGGCGTCGAGAAATGCCGCGCCAGCGGCGTCTTGTCGCGCGCCAACACGGCCGGCGGCAGGCGCCCGCGCATGGCTCGCCGGACCAGCAGCTTGCGCCGCGCCCAGGGAAGCGGCGGGACGGTCAGCAAGAACCGCAGCATCCGCACGTCGACGTACGGATGGCGGAACTCGAGCGACGCGCCGGTCACAGCCGGATCGAGGCCTTCGAATAGCGAACTCCAGAGTGGGGTCTGCAGGCTCCGGTGAGCGGAGGGTCGCGCCGGATGAATCCAATCCACCGGGGTGACGGGCCAATGATCGGGATCGATTCCGAGGCGTACAGCCGCCTCAGGCCTCAGGATCGAAGGTGGAATGGCGTCACGTTCGTCCTCGGCCCAAGCTCCTGAGACCCGATGGCGCAGAGTGGCGAACGCCGGCGGGCGGGCATCGGCGATCCGGTCCAGAACCAGGTCGGTCGCGGCCCGCAACCACCGGCCCTGGCCCGCGAGGAAGGCCAGGTGGGCGCGCCACTCGTAGGGCAAGGCGTTGTCCGGTCCCTCGCCAAACATGGCGACGCGGGAAAAGCGGGTCATGTCGGCGTATTGCGCCCGCAAAGGCCTTGGATCGAGCGTGAGATCGTCGGGTCCAGCCACGGCGTCATCGAGAGCGTCCAGGGGCTCCTCGCACGCCGTTACACTGCGATCGACGAAGTGCAGTGAAAGGCCCGGCCGCTCGCCGACCATCTTGGCGAACCGAGCTTCCTCATCGTCTGAGCCGAAGATGGCCGTAAAGGCAGCGACATTGACGGCGCCGCCCAGCGAAAGCTGGTCGCACATCTCCATGGCCAGGGTGGTGGAGTCGAGGCCGCCGCTCATCAGCAGGCCGGCGCGTGGGACGCGCAGGCGGTCGGCGACGACGGTGGTGAGCAGGCTGGAAAATTCGTCGAGATAGTCCTGGGCGCGGCGGCGATAGACCGGCTCTTCGATCGGCAGGGTCCAGTAGCGGCGCTGCTCGGCGCCGTCGGCGTCCCAGGCACGGGTGTGGGCGGGCGGAAGGCGCTTCAGGCCCGCAAAGCCCGTGGCCGTCTCGTCCTGTCGGGTCCCGTAGAGCAGGTATTCGGCCAGGGCCCGCTCGTCGAAGCCGACCGGAAAGCCGGGATGGGCGCGCAGGCAGGCCGGCGTGTTGCCGAACACCACCGTCCGGCCGATCTCGGCGAAATAGAGCGGCTTCACGCCCATCTGGTCGCGGGCCAGGAAGAGGCGCCGCCCGTCCCAGACGGCGAAGGCGAAATCGCCGATCAGGCGGGTGACGCAATCCTCCCCCCAGGCGCGCCAGGCGGCGAGGATCAGCTCGACATCCGGCCGGTCGAGGCGGGGCGCCTGGCCGGCGGCGCGCAGGGCCGCGGCCAATTCGGCGCGGGCGTCGATCCGCGCATCGGCCACGATCAGCGCGCCGTCATCGAAGGCGATGGGCTGCGCCTCTTCCGCCGATTCCGCCGTGGCGCGCAGCAAGGTGTGGCCGAAGCCGGCCTGTCCGCTGGTCGCCAGGCCGCGCCCGTCCGGGCCACGGAAGTCCATGCGCGCGGTCAGGGCCCCGAGCAGCGCCTCGTCGACCGGCCGCCCATCGAGGTTGACGATGCCGAAGAGGCCGCTCACGCCGCTCGTACCGCCGACGCTGCATGGGCAAGGATCGCCTCGGCCAGCTCTTCGACATGCTCGATCCCGCGCGGATAGGTGATGGCGGCCACCGGCACGGCGCGGGAGAGCGCGGCCGTCTGGGCGTGCTGACGGCCCATGCGGCCGGTGTCGGTCAGCCGCCGGTTGAAGGTGTTGGTCACCAGGGCCACGAAGGCGTCGCGCGGCGACAGGGTCTGAAAGCCGATGCGGTGTCGCCGGTCGGCATCGAGCGGCGAAGGCAGGACATAGACGCTGGCCAGGGGGGTGGGCCGGGATTCGACGCGGTCGGCGTCGAGGGACAGGATCATCTTGTTGGTGAGGGGGTTCATCGGCACCCCCTCGGCCGCCAGGGGCAGGAAGCAAGCGGCGGTGTCCGGCAGCAGCTTAATCCGCGCCGGGCCCGGATAGGCGACATAGCCTTCGCCCGCTGGGCGGGCCATCAGGAGGTCGTCGGTCAGCAGCCGCGCGCCCGCCGCCAGCATCGAGGCGGCCAGAGTGCTCTTGCCATAGCCGCTGTCGCCGAGCAGGGCGACGGCGTGGCCGTCCTGGACAAGCACCGTGGCGTGGATCGGCTCGAAACCCGCCTTGACCAGGGCGTAGGACAGGGCCTGGCCGAGCAGGTAGACCTGAAACGACTCCTCGTGCGCGCCGGGCATTTGGCGGCAGCGGATGGATAGGCCGTCCCTGGCGGCGATGAACTCGCCGAGGCCCTCCCAGCGCACATAGATCGACCCGTCCTCGAGGTCAGCCGAGGCGAACCAGCCGCTGTCCGGCGAGGGCTGCGCGACGGCCGCCGCCGCGGCGAAGGCGGCCTCACCGGCCCGGCGCAGCTCGATCCGGGCCAGCGGCGCATCGGCGCTCGGCGGCAGGGCGAGCGGGATCTCGCTGGCCAGCTCAACGCCATAGACGCCGTAGTGGGACAGGCTCACCGGTTCTCCTTGGCCGCCGGCCCTATCACGGGCAGCCGCAATCGCCACGCATGGCGGCGGCGGTCGATTGTCGCAGCCTGTCAACCGCGGGCGAAGGGGCGGGCGATAAACCGCCCCAGGCGTCCGGGCGCATAGAGGGCAAAGCGGTTCTCCGGCAGGCGGAAGGCCCGCCAGTCGCCTTCGGTCGGGTGCGTCGCCAGGCCGACAAGGTGGCGCGCCAGGACGAGCGGGCGGGGATCGAGCGCGGCTACGAAGCTCAGCAGTTCACCAGACCCGACCGGCGTGGCCGGCGATTGCAGCCAGCGCGCCTGGACCCGCGCCGCGAGGCGGCCGAGCCCGCGATCCCCCGCGATCGCCTTGGCGACGCCCTCCGGAATGCGGGAGCCAAAAACTTGATGGGCAAGGAGGGCGGCGAGGCGGAACACGCGCAGGCAATCGGCTTGGACGGCGATGGCTTCGGCCGCCGCCCAGTCGAAGCCCGCGTCGATCAGCCAGGCGAGATCGGTGACCCAGCCGAGACCCGCCCAGGCGTGCTTGGCGCCGTGGACGGCCAGGACCAGAAAGTGCGCCTCTGGATCCAGGGCCGGCAGCTCGGCCCCGGCCAGGCGCAGGGGCCGGACGTGCGGCCATAGCCATTTCGGATCGAGCTGCAGGGGATAGTGCGGCGGCGTGAACCGCCAGTGCAGATCGACCGTCACACCCTGCGCCGACCGGCAGCTCACCTCGCCGGTCCAGCGGCGCAGGGCGCTGGCCGACAGCCAGGCGAGGTCCGTATCGCGCGCATACCCAGCCCGGGCGAGGACCTGCAGCGCCTCGGCGAGCCTGTCCTCCGGCACGAGTACGTCGAGATCGGCGCACTCGCGCAGGCCGATCTCGCCGTACGCCGCCAGGGCGAGCACAGGCCCCTTGTGCGGCAGGATCGGGACGCCGGCCGCCTGCAAGCTGCGGGTGACCGCGATCAGAGCCGAGGTGAGGCCCAGGGTGCGCAGGCCGATGTCACGCAGCTCGACGGTCCAGCGTCCACGAACGGGCTTGGGCGCGAAGGTCGCGGCGCGGCGCAACAGCAGCGGGCGAACCAGGTGGAGATTGGCCAGGCGCTCGACCTGCCTCCAGTCGACCGAACGCGCCCGCTCCACCAGCCGGCCACGGTCGACGCGCGACGGCGGCGCGGCGCAAGCGATGACGAAGGCCAGCTCGCGCTCGAGGCCGGATGGAGTTTCGTCGGCCACCTAGGTTCGCTCCGCCCATACGTGCAGGGCGTCGGCCTCGTAGGCGCCCCGGACGGTGAGCCGCGCGCCTGCGGTGGCCTC
>JBEKQJ010000181.1:0-6226 GCA_049519835.1 Caulobacteraceae bacterium | reverse complement strand
GCTCGGCTTCCATCGGGCCGGTGTGCCGACCGTCGACTACGGCAACAACATCCGTCAGATGGCCAAGGAAGAGGGTCTCGACGACGCTTTCGACTTCCCGGGTTTCGTGCCGGCCTACATCCGCCCGCTGTTCTGTCGCGGCGTTGGCCCCTTCCGCTGGGCGGCGCTGAGCGGCGATCCTGAGGACATCTACAAGACCGACGCCCGTGTGAAAGAGCTGATGCCGCACGACGCTCACCTGCATCACTGGCTCGACATGGCGCGCGAGAAGATCAAGTTCCAGGGCCTGCCGGCGCGCATCTGCTGGGTGGGCCTGGGCGACCGCCATCGCCTCGGCCTTGCCTTCAACGAGATGGTGGCCAGCGGTGAGCTCAAAGCCCCGGTGGTCATCGGCCGCGACCACCTCGATTCCGGCTCGGTAGCCTCGCCCAATCGCGAGACCGAGGCCATGCGCGACGGCTCGGACGCTGTCTCAGACTGGCCGCTGCTGAACGCGCTCCTCAACACCGCCAGCGGCGCGACCTGGGTCTCGCTGCACCACGGCGGTGGGGTGGGCATGGGGTTTTCGCAACATGCCGGCATGGTCATCGTCTGCGACGGCACGGAAGCGGCGGCGCGGCGGATCGAGCGGGTGCTGTGGAACGACCCGGCCACCGGCGTCATGCGCCACGCCGATGCCGGCTACGACATCGCCCTCGACTGCGCCCGCGCAAACGGCCTCGATCTGCCGGCTATCCTGTAAATCAGGGTTTCTGGCCGGCCCCGATGAGGTCGAGGGCCGCGGCGTCTGGCGTCTTCTCGGCCACCGGTCCGTCGTTGGTGAAGTTGATCAGCTCATCGCCCGCGCCATAGCGCGGCCAGTGCGGGCGCCCCTCGCCGTTGGGATCGCCGGTCTTTGCAAAGGCCACCCAATAGGCGCTGATCGTGTTGGCGAGGGCGGCGTCGCGAGCGTCGGTGGGCCAGGGCGAGGCGTTCAGGGTCTTGAACACGTACTGCCGGTCCGAGGCGTGGACGGCGCCGCCGGCGAGCGGCGCGGGGGTCTTCGCGGCGACGACCGAGAACCGGTAAAGGTAAGTAGGGATCCCTTGCTTGGCCGTCTCGCCGGCCAGCCAGCGGGCCGGCTCGCCGAAGATCACGTCGCTAAGGATGTGGTTGTCGAATGTCGCCTGGTCACCGTAGGCCTTGACCATCGCCGCCTGCTGATCGGGCGTGAGATGGACAAGTTTGGCGCGCATGTCGCCCGCCCAGGCGCCGGGAAATTCCAGGCTGTTGGAGCCGACGAGGTAGGGAACCTGCGCGACGCGGCCAGCAGCAAAGGCGTCGGCGGGATTCTCCGCGAGCATGCGGCCGTCGAGGATCGGAAGCTCGCCCTTCAGCACGTCGGGATCGCCGGCGGCGATGATCTTGCCGGCCGGAAGGGCGCGCAACGAGGCGGCGTCGGAGCCGGCGCCCAACTTGGTCGCGAACGCAGCGCCATCCGTCTCAGCCTCGGCGAGGGTCTGGCCCTTCTCACGCCCGACGCCCGACTCGACGATCGCCTTGGCGAAGAGGCCGCGCGCCTCGCGGATCATCATCAGTCGGTTGACCGCCATGCCGCCGGCCGACTCGCCGAAGATCGTCACATTGGCTGGATCACCACCGAAGACGCCGATGTTGCGCTTCACCCACTTGAGCGCCGCGATCTGGTCCATCAGGCCATAGTTGGCCACCGCGACGTCCTTCTGTTCGGCGGTGAGGGCCGGATGGGCGAAGAACCCGAAGCGGCCGAGCCGGTAGTTCACCGTCACCACGACGACGCCTTGCCGGGCCAGCGCCGAGCCATCGTAGAGCGCCGCCGTCGCCGAACCATTCACGAAGCCGCCGCCGTGGATCCAGACCATGACGGGTAGATGCTTCGCGCCCGTCGGTGCGAACACGTTGAGGGTCAGGCAGTCTTCGCTGGCCGGACCAGGCCCGACGCCGTTGTCCGGCGTGATCTTCTGCATGCAGATGGGGCCGAACTTGTCGGCCGCGCGCACGCCGGCCCAGGACTCGACGGGCTGGGGCGCGCGCCAACGCAGATCGCCCACTGGCGGCGCGGCATAGGGGATACCCTTGAAGCTGACGACACCCTCCGCCGTGACGCCGTTCAGGGTTCCGCTCTGGACCTGGACCACCTGCGATGCCGCGCCCGTCGCTGCAATCGCCCCCACAGCCGCGATCGCCAGGATCGTCTTGTTGATCATTCGCCTTCCCCCGCCAGTCCCATCGCCCGCTTCTGGGCCAAAGCGGCGACGCTCGCCGTACCGATCGGACCCCCCTCGTCATAGAGCCAACATTCGGCGATGGCGACGCCGTCCCGCGCTTGATGGTTGACCACCTCAAAGCCGATCCATTCGGTTGCGGGCGGGCGACAGAGATAGAGGGTGGCGTCGCTGTTGATGTAGGCGAGGCCCTGCGGACCGGCGTTGGCGTAAGGGCTGGCGAAGTCGACCGCGAGCGCGGCGCGCACGAACGGCGTCAGGGCTTCGCCGCCGATCAGGTCACGCACCTCGCGCATCCACAGGCGTCGCACGCCGAGCGAGCCGAAACGGCCGGCGATGTCGCGCGTCTCCCACATCCCGGCGAGCCCGCCAACGCCGGGCGGCGGCGGGGGAAGACTGTCCGGTGGCGGGGCGTCCCAATTGGGAAGCGACCATACCTCGCCTGTCGGCTCGGCTGTCCGGCGCAGCAGCTGGCAGGTTGCACGCGCCACCGACACCCCGCCGCTGATGAACTCGGCGTCGATCACCTTGATGCGGCCGCCTTCGCGCACGGGCCGCACCACCACCGCGGCCGGCGAGAGGTCGGGCAGACGGTAGAGATCGGTCGTGAGTCGGGCCGGTGTGAACCCAGGTTCGCCGTGAAGACGCTCGATCTCATGCGCCAGGAGACCCATGACCACGCGCGCATGGAGGGAGGTCGCGCTCCACGGTCCGCGGCTGACAGGACCCGGCAAGTAGGCGCCGCCCTGCGGGACGAAGAATGGTTCGGCGTTCATGGCGGCCTGGACTATAGGACGCCGACGCAGGTGGCGAGCGCCGCGCAACCGAAGGGAGAGAGCATGCGCTACGAAGTGTCGGGCACGGTGATGCAGACCGTGGCCATCGACCTCTCGCCCGGCGAGACGGTCTACAGCCAGACCGCCACAATGTCGTGGATGAGCGACGGCGTGCGGATGCACACCAATACTGGCGGCGGCCTGTTCGCCGGTCTCAAGCGCAGCCTCACCGGCGGCAGCTTCTTCATCACCGACTTCACCGCCGAAGCGCCCGGCGCGCACGTCGCCTTTGCGCCGAGGTTCCCGGGGTCAATCCTCGCCATGCAACTGGCGGCGGGGCAGTCGGTCATCTGCCGAAAGGAGACCTTCCTGGCGGCTGAGAAGTCAGTCAGCTTCGAGATCGCCTGGCAGCAGCGCATCGGAGCCGGCTTCTTCGGCGGCGCGGGCTTCATCCTGCAGCGCGTAACTGGCCCGGGCATGGTCTTCCTCGACCTCTCGGGCGAGGTGGTGACCAAGCGTCTGGCCCCCGGCGAGCGGCTCTATGTCCACGCCGGCCACGTCGGCGTGCACGAACCCACCGTCTCATTCGACATCCAAATGGTGCCGGGCTTCCGCAATATGCTGTTCGGCGGCGAGGGCCTGTTCCTGGCCACCCTCACTGGCCCGGGCGAGGTGCATCTGCAATCGATGCCGATCATGAATCTGGCCGAGGAAATCGCCCGCTTCCTGCCCGGCGCCGAGCAGCATAATGCCGCGCCGGCGATCGGCGGCCTGGCGGCTGGCGGCGCGATCGGCGGCCTGCTCGGCGGCCTTCTGGGAGGCGACAACTGAGCGCGCTGCGCATCGGGGTCGATTTCGGCGGCACCAAGATCGAGGCGGCGGCGCTGGACGCGGACGGCGCGTTCCTGGCCCGCCGCCGGCTGGCCAATCCGCACGGCTATGAGGCGGCGATCGAGGCGGTCGTCCACCTCGTGGCCGAAGTCGAGCGCGAGGCCGGCGGCCAGGGGACGATCGGCGTCGGCTCGCCGGGTTCGGTCTCGCCGCTCACGGGCAAGATGCGCAACGCCAACTCGACCTTCCTCAACGGCCGAGCATTCCACGAAGACCTCGAGGCGGCGCTTGGTCGGCCCATCCGCCTCGCCAACGACGCCAATTGCCTGGCGCTTTCCGAGGCCTGTGACGGCGCGGCGGCCGGCGCGCGCGTCGCCTTCGCCGTCATCCTTGGCACGGGCTGTGGCGGCGGCGTGGCGGTGGATGGCAAGCTCATCGCGGGCGTCTCCGGCATCGCCGGCGAGTGGGGTCATGCCCCCCTCCCCTGGCCTGGACCTGATGAGACGCCGGGACCCAAATGCTGGTGCGGCCTTTCCGGCTGTCTCGAAACCTGGATCTCCGGCTCGGGCCTGGCGCGCGACCACCAGGCCGTGACCGGCCAGCAGCTCACCGGCGAGGCGATCATCGCCGCTGCGCGGGCCGGCGAGGCGGCGGCCAAGGCCAGCTTCGCGCGCTACGTCAGCCGGCTCGGACGGGGCCTGGCGATGATCTGCAATATTCTCGACCCGGACGTCTTCGTGTTCGGCGGCGGCCTCTCAAATGTTGGCGAGCTCTATGAGGCGCTACCGGCGGCGATCGGGCCCTACGTCTTCTCCGATGGCTGGCTCGGGCGGCTCGCGCCAGCCAAGTGGGGCGATTCATCGGGCGTGCGCGGCGCCGCGCGGCTCTGGGAGCGCGAATGAGCCTGGAGCTTTTGCCGGCCGACGACCGGGCGCCAGTTCCCTGGCGCAATGGCGGTGGCGTTACCTTCGAGATCGCCGCCGAGCCCGTTGGCGCGGCCGACTTCGCCTGGCGCCTGAGCCTGGCCATCATCGAGGCGGAAGGGCCGTTTTCCGAGTTTCCGGAGATCGATCGCACGTTGCTGGTGGCCGAGGGGCGTATCGAACTCGGTGTGGCCGACCGGGAGCCTCGGTTCTACGGCGCCGCGGATGAAGCGGCGCAGTTTCCCGGCGACATTCCTTCCGCGGCCCTGCTGCCGGACGGACCGGCCGCCGCGTTCAACCTGATGACCCGCCGCGGGGCCTGGACCGGGACGCTCGAGCGGCGGGTGGTCGAGGGCGCGGCCACGGTCATCTGCCAGGACGTCACCTTGGTGTTGGCGCCGTCCGGCGGCCTTTCGGCCCAGCTGCGGGCCGAGCGACTGGCGTTGCGGGCCGGTGACGGCCTGTGCGTGCGCCGGGCCCGCGGGGCCATGCTGCGCCTCTCGTCGGCCCACCCCGACGAAGTGATCGTGGCCCACGTCAACCGGGCGCGGTGACGCCCAACGCCGGTCTAAGGGTGAAGGTCGCCTCGCGGCGGCGCATGTCGACCGAAACCCGCTCGCATTGACCGAGCACGTCCATGCCAAGGAACAGCGCCGGGGTATCGGACAATCCGAGGTATTTGAAGATCGGCAGGTCGGCGAACGCCAGCGGCATGTTGTGGATCACCAGCCCGCCGACGTCGGCCTCGGCAATCTGGTCCTGCTCGATGGTCAGCCTGCGCCCGGTGACGTCGACGATCGCGGTCGTCGTCGGCGGATCGCGGCTGAGAGAGCGCTTGGTGAGCAACTTGAGAAGCGCCGAATTGCCGATGGTCAGTTCGGAGCCGGAGTCGACCACCACCAGGATCGGCACGCCCCGGACCGTGGAGTGCGACAGGATCAGTTCGCCCAGGCGGTTCTTGCCGTGCACGACGATGGTGTGGGGATCGACGGCCTCGGCGTGACTGGGCGAACTCGACATGTTCATGGCCTTGAAATCCATGACCACGTGCAAGTCACGCAGGGCGTCGACACCGAGCATTCCCGCCGCCCCGATGTTCTCGGCCGTCAGAGCCGGGGCCTCGATGTGGCGAACCGTTCGATTGCCGATCGACAGGCGGTCGATCACCACAGTGTTCGCGTCGGCCATGCCCGCAGCCTCGCGGATGCGCACCTTCTCGCTCGGGGGAAGCTTCAACACCGCCGCCAGTTCGTGGGAGATCACCGTGCGGTTTGAGCCGGTATCGACAAGGAATTCGAACGGACCCCGGCCGTTGACCATGACCGCCAAGGTCAGGCGGAGCGACGGATCCTGCGACAGCTTGAGAGTTTCCGGCGCCTCAGCGGGCGTCGGCGGGGTTGGAGGGGCCGCCTCTTGAGCGCGCGCGCCTGCCGCCGTAGCGAATACGAGCAAA
>JBEKQJ010000180.1:0-6242 GCA_049519835.1 Caulobacteraceae bacterium | reverse complement strand
ACCCGGCGTGTTGAGCCCTAGCATCGCGCCCGGATTGGGGCAGTGGGCCGTCAGCGTCCGACCGTCGTCGGTGACGACGTCGGCGAAGAAGCGCTTGTAGCGGGCGGCGAGGCGGCCGTGCGCCATCGGTTGCGACGATCGCATCGGCGGCCTATGCCCGTCACGGGCTCACGAAGTCAAAGAGGAGAGGTGGGTGGACAACGCTGAGCGCGTCACCGCCGCGGTGATCATCATCGGTGATGAGATCCTGTCGGGCCGCACCCAGGACTCCAACCTCAACGCCATCGCGCGTCAGTTGGCCTTGTACGGCGTCGACCTCTGCGAGGCGCGGGTGGTTGGCGATGTGAAGGCCGACATCGTCGCCGCCGTGAACGCCATGCGGGCCCGCTACGACTATGTGATCACCACCGGCGGCATCGGCCCGACCCACGACGACATCACAGCCGAATGCGTTGCCGAAGCCTTCGGCGTGGAGCTTTTCGAGCACCCGCAGATCCTCGAACTGCTGACCGGGCGTTGGGGCGACCAGCTCAATGCGGCGCGCCGGCGGATGGCGCGCGTGCCGGTGGGCGGCACGCTGGTCAAGAATTCTGTCCAGGGACCGCCCGGCTTTCAGATCGGCAACGTCTTCGTGCTGGCGGGCGTGCCGCTGATCATGCGCAGCATGCTGGAGGACGTTGTCACGCGGGTGCGCACCGGCAAGGTGGTCATTTCCCGCACCGTTCGCGTGGAAGGCGCCGGGGAGGGGGTGATCGCCGCCCCGCTCGAGGCGCTGGCCAAGGCCCATCCGAACCTTTCGCTCGGCAGCTATCCGTTCTTCGGGGAAGGCGGCTACGGCTCCCAGTTGGTGGTGCGCGGCCGCGATGCGACCGAGGTCAAGGGCACCGTCGACGCCCTGGTCGAGGCGTTGCGCGACATCGGGGCCAAGTCGGTGGTGCGGCTGGAGCCGTGACGCCGCCGCCCGGTCAGGGTAAGCCGAACTCCGTGCGGGCGTGGCGGAACTGGTAGACGCAACGGACTTAAAATCCGTAGGACCGCGAGGCCCGTGTCGGTTCGACTCCGACCGCCCGCACCAGCCATCCGACCGGGCACGCACGACCCTTATGTTTCTCTTATGTGGCGCGGCCCCGTTCGGAATAGCCCCCTTACGGCCGAAAGCCCTAGCCTCCGGGCCGTTCAACCCTGGAGCGCCCGTTCGGGCGAGGCATACGAGTTTCAATGTCTATCTATCCCAGCACGCGCGGCGCGGGCCGCGATCCGTGGCGTTGTCGCGCGCCTAAATCGGTCCCCATCTCTCTGGCCGCCGTCTGCACGGCGGCGTTGGTCGTGGCCGCTGGCCTGGCCAGAGCCGAGGATGCGCCGGCCGTGACCACGCCCGCCGACGCCGCCGTGGCGGGCGCCCAGGCAACGAGCGCGGCTTCCGTCGCGACTCCCGCTCAGGCGTCCACGCCGGCGCCAGCGAGCCCGGCCGCAAAAGCGCCGCCGAAGTTGAGCGAGAATATCTTCGAGCGCTTCATCCAGTACCAGTCGTGGGAGATTGGCCAGCCTGGCGCGCCGACGGATCCGAACGCGCCGTCCTCGCGCCGCGCCGCGCCCTGGCCAGCCCAGCCCGAAACCACCCCCCCTATGCCGTTTACGGAGTGGCCCTACGGCGCCGCCACATCCATCGGCGTCAATCGGCCAGCCTCCGCCGATAGCCCCCTGATGGTGGCGATCGCCGACACGGGGCTCGGAAAATGGATGACCCAAGAACACCTGCAACTCTATGGCTGGGTGGATGTGGGCGGCAACATCAGCAGTAGCACCGTCAAGGGCGGCAATGCGCCGGCAGGTTATGACTATAACCCCAACACGGTTCAGCTCGACCAAGCGGTCGTCTATTTCGAGCGAACGCCCGACACCGTGCAGACGGATCATATCGATTGGGGGTTCAGATTTTCAGCGATCTATGGAGTCGATTATCGATATACTACGTCATTGGGAATCGCCAGCTATCAATTGCTGAAGAAGAATAACAACTATGGCTACGACTTTCCGATGGAGTACGTAGAGGTATACATACCTAATGTCGCGCAAGGTTTGCTCATCAGGGCCGGCCGCTATATATCCATACCGGATATCGAAGCCCAGCTGGCGCCCAACAACTATATGTATACGCACTCGATGACGTATACATTCGATAACTATACGAATACAGGAGTCGTGGCTTCGTTGGCTGCGACCAAGAACATCTTCTTCCAGGTGGGCGTGGTCGACGGCACCGAAACGGCGCTTTGGAACGTTGGCAAGCAGCTGCCCAACCTGTACGTCCAGGCAGGCAATCCCGACCCTCTCTATCCGGGCAGAGAGTTCCGCAAGGATCCTGGCGCGAGACCGACCTTGGTCGCGTGCGCGCGCTTTCAATCGAACGACGCCCGCAACGACCTCTATCTATGCGCTGACGGCATCAACCATGGACAGTGGGGCTACAATAACCTTCAATGGCTCGGCCTCACATACTATCATAAATTCAATGAACATTGGCATATCTCGACGGAATTCTGGCACATACAGGAAGATGGCGTGCCAAACGTCGATAATCCGGCCGCACAAGCGATCATTGCCGGCGGTGGGACGCCATTCTCGCCTCAATTCATGCCGTTCAACGCACCCGACGGAGCTCACTGTCACAATGTCAATCAGTTGACTTGTAATGCGCCGGAAATGTCGGGCCTATTCTACTTGAACTACAGCCCCAATCCGCTGAATAATTTCTCCCTGCGCGGTGAGGTCTTCGACGACATCGTCGGCCAACGCACAGGCGTGGCGACCACCTACTATGAAGCCGCCCTCGGCTGGCAGCATTGGCTGTCGCCGCAGATCGAACTGCGTCCGGAGGTCACCTGGTATCACTCCGCCAACCAGAACGCGTTCAACGGCAACTCCAACCTCGGCGTCGCGCCAGATCGCAAGACCGAGGTGGTCGCCGCCGGCGATATCATCGTGCACTTCTAGGGCTTAGCTTCAGGGAGGGCGTCCGACGCGTGGCATCGCGCGACCCGCTTTTCCGATACGGCTGCGCTCTTCCAGGCCCTGGGCGGTGGGTGGTGGAAGCGCAGCGACCTGCCCGGCGCCAGCTGAGCTGCGTTGCGCGCCATTTTGACGCGCGGCCGTCGGCCACGTATGGCCGGAGCGGGCGGGGTCTTAAGAAGGCGCCCGTCCCGTCGGCCGATCCGAGCTCTCAGCGTGCAAGTCCCTTACGCCAAGAAAAAGCGCAATCTCAATTCGATCGTGCGCGAGGGTCTGTTGGCTCGGCGCTACCGCCGCCACGCCGTCGATGAGTTCTTCGACTACGACTGGTCAAAGGTCGAAGGCAGTCGCCAAGCCGTGGTCAAGCGTCTGCTCGAGGTCACGGGCGCGCGCAGCTATCTCGAGATCGGCTGTGCGGAAGATCTGCTGTTCAATCAGGTCCACGCCGAGCGCAAGGTGGGGGTCGACCCTGCCCAGGGCGGCACGCACCGGATGACCAGCGACGAGTTCTTCGCCGGCAACCATGAAAACTTCGACGTGGTCTTCATCGACGGCCTGCACCTCTACGACCAGGTGCGCCGCGACGTGGTCAACGCGCTCGACGTCGTGCCGCCGGGCGGCTGGATCGCGCTGCACGACATGTTTCCGCGCGATTGGATCGAAGAGCACACACCGCAGATTTCCACCAGCCGCTGGACGGGCGATCCGTGGAAGGTGGCCTTCGAGCTGATCGGCGCAAAGGGCGTCGAGTTCCGCCTGCTGGCCATCGACCATGGCGTCGGCGTCATCCGCGTGTTGGACCACGACGTGACGCTGCCTGATCGTCGCTGCGAGTTGGCGCCGCAGCGCTTCGCCTGGTTCCGCGAGCATTTCGCCGAGCTGCCGGTGATCGACTGGCCGGCGGCGCAGGACTGGTTCACGGCTTCTGCTAAGGTTCTCGCCTAGCCGCGCCATACGGCGCGAACATGACCTGCGACGGCGCGATCCGCGGGATCTACATCATGCGCAATGCCGACAAGCTGGCGCACGTTCGGCTCTAGCCCATCATGGCTGAGCCGTGAGCAGGGCCTGGAGGTTGGCGCGGTTGGCGCCTCTGGAGAGGGCGTCGAAGGTTCCCGTTTCGCCGATCTGCTTCGCCGCCTCGGCAAAGGCGTCCCAGGCGACGAGGGCGAGGGAGCCGCCGACGCTGATCCGCCGCACGCCGAGCCCGGCCAGGGTCGCGACCGGCATGCGGGACGCCAGCACATTCACGGCCTTCGGCGCGACGGCGCGCACCACGGTGGCGATCTCGGCCTCGCCGGGGAGAAGCGGCGCGTAGAGGCAGTCGGCGCCCGCCTCGGCGAAGGCGGTCAGGCGGCGAAGGGTCTCGTCCAGGTCCGGGCGGCCACGGAGAAAGCCCTCGGCGCGGGCGGTGAGAACGACGCCGGAATTGCCGATCGCCTGTCGGGCGGCGGCGATGCGCTCGACCGCCAGGGTGAAGTCGTAGAGCGGGGCGGCCGGATCGCCAGTGAAGTCCTCGATCGAGAGGCCCGCGACGCCGGCGTCGACGGCGAGCGCAACGCTTTCGGCCACACCCTCGGGACGATCGGCGAAGCCGTTCTCGAAATCGGCGTTGAGCGGGATGTGGGTCGCCGCGGCGAGGGCGGCGAGGTGGCCGAGCACTGCCTCGCGGGTCACGCCGCCATCGGTCAGGCCCATGGCCCAGGCCATGCCGGCGCTGGTCGTGGCGATCGCCTTGAAGCCAAGGTTCTGCAAGGCCATCGCCGAGCCCACATCCCAGGGGTTGGGCATCACGAAGCAGCCTTCCTGGTGGAGGGCGCGGAAAGCGGCGCGCTTTTCGGCTGGGCTGGTCATGGCGAATCTCCGGGAGGTAGTCGGTGTCTTGAATGACGGCGCGCGGCCGGTTCGTCTGGCGGTTTTCGGACCTCAACGCATGGCAAGCGGCGCGAAGCCGAGATGCGTGCCGGCGTCGACCATCAGGGCCTCGCCGGTGATATGACGCGCGGAAGGCGACGCCAGGAAGACGGCCGCGCCGGCGATGTCCCCGGCCGTCGAGGCCACCTTGAGCGGTGACGAGGCGATGACGCCGGCCCGTAGCCGCTCCAGGCCTTCCTCCGGCATCACCTTGCCGAACCACGGGGTGTCGATGAACCCAGGACAGACGGCGTTGACCCGGATTTTTGGGGCCAGCGCCCTGGCGAGCGAGATGGTCATGGTCACCAGCGCGCCCTTGGAAGCGGCGTAGGGAACGGACGAGCCGATGCCGACCACCCCGGCGATCGAGGCGGTGTTGACCACCGCGCCCGGTTGCGGCGCCGCCTCGAGGCCGGCGCGGGCGGCGCGGATCATCTGGAAGGCGCCGGTGACGTTGACAGCGTAGAGGCGGGCGAAGTCGTCCGCCGAGACGGCGTCCAGGTCGGCGTGATTGGCGGCGAACTTGGTGATCCCGGCATTGTTGAACAGGGCGTCGATGCGTCCGCCAGCGGCGGCGGCGATCTTGTGGCAGTCCTCATCGCGGGCGACGTCGCCTTGGGCGAGTATGCCCTCCGCGCCATGGCCTTCGACGAGACGCTTGGTTTCCTCCGCCGCGCCGGCGCTGGAGGCATAGTTGATGACGATACGAGCCGCCCCGCGCTCGGCGCATTCCACGGCCACGGCCCGTCCGAGCCCGGAGGAGGCTCCGGTCACCACCACCGTCCAGCCCGTAAAATCCCGTCCCACCATGGCGCGCGTCCTCCCGTGTCTCCAGACAGATAGTAGCCTCATGCTCGCCCGTCATGGCCGGCGATTTCGGCCGCGACCGAAGTGAGGTAATGGCCGCAGTTAGGCTCGTGTGTTTGGCAGCGCCGGCGCTTGAGACGATGTTCCTTAAGGCGAATCAGCTCAACTGACCGAGAACACGGGCGCATGATTGTCGGAATTGATCTCGGGACCACCAACAGCGCTGTCGCGGTGTGGCGGGACGGCCAAGCGCAACTCATTCCCAATAGCCTGGGCCACCTACTCACGCCGTCGGCGGTGAGCATAGACGAAAAAGGCGGGTTGCTTGTAGGGCTGACGGCTCGAGAACGTCAGCCGACACATCCCGAGAACACCGCTACGGCATTCAAACGCCTCATGGGCACGAAGAGGGCCCTGAAGCTCGACAAGCAATCCTATGCCCCGGAAGAGCTTTCAGCGCTCGTGCTCGCCAGCCTGAAGCGCGACGCTGAGGCCTTCCTCGGTGCAGCTGT
>JBEKQJ010000179.1:0-6243 GCA_049519835.1 Caulobacteraceae bacterium | reverse complement strand
AGAGGTGGATGCTGCGCTCCGGCTGGTCGGCGAGATTGGCCTCAAAGGGCGCCGGCCGCCCCGCCGCCCGCTGAGCCGAGAGATCCTCCACCGCCTTGGCGCCGACGAGATCGGCCAGGCCAGTCGGGATCCGCGCGCCGGCCATGGTCTTGAGCGCCGCGTTCACCTCGAGGATCCGGCCCGTGAACGGATCGGGCCCATCGATCAGGGCGACGCCGAAGGGCGAGTCGACCGAGAAGGCGTCGAGACCGCGCAAGGCCGGCGGCGGCGTAGTGCTCGGCGCCTCGATCGCTCGGACGAGGAAAAGGGCCGGTCCCGCCGCGGTCACCGCATAGGCGCGACCGTCCAGTGTGGCCCGGCCGCCGTCGCCAGAGCGGGCGACGCGGAACGCGCCGTGCAGGCCGGGCGCCGTCCGCCGTGCCGGGCCGATTTGATGTGTCCAGGCGGGGCTGGCGGCCAGAATCTCGCCGTCGAGGCCAGCGAGACAGGCCGGGCCGTCGAGCGCCGCCAGCAGCGGCGCCGCCTCGACGGCGAGCGCGCCCTTTCGCCAAGGCCAGCGCGGAATCATCCGACGATGCTAGAGCGCGTTCCGCTGAAGTGGGAACCGGTTTTGCGAATAGGACGCGCTCAAGTCTTCCTTTCTAGAGCACGATTCAACGATCAGGCGATTCCGCCTGATCGCACCGTGCTCTAGCGAGGTACGAGCGTCTCCGCAGCCTGCGCCGGCGTCAGCTTGTCGGCGGGACGATCGACGGCATAGTTGGCGCGCCGCATCGCCGCCGCATCGATGGCCCCGACCAGCGGCTGCAGAGCGGCCAGCAGCTTCGGATCGTGCGCCCGCCGCGGCGAGATCAGGATCACTGCGTCATAGGGCGGCAGGGCCCGGCGCGGATCGGCCAGGATCACCAGATGGTCGGCGTCGATGCGACCGTCGCTGGAAAACGCCGAGATCACATCCACCTGCCCGTCTTCGAGGGCATGGTACATGAAGGTCGGCTGGTAGGTCGTCAGCCGGCGAAACCTGAGGCCATAGGCGGACCGGACCGACTTCCATTCCGGGCGGGCGGGGAACTCGATGTCGGTCCCGAGCGTCAGGTCCGGCGCATGGCCGGCGAGATCGTCGAGGCTGACGATGCCGAGCGCGCGGGCCCGATCGGCCTTCATGGCAAGCGCGTAGGCGTTCTCGAAGCCCAGCGGCCCCAGGAGCCTGACGCCGTCGCGCCGGGCGAGGCCGCTCTGCAGTCCCGCGAGCACGGCCGCGCGGCCGGGATTGTCGCGCCGGCCGAGGACGTCGGCCCACAGGGTGCCCGAATAGTCGACGTAGGCGTCGATCTCGCCGGCTGCGAGGGCGCGATAGATGGTCGCCGAGCCAAGATCATCGCGGATCGCCGCCCGAGCGCCAACGGTCGCCAGGCGACGGGCCATCAGCTCAGCGAGGATGTACTGCTCTGAGAAGTTCTTGGCCCCGATGCGGTAGGCGGGCGCCCCGGCCACCCACAGGGGCGCGGTGGCCAGGATGAAGCCGGCCGCCACGGCCGCCGCTCCGGTCCAGATCCGCCAGGGCCGGCGGCGGGCGAGACCTGATTCGATCAGGCCAAGGAGCTGATCGACGCTTAGCGCCAGGACCGCCGCGACGGCGCAGCCGAACAGCACGCCAACCCAGTTCTCGGTCTGCAGTCCCGCGAAGATGTAGTTGCCGAGCGAGGTCTGGCCCACCGGGGTCGCCAGGGTGGCCGCGCCGATCGTCCACACCGCGGAGGTGCGCACGCCGGCCATGATCACCGGCGCGGCCAGCGGCAGCTCCACGCGCCACAGGCGCTGGCCGGGCGTCATGCCCATGCCGTCCGCGGCCTGGAGGACCGCAGGGTCAACGCCGGCGATCCCAGCCACGCCGTTCCGCAGGATCGGCAGCATGGAATAGAGGGTCAGCGCCATCAGCGAGGGGGCGAAGCCGAGGGCCGGAAAGCCATGGCCAAAAGTCGACTTGGCGAGCGTCGAGAGGGCCAGCAGCAGCGGGTAGAACAGGGCCAGCAAGGCGAGGCTCGGGATGGTCTGGATGAGGCCGGCGACGAACAGGGCGGGCCAGCGGATGGCGGGGTGCCGGCTCGCGGCGATGGCCAGGGGAAGGCTGATCAAAAGTCCCAGGCAGAGCGCACAGGCGCTCAGGAGGACGTGCTGGCCGAGGTAGTCCGGGAGGACGCGCCAGGCGGCGGCGAGGCGGTCATCCACGGGCAGCTCGCCCCGCGACGAGAGCTTCGAGGCGAAGGGCCTGGCGGCGCGGCGTCTCCATCAGCGCCCGCACGGCAGGTTCGGGATGTTCGGAGAGCAGCGCGGCGGGGTCGTCGACGGCGACGATGCGGCCGGCGTCCATCACCACCACCCGATCGGCGAGCAGGAGGGCCTCGGCGACGTCATGGGTGACCATGACGATGGTTAGGCCGAGGCGGGCGTGGAGTTCCCGGTAGTCCCGGCCCAGCGACTCGCGGACGACGGGATCGAGGGCGCCGAACGGCTCGTCCATCAACATGATCTCGGGGCCCGACGCGAGCGCCCGGGCCAGGCCGACCCGCTGCTGCTGGCCGCCGGAGAGGGCCGCGGGCATGCGCGTGGCGACGTCAGGCGGCAGGGCGACCAGCTCAAGCAACTCAGCGGTGCGCGCGAGAATCCGCGGGCGATCCCAGCCCGCCAGGCGCGGCCCGACGGCGATGTTCTCAGCCACGCTCATGTGCGGAAACAGACCGATCTCCTGAAAGACGTAGCCGATGCGCCGGCGCCGGCGCCATGGCGCCTCGCCCTCGGGCCACCCCTCGATGATCACCTCGCCGGAGTCGGGCGGAATGAGGCCATTGATCATCTTGAGCGTGGTGGTCTTGCCGCAGCCCGAGCCACCTAGGATAGCGACGAAGGCGCCTCTGGAAATCTCCAGGTCCAACGGCCCGACTACCTGCCGACCGCCGTAGGATTTTGCTGCGCCGCGCAAATGGATCATCGGCGAGGCGTAGCATCGCGCCGCCTGGCGGGCGAGCCATCGACGCCGGGACTGGCAACCCGACTGGGCCTCTCCATGTTAGTGTCACCGAGGCTCGCAGGGCGCAGCCTCCCCGTTCGGAGGCAGCCATGAGGCGGGAAGCGTCGGTGGCCGAGATGGCGCCGCCTCGCCCGGTCCGGGGCGAGAATCAGGTCGCGCGCTATCTCCGCGTCCGGGCCCGCAGCGAGGCGCTGGCGGCGCCCCTCTCGGCCGAGGACCAGGCCGCCCAGTCGATGCCCGACGCAAGCCCGGTGAAATGGCACCTGGCCCACACGTCGTGGTTCTGGGAGCAGCTGCTGCTGCGGCCCCTTCCGGGCTATCGGCCGGCGGACTGCGCCTACGACGTGCTGTTCAACTCCTACTACGAGACCCTCGGACCGCGGGTGGCCCGTCATCAGCGTGGGTTGCAGACCCGGCCGTCAATCGCCGAGGTCATGGCCTATCGCGCCCGCATCGACGACGCCATGCTGGCCGCCCTCGACGCCGGCCGCTGGGCGCCCGGCGCGCCAGAAACCTATCTGTTCGAGCTGGCCCTCAATCACGAGCAGCAGCACCAGGAGCTGATCCTCACCGACCTGCTGCACCTGTTCGCGCAGTCACCGCTGGCGCCGGCCTATGTCCCCGCCCAGTCGGCCCAGACCCCGGAGCCCGATGCCCCCGACTTCATCGACTACGCGCCGCGGGGCGCCGAACTCGGCTGGGACGGCGAGGGCTTCGCGTTCGACAATGAGGCGCCAAGGCACGAGGTGTTACTGGCGCCGTTCCAGCTCGCCGACCGGGCGGCGACGAATGCCGAGTGGCTGGCGTTCATGGAGGATGGCGGCTACCGGCGACCGGAGCTTTGGATGTCGGACGGCTGGGCGCGGGCGCTGGAGGAGGGTTGGCGCGCGCCGCTCTACTGGCGCGAGGTCGACGGGCAATGGCGCTCGCTGACGCTAGGCGGCGAGCATCCGGTCGATCCTGGCGCGCCGGTGGTGCATGTGAGCTGGTACGAGGCCGACGCCTTCGCCCGCTGGTCGGGCGCACGCCTGCCCAGCGAGGCCGAATGGGAGCACGCCGCCACCGGCCTGCCGGTGGCCGGAAACCTGGCCCCTGACGGCGTCATGCGACCTCTGCCGGCCGGGGCCTCGGACGGCGGCCTCAGACAGATGTTCGGCGACGTCTGGGAGTGGACCTCGAGCCCCTACGCGCCCTACCCGGGTTTCGAGACCACGGCCGGGGTGGCGGCCGAATACAATGGCAAGTTCATGGTCAACCAGCTGGTGCTGCGCGGCGGCTCGTTCGCGACGCCGGCCGATCACATTCGAGCCACGTACCGGAACTTCTTCTATCCGCATCACCGCTGGCAGTTCATGGGCGTGCGCCTGGCCAGGGACCTACCGCGCGACCGCCGCCGCCGCGCGCCCGGTGGGACCTTTCTGGCGGAACTTCAAGCTGCTCTGGCCGCCGAACCGAAAACCATCTCGCCCAAGTGGTTCTACGACGAGGAGGGTTCACGCCTTTTCGAGGCGATCACCGACCTGCCGGAATACTACCTGACCGGCCAAGAAACGGCGTTGCTACGCGACATCGCCCCGGAGATCGCCGCCAGGATTCCGGCCGGCGCGGCGTTGGTCGAATTCGGCAGCGGGGCCAGCGTCAAGACCCGCCTGCTGCTGGACGCCGCGCTGCAGATCGCCGTCTACGCGCCGCTGGACATCTCGGCCGACGCCCTGGCGGCTACGGCGGCCGTCATCTCGGCAGATTACCCAGGCCTCGAGGTGGCGCCGGTAGCCTGCGACTTCACCCAGGCCGTGCGCCTCCCGCGCCTAACGGCCCGCCGGCCTCTGGTGGGATTCTTTCCCGGCTCGACGATCGGCAATCTCGACCGCGACGAGGCCGGGGACTTCCTGGCGGCGACGCGGCGCCTGCTGGGGGACGACGCCTGGATGATCGTCGGCGTCGACCTCTCCAAAGCGCCTGAGGCGCTTATCGCGGCCTATGACGATGTGCAGGGCGTAACGGCGGCCTTCAACCGCAACCTGCTTGTCCGAGCCAACCGCGAACTGGGCGCGGACTTCGACTTGTCGGCCTTTGACCATGAGGCGCGCTGGAACGCCGCCGAGAGCCGCGTCGAGATGCATCTGGTCAGCCGCCGGGAGCAAGTGGTGACGGTGGGTGGACGTGCGTTCCACTTCTCGGCCGGCGAGACGTTGCACACCGAGAACTCCCACAAACACACGATCGAGGGGTTCACCGCGCTCGCAGAAGCGAGTGGCTGGCGCGTCGACGAACGCTGGATCTCGCCGGCGCCGGAGTTCGCGATCTTCGCCTTGTCTGCCGGCGTCTAGGCCCGGCGGTCGCGGGCGGCCTGGCTGACGCCGAGGGCGCCGAGGGCGGCGCGCAGGATGCCGTCGGCGTCGAGGCCGGCCTCGACGTACATGGCTTCGGGCTTGTCATGGTCCTGGAAGATGTCGGGCAGGGTCAGGGTGCGCACCTTCAAGCCGCGATCCAACGCGCCGTGTTCCGCCAGGGCATGCAGCACGAAGGCCCCGAAACCGCCGACCGCGCCTTCCTCGACGGTGATCAGCACCTCGTGCTCCCGCGCCAGGCGCAGGATGAGGTCGACGTCGAGCGGCTTGGCGAACCGAGCATCAGCCACGGTGGTTGAGAAGCCGTGCGCGGCCAGCAGGCCGGCGGCCTTGAGACTGTCGGCGAGTCGGGTGCCGAACGAAAGGATGGCGACGGCCGTGCCCTCGCGCACGATGCGGCCGCGGCCGATCTCGAGCGGCTCGGCCAGCTCGGGAATGCTCACGCCCACGCCTTCGCCACGCGGATAGCGGAAGGCGCTGGGACGGTCGTCGATGGCCACGGCCGTGGCCACCATGTGAGCCAGTTCCGCCTCGTCGGACGGCGCCATGATCACGAATCCGGGCAATTGGCCGAGGTAGCCGACATCGAAGCTGCCGGCATGGGTCGGCCCGTCGGCGCCGACCAGTCCGGCGCGGTCCATGGCGAAGCGCACCGGCAGGCTCTGGATGGCGACGTCGTGCACGACCTGGTCGTAGCCGCGCTGCAGGAAGGTCGAGTAGATGGCCGCGAACGGCTTCATGCCGTCGGCGGCGAGGCCGGCTGCGAAGGTCACCGCATGCTGTTCGGCGATGCCGACATCGAACATTCGCTCGGGAAAGACCTTGGCGAACATGTCGAGGCTGGTGCCCGACGGCATGGCGGCG
>JBEKQJ010000178.1:0-6266 GCA_049519835.1 Caulobacteraceae bacterium | reverse complement strand
ACCATATGGGGCCGACTACCTTCCCGGCCGGCCTCGATCGGAGCGCCGACGTCCGGCCGCACCCGCATATCGGCCTTTCCACGGTCACTTACCTCTTCGAGGGCGCGATCACCCACCGCGACAGTGTCGGCTCCGAAATCGAGATCCATCCCGGCGAAGTGAACTGGATGACCGCTGGGCGCGGCATCACCCACTCGGAGCGGTTCGACGCCCTGCGCAATACCGGCGGACCCATCCACGGCATCCAGACCTGGATCGCCCTCCCCGAGGCGTTCGAGGAGACCGACCCCGCCTTCGCCCACCACGGTTCCGAGGATCTGCCCACCTACGAGTCGCCGGATGGTCTGTGGGCGCGCCTCGTCGTCGGCAAGGCCTTCGGCGTTGAGGCCAAGGTGAAGACCCACTCGCCGATGTTCTACGTCCATTGGAAGCTGAAAGCCGGGGCCAAAGCCGGCCTGCCGGCCGAGTATCCCGAGCGGGCGGCCTACGTGGCCGAGGGCGCGGTCGAGATCGACGGACGGCCCTTCCACGCCGGCGAGATGATTATCTTCCAGCCCGGCGAGACGGTCGTCTTCACCGGCCTCGCCGACGCTCAGGTCATGCTGTTGGGCGGCGACAGCCTCGGCCCACGGTTCATCGAGTGGAACTTCGTCTCCTCGCGCAAGGAGCGGATCGAGGAGGCCAAGGCCGACTGGCGCGCCGGGCGGATGAAGCTGCCCGACCTCGACCACGACGAGTTCATCCCGCTACCCGGCTAGAGCGCGTCTCGCCTGCAAGGCGTACTGAACGCCGGTGATCAGGGTGATCACGGTGGCGAGCCAGAGCAAGGCGAGGGCGCCGCCGTCCGCCGGCCCCAATACCGAAGGATCGCTCGGCAGCCCGAAGGCCGCCCAGCAGGCCGTCATCAGCATGGCGCCCAGCGCCAAGAGCTGAAAGGTCGTCTTCCACTTGGCGAGCAGGGTGACCGGCAGCCGCACCCCTTTGCTGGCCGCGGTCTCGCGCAGGGCGCTGACCGCGAACTCGCGGAAGAGGATCAGCGCGCCGGGGACCACGACGCCGGTCGCGTGCAGCGCCATGAGGCCTAGCACGGCGCTGCAAACCAGCACCTTGTCGGCGATCGGATCGAGAATCGCGCCCCAGAGACTCGTGGCCTCGAGTTTGCGGGCCAGCCAGCCATCGAAGAAGTCGGTGATCGCCGCCAGGACGAATGCGGCAAAGGCGAGTCGCTCATAGAAGAATTGTGTCTCTGGGGGCAGCATGTCGCTGAGCCCGGCGACCCCGGCCAGCGCGAAGAAGGTGAACAGCGCCAGGACGAGGCGCAGTCCAGTGAGCAGGTTGGGAAGCTGGCGCATGGGCGCCAACCTAGGCCAAGCGCCCCGAGTCTGCGAGAACCCCGCCGTGAAGCCGCTCGTCTCTATTCAGTACCTGCGCGCGCTCGCGGCGCTGGCGGTGGCTGTCTACCATGCCTCGCAGTGGCGGCCTGGTCACCTGATCGACGTCGGGCGGGCCGGCGTCGACGTCTTCTTCGTCATCAGCGGCGTCATCATGTGGAAGGTGACCGGTGGGATGGAGCACGCGCCCGGCGTGTTCGTCTGGCGGCGCTTCACCCGCGTCGCGCCGCTCTATTGGCTGGTTACGCTCTCCCTCACCGGTGTGGCGCTCCTCTGGCCGGACTTCCTCGACAACGTCCACCCCGACACCGGACACGTGCTCCTCTCTCTGGCGTTCATCCCGCACATGGATCCCAAGGGACTGCCCTTTCCGCTCTACGGACCGGGCTGGTCGCTCGACTACGAAGCCTTCTTCTACCTGCTGTTCGCGGCCGTCCTGATGGCGCCGCGAGCCCGGCAAGCCCTGCTCGTCTGTGGCTGCCTCGCCTTCGTGGTGGTGCTGGGCGTTCTGTTCGGCGATCCCATCTATCAATTGGGCGCCAATCCGATGCTGCTGCAGTTCGCCGCCGGCGTCGCCATCGCCCGGCTCCAGGAGAGCAAGGCGTTGCCGGGACGCCGGGGCGGGTGGCTGCTGGTCGCCTTCGGCCTGGTGGGATTCGCCGTCTCGGTCGTGCCGGGACTGTTCAGCGAGCTCTGGCGACCGTTCATCTGGGGCGCGCCGGCGGCGCTGCTGGTCGCGGGCGCCCTGGCCGTGGAGACCGACGGCGGGGTTGCCAGGATTCCCGTCTTGCTGGTGCTCGGAGAAGCCTCTTACGCCCTCTATCTCACCCACGAGCCGGCTCAGGCCATCATCGGCCACACGCTCGGCGCGGAAAACGCCTGGCTGTTCTTCCCTCTCGCCCTGTCGGCGACGCTCGCCGCCGGGCTGGCTTGCCACTGGTGGATCGAGAGGCCGCTCACCGCCTGGGTGAGGATGCTGGTCAGGCCAGAACGCGGCGAGGGTGGAAGAACAGAGCCTGACCGATCGCCGCCTTCACAGTCTCCGGCTGGAACGGCTTCGTGATCAGGAAGGTCGGTTCGGGCCGTTCGCCGGTCAGAAGGCGCTCTGGAAAAGCGGTAATGAAGATAACGGGCGTATCGGTCTCGACCAGGATGTCGCGCACCGCGTCGATGCCCGAGGAGCCGTCGGCCAACTGAATGTCGGCGAGCACCAGGCCTGGCGCGTTCGCGCTGGCCGCCTCCCTCGCCTCGTCGCGGGTCGAGGCGACATGGGAGACGCGATGGCCGAGTTCGCGCACCAGCGCAGCGATGTCGGCGGCGATCACCGGCTCGTCCTCGATGATCAACACGTCAGTGGCCAGCTCGGCGTCGATGTCCGCCTGAGCCTCGGCGATGAGTCTCTCGACCTCCTCGAAGCTGACGCCGAGTATGCCCCCGGCCTCGACGATGCTGAACCCCTCCACGGCGGTGAGCAGGAAGGCCTGGCGGGAGCGCGGCGGGATGCGAAGCAGCCGTTCGCGGGCGGTGTAAGCCTCACCGACAGGGGTCTCGAGCTTCGCGCCGGTCGAGTTCCAGACAGCGTGGAACACACGGTAGAGGGCGGCCCTGGGGTGGAGATCGCCGCTCAGTTCGACATTCCCGCTGGCCAATGCCTCCAGCGTCGCCCGGACATAAGCGTCGCCAGTCACCTGGTCGCCGGTGAGCGCCCTGGCGTAGCGCCGAATGAAAGGCAGGTGCGGCGCCAGCTTGGTTGAAAGACTCATCTTCGCTCCCACGGGGCGGCGGCGCCCCTCCTCCCGGCCAATCGGCCATCCTGCCCAACGCGGCAGTCATGGCCAAGTTCCGGCAAACTGTGGGCCGGGCGCCCCAATCCTATTTGAATTCTGCGTGGTGCGGGAACCTTGAGCCCAAACAAGACGTTTGCCGCCGCGGGGACCTTAGGTGACCTCTTGAAGACTCATGCAGAGTGGTGGCGCTCGTCGCCGGAAGGGGGCATCATTTTAGACATGGCCAAGAAGGCGACGCCAAAGCGCCCGCTTGCCGTCGACGAGGCGCGTCTGCGCCAGCAGGCAATCGGCGCCCAACTGAGGCAGATGTTCGAGGAGGTGGTGAACGAGCCGGTTCCCACCGACTTTCTCGATATCCTACGCCGCGCCGACAGCGGCGACGCGGACCGGGACTGATGGCTGGTCCAGACACACCTACAGACGAGGCGCGTGACGTTGAGTTCCGGAAGGCGCTAGTCGGCCTTATCCCTCAATTGCGCGCCTTCGCCAGGACCCTGGCCGGCGATCCGACTGCGGCCGACGATCTCGCTCAGGACGCGATGATGAAGGCGTGGGACGCCCGCCTGAGTTTCGAGCTCGGGACCAATATGAAGGCGTGGACCTTCATGATCCTGCGCAACCAGTTTTATTCAGAGAAGCGTCGTTCTTGGCGACAGACCCAGCTCGACCAGGAAGCGGCCGAGCGCACGCTGGTGGCCGTCGATGACCCGGCGTCGCCCGTCGCCCTCGACGAACTGCGCATGGGGCTCGGCATGCTGCCGGCCGAGCAGCGCGAGGCTCTGATCCTCGTCGGGGCCGGGGGATTCGCCTATGAGGAGGCGGCCGAGATCTGCGGCTGCGCGGTGGGCACCGTGAAGAGCCGCGTAAGCCGCGCCCGCCGGGCCCTGCAGATCATCCTTGAGCGTGGCGACTATGAGCGGGACGGGAAGGCGGCCGGTGAGGCCATGGGTTCCATCCTCGCCCACGCGGAGCGCCTGAGCGGCGCGCGGTGAATCCTCGGGGCGCCCCGGGCGGTTGGGCCGGGACGCCCGTCCGCAGGCGTTTGACTCTGGCGCTGGTGCTCGGCCTCGCCCCAGTGCTGATTGTCGGCGCCCTGCAATCCTACATCGCCTCCAATCGCGAGGCGCGGCAGAGCCAGTCCGAGCTCGCCGCCGCCGCTGAGCGCAGCGCCGCAACCGCCCGCGCGCGGATCGAGGCGGCCGAAATACTGCTGCAGACTCTGGCCCCCGGGTCGGTGGGCTTTCAATGCGCGGCGCGCCTGGCAGAAATCAAGAACCGCATTCCCGGCTACGACAATCTCATTCGCTTCGATCCCGAAGGTCGGGTGGCCTGCTCGGCGGCCGGGGCCCCCGCCGATCCCGATCGCGCGCAGCGACCGTGGTTCGCGGCCCTGGCCTCAGGCCAGCCGATCGCCGTCACCAGTCAGGGCGGCGTCCAGTACGCCGACCGACCCTCGATCCTGGCCAGCGTGCGCGCCGTCGACGCCCAAGGTCGCTTCGATGGCGTGCTGACCGCCGTGCTCGACCTCGACAGTCTGCGGCCTGAAACCCTTGATCGCTCCCTTCCCAACCGATCCCAGGTCGCGATCACCGACAGCACCGGGCGGATACTCTCGGCCACGGGCGTCAATACCTATCCCTCCGACCTCTCCGCCCACCTCACCCGTACGGGCTCGCAGATGTGGTTCGAAACCGATCGGAAGGGTGTGCAGCGGGTGTTTTCCTCGGCCCCGCTCGTGGGCCAGGAAGTCTATGTCGTGCTCTCCGCCCCATCACAAAATGTCGTCTCCTGGGCGGTGTTCAATCCCGTGTCGGCCATCCTGCTGCCGGCGCTCGCCTTCCTGCTGCCTCTGCTCACCGTGGGCATCGTGGCCGACCGCGGCGTCGTCCGCTGGATCGTCTATTTGCGGCGCATTTCGGCGATCTACGCCCGCGGCCGCTACAGCGTGCGCCCGGTGCAGGCCGAGACGGCGCCGCCGGAGATCCGACAGCTCGCCGACTCCATGGACCTGATGGCCCGCACCATCGCCGCACGCGACGCCACTCTGCGTCAGTCGCTGGTGGAGAAGGAGGACCTGCTGCGCGAGATCCACCACCGGGTGAAGAACAACCTCCAGGTGATCTCATCCCTGCTCAACCTGCAGGAGCGCTCTCTTGGCGAGTCCGCGGCGCGGGCGGCGATGTCGGACACCCGGCAGCGGATCTCGGCGCTGGCGCTCATCTACAGGGCCCTCTACCAGGGCCCGAACCTTCGCCGGGTGGAACTGCGCGACTTCCTGGACGAACTGATCGCTCAGACCGTGCTGGCCGAGAGCGTGCGCGGCGCGCCGATCCGCACCGAGCTCGACATCGAAGCACTGGAGGTCGACCCCGACCGCCTGGCGCCGCTGGCCCTGTTCGCCGTCGAGGCGATCACCAACGCCAAGAAACATGGCCTGGACAAGTGCGGCGGGGTCCTCAGCGTCGCCTTCCACGTCCGCGGCGAGACGGCCGAACTCGTCATTTCGGATACTGGGGTCCCAGGCGCCTCGGCGGCCATGGTCGGCGAAGGCGTGGGCCGCACCCTGATGACCTCATTCGCCCGACAGCTGCGCGGCGAGGCGCAGTTCGCGGCCAACGAAGGCGGCGGCTTGACGGCCAGGCTCATTTTTCCGACACCCCAGGCTGGCGACGCCTAGAATCTGACGCGCCGAGTCATTCCAACGGGGATCTGTATGCGGAAGCTCATCATCCTGGCCGTCGTCGCCGCCGGCTTCGCGGTCTCGGCCTGCAACACCATCGCTGGGGCTGGGCGCGACGTCTCCTCGGTCGGCCACGCAGTGACCAGCACCGCCAACGACGCCAAACCCAACTAGCCCTGCATCCCGCCGCATCCTTTCGCGAAGAGGATCGCGTCGAGCTCGAGCGGCGAGTCGCTGCGCGCGGCTTCGCAGTGATCTTCGCTGCAGCAAACGACCGTCCGCACGCCGCCCACGCGCCGGTGCTGCTGGCCGGAGACACGCTCCGCTTCCATCTCTCGGTCGCCAATCCCCTCGCGCATGCCATCACCGCCGGAGCCCGGACCCTTGCTGTGGTCTCAGGTGAGGACG
>JBEKQJ010000177.1:0-6297 GCA_049519835.1 Caulobacteraceae bacterium | reverse complement strand
GCCGTGGATGTCGCGCATCTCCGCCTTGTGGATGTGGCCGCAAATCACCCCGTCGACGCCCCGGCGGCGAGCCTCGCTGGCCACGGCGGTCTCAAAGTTCTCGATGAACTGCAGGGCGTTCTTGACCCGTATCTTGAGGAAGGCCGACAGGCTCCAATAGGGCAGGCCGAGGCGCCGGCGCAGGCGGTTGAACACCGTGTTGATCCTGAGCACGGTGCGGTAGGCGAGATCGCCGGCATAGGCCACCCAGGGAGCGAGCCGCACCACCGCGTCGAACTCGTCGCCGTGCAACACAAGGTAGCGGCGGCCGTCGGCGGCCTCGTGGATCGCGTTGCGCGCGACGATCACGCCGCCGAAATGCACGCCACAGAATTCCCGCACCCGGTCGTCGTGATTGCCGGGGATATAGGTGACCACCACGCCCTTGCGGGCATGGCGCAGCAGCTTCTGGACGACATCGTTGTGCGCCTGGGGCCAGAACCAGCCCTTCTTCATGCGCCAGCCATCGACGATGTCGCCGACGAGATAGAGCCGCTCGCAGGACATGTGGCGCAGGAAGTCGAGAAGGATCTCCGCCTGGCAACCACGGGTGCCAAGATGGATGTCGGAGATGAAGACGCTGCGGTAGGACGAGCGCTCCTCGACCACGGCCTGGCCCTCCGGACGACCCTCCGTCCGACGCCCCGCGATAAGGTGATTGCTTGTCGGTTTTGTGAATCAGGCTGCGAAGACCCGGCGCACGATCTCTTCGAGGCCCGCGGCATCGGTCTCGGAGAAGGCGGCCGGCTCGGTAGCGTCCACATCGAGCACGGCGATCAGGGCCCCGTCGCGATCGAAGACCGGGACCACGATCTCGCTCTTTGAGCGTGAGTCGCAGGCGATGTGACCGGGAAAGGCCTCGACGTCAGCCACGATGACAGTCCGGCGCTCGGCTGCGGCCGCCCCGCAGACGCCGCGGCCAAAGTCGATGCGCAGGCAGCCGAGCGTGCCCTGGTAGGGACCCACGACCAGTTGGTCGCCCCTCGCCGGATCGACCTGGTAGAATCCGGTCCAGAAGTATTTCTCGAAGGAATCCGCTAGGATCGCCGTGACGCTGGCCATCCGCGCGACCAGCGAGGTCTCGCCCGCCACCACCGCGTCGATCTCACTCGCCAGTTCGGCGTAGCGCGATTGCAGGGAATCGAAGACCTTGACGGCGGGGGCGCACATGGGCCTGCATATAGGCGATCACCGCCGGAACTCGAAATCGCACTCACATTCATTGAAATTGATTGTGCAGTGCAGCATAAGCACGGCGGCAACGAACGGGAGGTCCCAGTTTTGTCCTACACCCGCAACCCCTGGCTGCATCTGGCAGCGGGCTCTCTGCGTTTGAGCCTCGAGGCGCAGGATGTGATCGGGCTGCGTCTCGCCAAGGCCGCAGCGGGGGATTTCGACGCGCCGGAGGAGGCCGTGCGGATGGTCGCCGAAAAGGGACAGGCGGCGTGGGACGCCAGCTGGGTGGTCGCCCAAAGTCTGATGGCCGGCCAAGGCCATCTCGCCCCCGCCCGCGCCCTGGCGCTCTATCGCCGGCGCGTGCGCGCCAATCAACGGCGGCTGAGGGCGGTTTCGTGAAGACCTACAGCCTCGAGTTGCGCCATGCGCCCTCGAAGCGGAAGCTGAACGCCCTGGCCAACAACCGCCTGGAGCCGCTCAAGCAGCGACTCGAGGGCGACACGGCGGCGATCGCCTGGGCGCAGGGCGAGCTGCTGGATTTCGCCCGGCGCGCCTCCGGTCAGAACTTCCAGTATGTCGAGGCGGCGATCCTCGAACTGCTGCCATTCGGCCAGCTGATCGATGGCAAGGACTACCGGCGTCTCGGCAGGTGGGTGTGCAACCCCGACGGTCTCGTCTGGCGCGAGGCCACGGGCTCCGGCGAATGAGCACCCGCCCCCCACGCAAACGGCGCGCCGCGGCGGCCTCACTCGAGGCGCGGGCCGCCGAATTCCTCATTTCGCCGCGGGTGCGGGCGGACGCCGCCGGTTTCCTGCCGCCCATGGTGTCGTATGCGCAGAACTACGAGGACGTGATCCTCCGCCGCGCTCTGCAGGACGTGACGAACGGCTTCTATATCGACGTCGGCGCCTGGCATCCGGTGCACGACTCCGTCACCGCCTGGTTCTACGAAATCGGCTGGCGCGGGGTGAACATCGAGCCAAATCCGGAATACTTCACGCCGCTCGCCGCAGCCCGCGAGGAAGACACCAACCTACCTGTGCTGGTCGGGGCGGCGAAAGGGCGGCGAGACTTCACCGTTCTCAGCGGCACGGGCCTGTCGTCCGGGGCCGCCGGCGCTGCGGCCTTTCTCGCCGGCCAGAACCTGGGAACGCCGACCTCGATCTCGCGGCCGACGATGACCCTGGAGCAAGTTTTCGCGCTGGCCGAGGGCCGGACCGTCGACTTCCTGAAGGTGGATGTCGAAGGAATGGAGACGGAGGTTCTGGGCTCGTCACCCCTCAGGGCGGTGCGCCCGCGCATCATCGTGGTGGAGGCGACGGCGCCCAATACCCAGACGCCCACCCACGAGGCGTGGGAGCCGATCCTCATCGCCAGGGACTACGCTTGCGTCCTCTTCGATGGGCTCAACCGTTTCTATTTGCGGGCCGAGGACGCCTGGCGCACGCCGATCTTCGCCACCCCGCCTAATGTTTTCGACAACTTCATGGGCCCGACACGGCGCTTTCAGACGGCGCGGGCGGCGGAAGCCGCGGCGCGGGCGGAAGGGCAGGTCGCCGAGCTTCGCCGGCTGCTCCGCCTGCGCCGGCGGCGGCGCATCTGATCGACGCGCAGCCGCCAGCCGGCTTTTCATCTGCCCAGGAACATCTGTCGGATTTCACTGCGGGACGCGTCGACTCCGACCTGCAGTCGGCGGGCGTAGGTGGCCTTGGCGTCCTCGCCGGCGACAAAGGTGACGCGATCGCTGTCATCGTGGGCGGCCTGCCAGACCGCCTCGGCGATCTGTTCGGCCGTTGAGCCCAACGCGCGCCGCTCAGGATTGGTGAACGTCGCCATCGCCTTGCCGATCGCCTCCATGTAGGCCGGGTGCGGCGTGAACACGAGCGAGCGGCTGGCGAAGTCGGTGGCGATGCCGCCGGGCGCAACTGTCCGCACGCGGATCCCGAACGGTTTCAGTTCGAACGCCAGGCTCTCGCTCCAGCCTTCCAGACCCCACTTCGTGGCGTGGTAGACCGAGTTGAAGGGGAAGGCGACGAGGCCGCCGATCGAGGTCGTGGTGATGATTGTCCCGCGCCCTTGCGCACGCAAGGCGGGCAGAAAGGCCTGGGTCACGCGCATGACCCCCAGCAGGTTGGTGTTGATCTCGTCGACCAGCTGCGCGTCGCTGGCGCCCTCGAACGCCCCCGCCAGCCCATAGCCGGCGTTGTTGAACAGGATGTCGATCGGCCCCTTGGCCAACGCCGCCTTGGCCGCCGCCTCGATCTGATCGGGCTTGGTGACGTCGAGGGGCAGCAAGGTGATTCCCGGCGTCTTCGCCAGCTCGCTCTCCTTTTCGGGCGTGCGCATGGTGGCGATCACCTGCCAGCCCTTGCTCGCAAACAGCAGGGCCGTGGCGCGGCCAAGGCCGGTCGATGCGCCGGTGATGAAGATCGTCTGGGTCATGGGTTCGCCTCGGGCTGCAGCCTGATTGTCGATGGCGGGCCCGCCGGCCCGGCGGACTACAACTTACACGGCAATCCCGGCTTGCCGAGCCGTAGCGCGCGAAGGCTGGTAGGCCCGGTAGGACTCGAACCTACAACCAGACCGTTATGAGCGGCCGGCTCTAACCATTGAGCTACGGGCCCCCAGGGCGGTTGAGCTTCCGCGGGGATCGTGCGGTTATCACGCCGCACTCGCCGCTCAAAGTTTGACGGAGGACCCCCATGATCCGCAAGGCCGCTGTGATCGCCGCGTTCCTGCTCGCCGCTGCGCCCGCGGCGTGGGCGCAGGATCGTGATGCACGCTTCGCCGCCACGCTGCTCAATGTCTCGGCCTATGGCGAGGTGAAGGCCGCCCCCGACCAAGCCACGATCACCCTCGGCGTCGACACCACCGCCCCGACAGCCGCCGCTGCGCTGGGCGCCAACGCCGAGAAGATGACTCGGGTGGTCGCCGCCTTGAAGAACGCCGGCGTGGCCGACAAGGACATCCAGACCTCCCAGCTCTCCCTGTCGCCGCAGTATGCCTACGAGCAGGGTGAGGCGCCGCGCCTGACTGGCTATCAGGCGTCGAACCAGGTGACGGTGGCCGAGCCGGACCTCTCGCGCCTCGGGCGGCTGGCCGACGCGGTCGTCACCGCCGGCGCGACAAATATCAGTCAGATCGGCTTTGGCCTCGCCCATCCGATCGAGGCCGAGAACGCCGCCCGGCTCGCCGCGGTGAAGGCGCTGCAGGACAAGGCCGCGCTGCTGGCGAACGCCGCCGGCTATCACATCGTGCGGCTGGTCACCCTGACCGAAGACAGTGGCGAGACGCAGCCATCGCCCAGGCCGATGATGATGATGGCCGCCAAGGCTGCGGCGCCGACGCCCGTGGAGGCGGGAGAACTGGGTGTTCGCGTCAGTGTCAGCGGCGTCTTCGAGCTGGCCAAATAGCGCTCAGGCCCACGCCCTATTGGCCGGCTCGGCGACCTCCCCGAGCGCCGTCGGCCGCCGGTAGACCAGGGCCTCGGCCACGTGGATGCGGCGCACGGCGTCGGAGCCCGCGAGATCGGCGATCGTGCGCGCCACCCGCAAGGTCCGCGTCCAGCCGCGGGCCGAAAGGGCGCCGAACTCCGCCGCCTTGGTGAGCAGCGCCCGGGCCGGCGCATCGAGCGCGGAGATTGTCTCCAGCCACTCGCCTTCGGCCAGGGCGTTGAGCGCTGCGGCCCCTTGCCCTGCCCTAACCGCGCGCTCGGCGGCCAGCCCCCTCGCGGTCATCACCCGCGCGGCGACCTCGGCCGTGCCTTCGGCCGGTGGCGGCAGGGCTAGGTCGGCGGCCGTCACCGGCGGAACCTCGATCGACAGGTCAATGCGGTCCAGCAACGGGCCGGAGATGCGCCCCTGATAGGCCTGCAGGCAGCGCGGGGCCTTGCCGCAGGCGCCGCGCCCGAGACCGCCGACGCCGCAGCGGCACGGGTTCATCGCCGCCACCAGCTGCACGCGGGCCGGATAGCGGACATGGGCGTTGGCGCGGGCCACGACCACCTCGCCCGTCTCCAGCGGTTGACGCAGGGAATCCAGCGCCTGGGCGCCAAATTCCGGCATTATGTATCAAATGGGACAACGAATGTCCATGATTCCGATGCGGCCGTCCCCATATTTCGCGGATGAGCACACCGCTTCCCGAACGCCCGAACACCGTCTCCGGCCTCAACGCCAAGCGTGAGGAGCTGATCCGCTACCGCAAGCAGCTCCAGGCCGAAATCCGCAAGGTGACGTGCGACATCGACCACCTGGAAGCCGCCGCGCGCCTGTTCACCGATGGAGCGTCCTTCACCGGCTTCAAACCCTACGTCGTCCACCACAGGGCCAGGAAGGGCACGGTAAAGCGGTTCATCCTTGGGATGCTCCGCGAGGCTCAGGGACCGCTCACGTCCGCCGAGATCACCGAAGCTTGGCTCGATAAGCGCGGCTTCAGTCCCAACGACGAAACGCGCGTGGTGATGCGCAAGCGCGTGGGCGCCGCGCTCATCTCCCTGCGCAATCAGGGCGTGGCGCGGAATGAGGGCGTCAGGGATGGCTTGAAGGGCTGGGTTCGGGTCTAGGAGATTCTCACATTGAACGCGGCCACGTTCTGAATGCTGAACGTGACCCAGTGCAATGCGACGGCGGCGATGAACGCAGCCGTCGCCACGAACGCCGCGATGATGGCTATGCGATCTCGGTTCATGCGCCAAATGCTGCGCCCGTGCGGCAAGCGTGGCAACGGCGAGGAGAGGATGGGTTGAAGGGGCGCGTTCGGGCCTAGGCCAGTCTCTTTTGGCGCACGAGGTCCGTCAGCCGGCGAATCTCGTCGGTCACATGGCTGGTTGTGTCCTGTTTGGCGGCGTCCTGCTCCTCCCATTCCGCCACGACATTGGCCACCAGTAGGAGCAGTTGGCGCTCGGGGTCGGTCATAGGTTCGTCCTCTGTTTGGGGGCCAGGGCTTGGCATCATAGGCCCGCTGCGACACGCTGTCGCAGCGCTCGGAGTCACATCCCCGATAGTGACCCAAAGGACTCTTGACAGAAGCCACAAATCAGCGGCGCCGCTTGTTTGGCTGATTCAAACCACTATATGTTGT
>JBEKQJ010000176.1:0-6382 GCA_049519835.1 Caulobacteraceae bacterium | reverse complement strand
TCAAGACCTTGTGCGCTGCGGATCTCGCCGTGCGTCTGATCGTCAACACGCGAAACTATGGTCAGAAACGCTCGCCGACCTATGCGATCTACCAGACAACAGGGGCGGCAGTGATCGGCATCTGCGCGGACTTTCAGGATCCGCCGGAGATGATCGGGCAGTTCATCGATCGCTGGCGGGCGGGAGCCAAGATCATTCTGGGTGCGCGCGCGTCCGAGAAAATGTCCGTGGGGATGCGTCTGTTTCGCCTCTTGGGCTACGGATTCCTCGCCCGCTTCAGTGACTATCGCGTCCTGCCAAACGTTACCGGCTTTGGGCTATACGACCGGACGGTGGTGGATTGCCTTAAGCAATGGCGCGATCCCGAGCCGTTCTTCCGTGGCATGCTGGTCGAGAGCGGCTTCGGCCTGGAGATCATCCCCCATGCGCGTCCGCCGAGGGCCGCGGGGCGCTCCAAGAACAGCTTCTTCGCCATGATCGACTTCGGCCTGTCGGGCGTGGCCAGCGCTTCATCCCAGCTGATGCGCGCCCCCCTCTACCTGGCCCCGTTCGTCTTTGCCGCCACGGCTCTGGTGCTGGTTGTCGGGATTTGGCTGACTGTCGTCGGTCGCGGGTCTTGGACGCCGTTCCTTGTCGCCCTGGGCGGCGCCTGCTTTGGCGCGAACCTGGTCTTCCTCGGTTTGATGGGCGAGCAGGTGCGGCTTATCGCCAAGACCGTACGAGGGGAGCCGCTTGTGGTGGAACGGGAGCGAGTCAATTTTCCGGCCGCTCGCTAGCAAGCTCCACGTTCTCGCCGCATCGAGCAGAACGCGCAGCGCTGAACTCTGGCGCTACTCCTTTGTGGGCGCGATCAACACAGCCTTCGGCTACGGACTCTATGCGCTGTTGGTCTTTCTGGGCCTCAACCTTTTTGTCGCACAGATCCTGGCGCATGTTTCTGGCTCGACGTTCAACTACTTCATGTTCCGGCGCCATGTGTTCCGCCATCACGAACATCCGTTCGGCCGCTACATTCTGGCCTATGCCTTGAATTATCTGATGGGTGTAACCTGCCTGGCGGCCGTACACAGCTTCATAAAATCACCCTACCTGGCTGGACTGGGCTCCTTGATAATAACAGCAAGTATTAACTACTTTATACTTAAGAAATTTGTGTTTCAAACGCAAAGTACAAGAACGTCATGATCGCGTTTATCAAGCGCATCGGCTATTCAAGGCTGATTGAAATCGGCTTGTTAGCAGTGATATTATATAGCGTTACATGGTCTTATAGATTCTTTCAGATATATGGATATCTGCCACAACCATATTTTTTCGACACCAACGACACGTTTATGGATTGGATAAACGTCGCTCAATGGTCACATGTCCCGGGCACGTATGATCAATTTGAATCTGTATATCCGCCCCTATCGTTTGCGTTTCTTAGATTCTTTAGTCCTGCGTCATGTTACGTCTATGACAAATTTTATGCGCGGGAATGTGACTGGATGTTCCCATGGGTCATGGGTTTCTTCTATATTTTGAACGCGTTTCTTGCTTTTAAGTGCTACTTTAAGAATGACCGAAAAACCGCGTGGATTCGCACAATTGCGTTGGTGCTTGGTTTGCCAATGTTATTCGGCGTCGAACGAGGTCAACTCATAATTCCAACCTTCACCGCCTTTATTCTGGCGCACGGAAATATTCTGCGCTCAGCCAGGTGGAAATGGCTTTGCGCGGCCTTTACGATAAATTTCAAACTCTATCTGATACTTGCGATCATTCCGCAGTTTATGAGGCGTCGATGGGCCGCGTTGGAGGCGATAGCGATCTCATCGATCGCAATCTATATTCTTACATATGGCATCATAGGTGATGGAACACTTACGCAAATTATCAGAAATATCACCAAATTTAACGAAACGCCGGAGGTCATACACTTTCAGAACGCTTACTATCAGCCGACTTATCAAGGCGTGACCCTGGCGTTAGACTCTGCATTTCCATTTATGAATTATATTGGTTCGAATTCACTTGAATTTATGCTTTGGTTCTTTCCTCTACTTTCATATATTGGCCTGGCCGGCATAGCGGCTTGCTTTGCCCTCATGGCGTGGAAACCCCTCGCCGCGCCGGTCAGGCGTATGGTCGCGCTCGCGGTGGCCGCGGTTATTACGAATACGATTGCCGGCGGATACACCGAGATTCTCGTGATCTTTCTAGTGTTCTTTGAGCCGTGGCGGGGGCCGGCGCGTATTGCGGCCTTGGTGGCAGCGTACCTGCTCAGTATTTCGGCGGATACTCCCCTTGCCACGTGGGTGACAGGGACGGAGACAAGTTATCTGAGCCAGCGCATCATTACCTGGAATGTGGGTTTGAACCTGGGTGAGCTGGTACGTCCAGGGCTTGTGCTGCTCATCGAATATGCTCTGATCGGCCAGACCCTTTGGGACGTCTGGAAGGCGCGAAAGGCTGTGTCGCCTGCGCCTTCGGCCCTGTTGCTGCCGGCCTGAAGCTCAGCCGCGCGCGCGGGATCAGTCGAGAAGTTCGCCCACGGGAATGACCCTGTGCGCCACATCTGGATATAGCTGAGCGATGTCGGCGGCGATCTGGGGCGCGAAGTCGATGCTGTTGATGAGGACCGCGCGAGGCTCGGCGCCGAGCGCCTCGGGCGCCAAGACCGGACGGCCAAGGCAAAGCGTCCCTTGCTTCGCAGGATTGCGGTCGATGAAAAAGGCGATCTTGCCGGGGTCGAAGAAGTTCGCCAGCAGCTCGTCGGCGAGGCTGCCGGCGCCCCAGACGACGATGTCTGACTCGCCAGCGAGGCGCGGGTGATCCGACAGGAAGCCCGGCCGCCACTTCGGTAGCTGAAAGCCCCGCGCGGCCACCCGCAGTGAGTCTGCATAGCGTGGATCGAGCACGGCCCCGGTCTCGGTCGCCAGCACCTCCATTCCAGTCTCGGCCAGCAGTCGGGTGAGCGATGTGGTCGAGAAGAAGTGCAGGTGGCTGCGGTTGTCGTCGATGGGCAACGCCAGGTTTCCCGAACGATTGGGAACCTCGAGAAACAGCAGACCGTCGGGCTTGAGCACCTTACGGATCGAGGTCAGCTCGGCGGCCGGATCGTCGAGGTGCTCCAATACGTGGGACATGATGACGAGGTCGAATCCCGACTCGATGGACCCCTCTGCCAGAAGCTCGCCAAGCGGTCGGACGTGAAGTCGGTCGACGCGGGTTCGGGCCTGTTCGCCCGCAGGTGAAAGCTCAATAGCCTCATAGCGGGCCGGCGCGAGAGTCTCGCGTGCGAGGGCGGCGAGCACGCCCGTAGCGCAACCAATCTCGAGAACTCGAGCGTTCTCGCATACCATCGGGCGAATGAATGCGATCTGAGCGGCGAGCCGCTCGGGCGGGGCGCCGAACGGACACATGGCGGTCGCGTCGTAGGCGTAGGCCCGGCTTTCGGTCCGCCAACCATGAAAGCAAGTCAAACAATAGGCCCTTGCGCCCGTGGCGGCTGTCATCGCCTGCAGCCGCTCGCCGCCGCAGACCGGGCAGCTGGCGCTCACGACTCGAGCAGCGGAATGAGCATGTTGTCCGCCAGTTCCTCGCGCGTCAGGAACGGGGCGAGGTCTTCCAGGGCCGACGTCACCATGCGGCCATCCTCCAGCCTGCGCGAACTGAGCTTGGGCGCAAACGGCTGAGCCTTGTCGAGCATCACCTCGCAGAGCTGCGGGCCATCTCCCTCGAGCGTGTGGCGGATGAGCGCGGCAAGGGTGTCGTGAGTCTCGATACGGCGGCTTGGAAAGCCCAGGGCCTCGCCGAGACGGATGAAGTCCGGAAAGGTCACCCCGCTCTCAGGCCCGCAGCCGACGACGTTGTCTGGGAAGTAGTTCTGCTGGGTCTGGCGGATGGAGTGGTAGCCGTCGTTGTTGAGCACGAACACCTTCACCGGCAGGCCTGGGCCGACGATGCTCTGCAGTTCCTGCAGATTCATCATCACACTGCCGTCGCCGGCGATGCAGATGATCCGCCTCGCCTTGCGGTCGGCATAGTAGGCCCCAATCGCCGCCGGGACGTCGTAACCCATGGAGGCCGAGCCGGAATTGGAGAAGAGGCGCTGACCCTGCTTCAGCACGGCGGACTGGAAAGTGACGACGCACGCCGTGCCGTCGCCGGTCACCACCACGTCCTCGGGTGTCAGCTGCTCGAACAGAGCCTGGCCGAAACAGTAGGGGTTCACGCCGTCGGCGTTCTGCCAATATTCCGGCAGGACGGTGGGATAGCGCGCGACGCGGGCGCGGCACCAGGCGAGGTAGTCGGCGTGTGCAGGCGGGCGCGCATAGCCTTCGAGCTCGTTCTCCAGGGCCTCGAGGAAGGCCGCGAGGTCGGCGTGGACCGGCAGGTCGATATGCAGCGTGGGCTTGGCGAGTTCGGCGCGGTCGATATCGACCATCGCGACATAGGCGGCGCGCGCGAAGGAGTCCCAGTTGTAGCTGATCTGGCGGATGTTGAGCCGACAGCCCAGAACCAGCAGGAAGTCGGCGTTCTGGACCGCGAAGTTGCCGGGCCGGTCGCCCACTGTGCCGGCGCGGCCGGCATAGAGGGCGTGGTCGTTGGCCACCAGATCGTGAGCGTTGAAGGCGCTGGCCACCGGCGCGCCCAGCTTTTGCGCCACGCGCAGGAAGCGTTCGGCCGCGCCGCCGATGCGCACCCCCGTACCAGGGAGGATGCAGGGACGTTCAGCCGCGGCCAGCCGGGCGACCACGGCGCGGGCCGCGGCTCGCAGGTCCGCGCCTTCGAGCGGGTTTGCCTCGGTGGCGGCGTGGTAGGGTTCGGCGGTGGGATCGAAGGCGGGGAGGGCGGCCGGATCGATCTGCGTCCCCTGGATGTCGATCGGTACGTCAACCCACACAGGGCCCGGCCGCCCGGTCACGGCCAGATGGGCCGCCTTCTCGATCTCGTAGCGGATCCTGGTAGGATCCTGGACGGTCACGGCGTATTTGGTGATCCCGCCGACCATCCGGACGATGTCCACCTCCTGGTCGCCCAGTTGGCGCAGGCCAATAGGGAAATTGCCCGCGATCGTCTCACGGCGCACCTGACCGGAGATCACGATCATCGGGATGCTGTCGGTGTAGGCGCCGAAGACCCCGTTGAGCGCGTTGATCCCGCCCGGACCGGTGGTCACATTGAGGATTGCTGGCCGTCCGCCCAGGCGCGCGTAGGCCTCCGCCGCCATGGCGCATGCCTGCTCGTGATGCAGGCAGATCACCCTCAGGCCAGGGCAGCGGCCGAAGGCGTCGTTGAGGTGCATGGCCCCACCGCCGGTGACCATGAAAACGTCAGTCAGTCCGAGCTCGGCGAGGCGGCAGGCGATGTAGTCGGCGACGCGCACGTGGAATCCTGAATTTGGAGCGATCTTAGCGTGCGATCGGACGGCCGCCACCCGTGCGGGTTGCTACTCGGCCGCCGCCCTCTTCAGCCGCGGCGCCTGGATGTCCGGCTGGGGGGGCACGCCGCGATCCTGGACCAGGCGCTGCAGCACGAGGTCATGCGCATAGTCGCTGTCGATGTCGCGAAGCAGCACCGCCTCATCGTGGAACACGGCCGTTCTCAGCCGCTCGCCGGCTGTGAACTCGCGCACAGAAATCTGTCCGTGATTGAGCGGCACGGCCATGTAGATGTCTTCCTCGGAAAGCACGTGGCCGGCGGGCAGGTCACGAGTGGCGTAGACTCCGCGCACCAGCTGGTCGAGATAGCGCACTTCCTTCTCCGGAGGCACGCGCTTGCGGTCGCCTGGGCCGCCGCACATTTCCTTGGCCTTCCGGAAAGCCTTGAACCAGGCGTCGGCCTGATGCGGAAGTGTGCAATAGGGCGAAACCGGCACGCCGTCGTGGTCGATGTCGATGTGGCGCTCGAAGGTCCGCGCACCTTTGCCATAGGCGATCAGGATCGAGGTCGACCAGTCGGTCATTTCGTGCGTCGAGAATCCGACCGTGATGTCCGGATAGCGCGCCCGCAGGAAGTCGATCTGGTTGAGGTCCAGTTCGTTGTCTTCAGACGGGTAGATCGACACGCAATGATTGAGCGCGAAGGGGATGTTGTGGGCGGCGAAGAAGGCCACGAGCTCGTCGGTGTCGCGCAGCGACGAGCCGCCGGTCGAGGCGATAACCGGCTTGCGGGCCGACGCGATCTTGCGCAGCAGCCGGCGGTCGCGGATGTCGGAACTGGCGATCTTGAGGATGTCGACCCCGAATTCGACGGCCTTGTCCACGGACAACTCATCGAAAGCCGTCGTCATGGTCACCATGCCATGGGCCCGCACCGCCTCCACCATTGTGCGCAGGTCTTCCCACTCAAGCTTGGTCGCCAACGTCTTCTTGATGTAGCGAACATCATCGCG
>JBEKQJ010000175.1:0-6461 GCA_049519835.1 Caulobacteraceae bacterium | reverse complement strand
CGGCGGCATGGCACGCTCTACGTCGGCGTGACTTCCGATCTGATCACCCGCGTCGTTCAGCATATCGACGGAACCATCCCTGGGTTCACCGCAACCTACGGGCTCAAGCGTCTTGTCTGGTACGAGCCGCATGAGCTGATCGTCGAGGCCATCAAGCGCGAGAAATCGACCAAGAAGTACAAGCGCGAATGGAAGCTCAATCTGATCGAGCAGACCAATCCGCATTGGGACGACCTCTTCGAGCGGCTGCACTAGCGCCCGTGGCCATGCCAGCATGGCCACCCGACCCTCGGTGTGCATGGATGGCCGGGACTGACGCCCGGCCATGACGGTAGAGTTTGTTGTGGGCCATATGCGATAGCCCTGCCCGCAAGCGGGGGAGAAGGACTGCAAATACGGCAAGACCGGTTTGGCTTCTCGGGGCGGCGGCCGACGTGTTACCGCGAGGCATGGCCGGGCGGTTCACCCTCGATTTCCTGAAGACCGAGTCGTCGGCCGGCCTGGCGCCGGCGGTGGCGGCGGCCGCCGCCCTGGTCATCGCCAACTCGCCGCTGGCCGACCACTACTTCCGCTTCCTGGCCGAGCCGATCCCGCTGCGGATCGGCGACTTCGCCCAGACCGCTTCGGTGGAGGTCTGGATCAAGGACGGGCTGATGGCCCTGTTCTTCCTGATCGTCGGGCTGGAGATCAAGTTCGAGGTGCTGCGCGGCGAGCTCTCCAGCGTCCGGCGGCTGGCGACCCCCCTCCTGGCCGCGGCAGGCGGCATGATCGCCCCGGCCCTCGTCTATGTGGCTTTCAACGCCGGCGCGGGCGGCGCGCCACACGGCTGGCCAGTCGGCTGCGCCACCGACATCGCCTTCGCCCTCGCCGCCCTCACCTTGGCCGCGCCGCGCCTGCCGGGGTCACTGAGACTGTTCCTGCTGACCCTCGCCATCGCCGACGACTTCGGGGCGGTGGGGCTGATCGCCGCTCTCTTCACCCGCCATCTCGACTGGGCGGCCGTGGCCGGCGCCGGGGTGGTGCTGCTGGCGTTGGCCGCGCTCTCTCGCGTGCGGCGCGGGCCGCTGCTGCTCTACGCCGTGGGTTTCGTCCTGGTCTGGGGGTTCTGCCTGAAGTCGGGGGTGAGCACCTCGGTGGCCGGCGTCGCCTGTGCGCTGACCGTGCCGGTGGGGGCGCGCCGGCCGGGCGGGGAGAGCATGCTGACCCTGTTCATGGAGGCCCTGCATCCATGGGTCGCTTACGGCGTGCTGCCGCTCTTCGCCTTCGCCGCCGCCGGCTTCTCGTTCAAGGGGTTCGACGCCGCGACCCTGCTTTCGCCGGTGACGCTCGGGATCGCCCTGGCGCTGCTGGTCGGCAAGCCGGTCGGCGTCTTCGGCGTGGCGGCGGGGGCGGCGCTACTGCGGCTCGGCCGGCGGCCCAGCGGCGCCACCTGGCTGGAACTCTACGGCGTCGCCCAGCTCACCGGCGTCGGCTTCACCATGAGCCTCTACCTGGCCGCCTTGGCTTTCGAGACGCCGCTCCTCGCGACCCAGGCGCGGCTCGGCGTCTTCGCCGGCTCGCTGGCCTCGATCGCGGTGGGCGCGGGGGTGCTGGCGATCGCCGGCCGGCGGCGCGGGGCCGCCGGCGGCGAAGCCGAAAGCTAGACTACTCGGCCGCCTGCTTCGGCGCGTAGCCGATCACAGCCTTGGTCTCCAGGAACTCGTGGAAGCCGTAGTCGCCCCACTCGCGCCCGTTGCCGCTCATCTTGTAGCCGCCGAAGGGGGCCATCATGTCGCCGCCGGCCCCGTTGATCGCCACCTGACCGGCCCGCAGCCGGGAGGCCACGGCCCGGACCTTGGCCTGATCGGTTCCCGACACGTAGGCGGCGAGGCCGTACTCGGTGGCGTTGCCGATTTCCACCGCCTCGTCGACGCTCTCGTAGCCCAGGATCGAGACCACCGGGCCGAAGATCTCTTCCTTGGCGATGGTCATGTCGTTCTTCACGTTCGCGAAAACGGTGGGCTTTACATAGAAGCCCTTGTCGAGGCCCTCCGGCCGGCCCGGACCGCCGGTGACGAGCGTCGCGCCTTCCTCGATGCCGGCCTTGATCAGGCGCTGGATCTTTTCCCACTGGGTCTTGTTGACCACCGGGCCGATCTGGGCGTTGCCGTTGGGATCGCCGACCGTGGTCGAATCGGCCGCCTCCTTGGCGATGACCATGGCCTCTTCCATGCGCTTGGAGGGCACCAGCATGCGGGTCGGCGCATTGCAGGACTGACCGGAGTTCTGCATCACATGGCGCACGCCGCCGCCGACCGCGGTCGGGAAGTCGGCATCCTCCAGGATGATATTCGGGCTCTTGCCGCCCAGCTCCTGGGCCACCCGCTTGACGGTCGGCGCGGCGGCCTTGGCCACCTCGACACCGGCCCGGGTCGAGCCGGTGAACGAGACCATGTCGACATCCGGGTGCGACGAGATCGCCGCGCCCACTTCGGCGCCGGTGCCGTTGACGAGGTTGAACACCCCGGCCGGAACGCCGGCGGCCTGCATCACCTCGGCCCACAGGATGGCCGAGAACGGCGCTTCCTCGGAGGGCTTGAGCACCATGGTGCAGCCGGTGGCCAGCGCCGGGATGACCTTGCAGGCGATCTGGTTGATCGGCCAGTTCCAGGGCGTGATCATGCCGACGACGCCGATCGGCTCCTTGACGATGCGCGTCGTGCCGCGCTCTTCCTCGAACTGGAAGTTCTTCAGGACGGCGATGCCGGTGGCGATGTGGCCGATGCCGATTGGGGCCTGGGCCCGCTGCGCGAGGCTGGCCGGCGCGCCCATTTCCTCGGTGATGGCGTGGGCGATGTCGCCGAAGCGCTTCTGATACTCGGCCTGGATGCGCTCCAGGAGGTCGATGCGCTCTTCACGGGTGGTCTGGGAATAGCTTTCGAAGGCCTTCTTGGCGGCGGCCACGGCCTTGTCGACATCGGCGGCCGAGCCGGCGGAAATCTTGCCAGCCACGGCCTCGGTGGCCGGGTTGATGACGTCCAGCGTCTTCGGCGTCACGGGATCGACCCACTGACCATCGATATAGAATTTCAGGTACTCGCGCATGCGTCGCTCCCTTGGTCTCGTTCCCAGGTCCGAGGCGCCCTTGCGCCTTCGCCCCTAATCTTAGTGATCACAGTTCACGTCCGAAAGGGCGCCCCTGCGGCGCCTAGAGCACGCCGCGAACAGGCGAATCCGTCTGACCGCGAAAGCGTGCTCTAGAATCAAATAGTTGAGCGCGTTCTGGTCGCAAAACCGGTTTCCACTTTTGCGGAATGCGCTCTGCAGATTCACTCCTCCGGCGCGACGTCGCCGGCCTGCACGGCGAACGGCCGCGCGTCCTCGACGAGGTGCATGAGTACGCGGCCCGGCTCCTCGACGTACATCATGTGGGCCGAGTTCTCGAACCAGACGAGGCGCTTCGATGGAGCCGACAAGCGCTCGAACCATGCCGTCACCGGCCCCGACGGCGTCGTCTCGTCGTAGCGGCCGGCAAAGATGATCACCGGGCAGTCGATGCGGCGGACATGCGAGAAATCCGTCTTCGCCAGATCGGGCAGAAGCCTTGGCAGCGACAGAAGGCTGCCCTTGTCGATGGCCTTGAAGTCGGCGTCGTCATAGTCGGGCGAGATCCGCTCGGCGTTCTCCCAGACGTCGAAGCTCGAGCGGTTGTGGGTCAGGCCGCCGTACTGGACCAGCCATTTCCGCTCGGTGTTGATCTTGGCGAGGGGGATCGAACCATCTTCCTCGGGATAGGGCGCAATGGCGGTCAGCTCCCTGACCGCCTCGGGATCGGCGCGTTGGCGCGCCTCGGCCATCGTCCAGGCGTAGCTGGCTCGCTCGCCCGCCTGCATGTCGATGATCTGGCCGACGCCGATATAGGCATAGAGCCAGTCCGGATGGCGGCGGGCGAGCTCCAGGCCAACCGCGGTGCCCCACGAGTGGCCGATGACGAAGATCTTCGTCCGCCCGTAGGTTTTGCGCAGCCAGTCGGTGAGTTCGGCGGCGTCCTGGACGATCCGCTCGCGGCTGAGGGTCGGGGCGATCGCAGCCGGGTCGTTGAGCTCATAGGTCTTGCCCGCGCCGCGCTGGTCCCACTCGACGACGGTAAAATAGTCGGTCCACGGCCCCTCGAAGAGGTAGCGGTTGGGCAGCTCCGGGACCGCCGGCCCGCCATGGATGACGAGCAGGATCGGATTGCGCCGGTCGCGGCCGCGGACGGTGATCCATTGGCGGACGCCGCCGATCTCGATCGCCTTGGCCTCGTCGATGCCGTGGTCCGAGACGACGCGGTCCGCCTCGGCGAGGACCGCGTGAGGGTCGGGCGGAGCCGCGTAAGCGGCTGAGGCGAGAGCGAGGGCGGCGACAGCGAGAACAATGCGCTTCATGGCCGCGTTCCTAGACGGGCGGGTGCAGCTGCGTCCATGCCGTGCTTGACCGTGGCGGGGTCGGCGCCTTTCATGCGCCCCCTTTTCCGACCAAGAGACCTCATGGCCGAAGATCCGAATGACTGGGATGTCGCCACCCGCCTCGTCCGCGGCGGTCTCGCGCGCTCGCCCTACGGCGAGATCGCCGAGGCGCTCTATCTGACGCAGAGCTTCGCCTACGACACCGCCGAGGCGGCCGACGCGCGCTTCTCGAACGCCGAGCCGGGATTCATCTACGCCCGTTACGGCAACCCGACCGTGGCCATGTTCGAACAGCGCCTGGCCCTGCTCGAGGGCGCCGAGGCCTGCCGCGCCTTCGCTTCGGGCATGGCGGCTGTGCATCTTGCCTTGATGGGCCTGCTCTCGGCCGGCGACCACATCGTGGCGGGCAAGGCGCTGTTCGGCTCCTGCCGCTGGATCATCAACACCTGGGCGCCGCGCTTCGGCATCGAGACGACCCTCGTCGACGGCCCCAACGTGGAAGCCTGGCGCGCCGCCGTGCGGCCGAACACCAAGGTGTTCTTCCTGGAGAGTCCGGCCAATCCGCTGCTCGAGATCACCGACGTCGCCGCGGTGTGCGCCATCGCCCGCCAAGCCGGCGCCCGCGTGGTGGTGGACAACGTCTTCGCGACGCCGCTCTTCCAGTCGCCCCTGAAGCTCGGCGCAGACATCGTGGTCTATTCCGCCACCAAGCACATCGATGGCCAGGGCCGGGTGCTGGGCGGCGCGTTGCTAGGCGCGACCGAGCTGCTCGAGAGCGCCTACAAGGACCCGATGCGGCACACCGGCCCGGCTCTCTCGCCGTTCAACGCCTGGCTGCTGCTCAAGGGCCTGGAGACCCTCGACCTGCGCGTGCGCCGCCAGGCCGAGACCGCCGCCGCCCTGGCCGACCGCATCGCCGCGCACGCCAAGGTGCAGGCCTGCCGCTATCCGACCCGGCCCGACCACCCGCAACACAATATCGCCGCCGCGCAGATGAGCGGCGGCGGCACGGTGCTCGCCTTCGACCTCGGTTCGCGCGAGGCGGCGTTCGACTTCCTGAATGCGCTGGAGATCATCGACATCTCCAACAACCTCGGCGACGCCAAGTCGATGGCCACCCATCCCACCACCACGACCCATCGTTCGATGACCGAAGAGCAGCGGCTGGAGATCGGGCTCACGCCCGGCTGGGTGCGCGTGTCGGTCGGGCTGGAAAGCGCCCGCGATCTCGGCCGCGACATCGAACGCGCCCTGGAGGCCGCATGAAGATCCTTCTGACCACGCTGGCGATGACGCTCGCGGCCGGCGGCGCGCGGGCCGAGCTGCGGCAGTTCTCCTATGACCCGGCGGACGACGCCACGCAGGCGGCGGCGGGGCCGGTGACCCTGGTGATCAGCCAGTCAATGATGGGCTCGCACGTGGTCAAGATGAGCTCGACCGTCGCCAAGGCGACCGCGGACCTGCGGCGGGACGATATTGGCGCGCTGGGACCCGGCGGCTGGCGCCTGACGTCAGAGGGGGTGGAGCGCGACCTCTATCGCATCCTTCCGGCTGATGAGGGCGCGGCCTTCACGAGCGCCCTGTGTCCCGGCTCCAAGCGCGCCTGGCTGGCGCTGACGCCAGTGAAGTACGGTCGCAACGTGCGGGCGGTGGTCGTCGGCGACAACCCCTCCGGCGGCGGCGTGCGGCGGTGCCGCGTCCTGGCTTTCGAGTTCCACGGCGAATGGCGCCTGCCGGCCGGGACCCCGCCGCCGACCGAGGACAACGCCCCACCGACCTTCCCGAACTGAGCGGATTTCAAGGCAAGGCGAGTGGCCGCGCCCCACGCCGGCGCGCGTGTTATTCGATCAGCCGCGCCTGCACGGCCTGGCGTCGGGCGCCGTCGACGGCCAGGACCTCTTCCAGATAGCCATCGATATCGCCGTGGCGCTCGGCCATCGCCGCGAAGGCGGTGTCGAGGTAGGCGGGCTCGACGCCCATGGCCACACGCAGGGTCGCCTCCGGCAGGGTGAGGCCGGTAAGATCGTGGATCGC
>JBEKQJ010000174.1:0-8172 GCA_049519835.1 Caulobacteraceae bacterium | reverse complement strand
GTCCACAGGGCGCACGCTGAACAGGCGCCGACCCGCAGCGATCAAAGCGGCGCGCGTACGTTCGGAGCGGGGATTGAGGCGTTGGGTCTCGCTCATCTACGCCTCCGTCACGATGCTTATGTCCTCGCCCACGTTTCGCAGTCAGCACCGGACAGCTGAGCACGATTCTCAAGAGCTAGGCGGCGCGGGCCGGCGGGCTTAGCGCGCGCGACCAGATGGCCAAGAGACTGGCGGGCTCGCCTGTGCCGAATACATAGCGATCTGGCCGCACGATGACCGCCTCGGCCCCGCGGGCCTCGAGCCAGGTCTCCAGCGCGGGGCGGAACGGCGCCAGTTCCGGTTGGGTGAGCCCGACGCTGACGATCCCCTCCGTCGCTCCTTCGACAACCGTGCGCGAGATTAGCCAGGCCGTGTCGCCCAGCGCATCGTCGAGCCGCAACCGCCGGACGCCGCTCCCAAAGGTGGGTTGGGGGAAGAGCTCGCCCGCGCCGGGGCTGCCCTCCAGCACCGCCGCGCCGGTAAAGGTCGGAGCGCGCAGCGGCGGCACGGACGAGACGCCGGCGGCCATCTGCGCCACCATGGCGGCGTCGCGTTGGGCCGCGGCCTCGCGGTCGAGGGTGCAGACCACCCGGCCCATCCCGATCGCCAGTTCGATCATGGCCCGCACATGCGGTTCGCGCTCGACTTGGTAGGTGTCAAGAAGACACTCGCCCGCATGGCCGCGCACCACCGCATCGAGCTTCCAGGCGAGGTTCGTCGCATCGCGCAGACCCGAGCACATCCCCTGGCCCGCGAAGGGCGGGGTCTGGTGCGCGGCGTCGCCGGCCAGCAGCACCCGGCCCGCGCGCCATTGGTTGGCGACCAGGCCGTGGAAGCGGTACACCGCGTGGCGTTCAATCTCGACCGGCCCACACTCCCATGGGGCGATCAAGGCGTGTATCGCGGCCTCGGTGGTCATGGCTTCGGGCGTTTCGCCGGGCAGCAGCATGAACTCCCAGCGATGGCGGCCGAGCCCGCTCAAGACGCAGGTGGTGGGGCGCGCCGGATCACAGACCTGCAGGTTCACCTCCGGCATGCGGCACCCCGGCATGACCTTGGCGTCCACCACCAGCCAGGGTTCGTCGAACTTATAGTCGAACAGGCTTCCGCCGATGGCCTCGCGGACCGGACTCCAGGCCCCATCGCATCCGACCAGATAGCGGGCGCGAAGGCTAGCGGCCCCTTCTGGCTTGATGACCGTCGCCGTCACGCCATCTGCGTCTTGGCTCAGGCTGTCCAGCCGCCAACCGAGGCGAACCTCGGCCTCTGGCGCGGCGGCGAGCACCTCGCGCAACGCCCGTTCGAGACTCGGCTGGTGGAACATGTAGCCGGGTCCCCAACCCGAGGGACTCTCGCTTGTCCGGTCGAACCGCATCAGCAGCTGGCCATCGCCGCTCTTGAATTCGTAGGCGGGAAGCTCGCGGCTGTGGCGACGGACCTGCTCGGCGATCCCCAACTGCTGCAGGAGCCGCATGATCTCGTGATCGAAATGGACGGCCCGCGGGAGAGGGTAGATGTCCTGATCTTTCTCGATGGCGAGGGTGGCGACGCCGTGTTGCGCCAGAAGCGCGGTCAGTGCCGCGCCGACCGGACCCAAGCCCACCACCAGCACATCGCAATCATAGCGCTGCGCCGCCATCTCAGGCCTCGTCAGCGCAGGGATTGTCGAGGGCGCCCAGGCTCTCGATCTCGACCCGCACGCGATCGCCATCCTTGAGAAAGCGCATCGGCTTCATGGCTGCGCCGATGCCGCCGGGAGTGCCGGTGAAGATCAGGTCGCCCGGCTCCAGAGTCATAGCCTGGCTGAGGTGCTCGACCTGGTCCCAAATGTTGAACACCAGGTGGCAGGTGTTGGACTCCTGGCGCACCTCGCCATTCACCAAGCAGCGGATCGCCAGCGCGTGCGGGTCGGCGACTTCGTCGATGGTGGTGATCCACGGGCCGAAGGGCGCATGCGTGTCGAAGGACTTGCCGAGCACCCATTGCGGGGTGCGGTGCTGCCACGCCCGCTCGGTGGCGTCGTTGCCGCAGCAGAAGCCGAAGATCGCGTCAGGCGCCTGTTCATGGCTGATGTGGCGCCCGCCCTGGCCAACAACCGCCACCAGTTCGGCCTCGTAGTCGAGGGTCTGGGAGACTTTTGGCACCTGGATCGGATCATAGGGCCCGTTGGCGCTGGTGGTCGCCTTGGAAAACCACACCTGGTGTTCGGGCGCGCCCAGATTGCTCTCGGCGATGTGGTCGGCATAGTTCAGCCCGATCGCCATGATCTTGCCGGGACGCCGGATCGGCGCCAACAGCCGCACCTGATCGAGCGGCGTGGCGTTCCGCTTGGCCTCGGCAATACGGCGGACCTCCGCCTCCACAGTCGGCCACGCGGCGATCAGGCCGGTCATGTCAGCCGGACGCCCCGGCGCTTCGGCATTCAGCGGCACGATGGCGCCGTCGACGACGGCGCCGAGCTGTGGGGCCGAGCCTCGTTCGAAGGTGGCAAGCTTCATCGGAGCCCCCGTTCAGGCCATGGTTGGCGGAGCTTGCGGGCCCCATTGCACGCCCAGCAGATCCTGCAGGGAGGCGGTGTTGGAGCCGTCGGCGGCGGTGAAGAGATCGCCGTCGGTCCAATGCTCGAGGGTGTGACCCCAAGGGTCGCGCCAATAGTCGAACACCTGGCTGCCCAACAGATGACGGCCGACGCCCCATTCCGAATGACGGCCGCTGTCTTTCAGCCGCTGATGGCCGCGCATGAGATCATCGAGATCGGCGACCTCGAAGGCGGCGTGGTTGAAGCCCGGCCTCTTGGGGCTTTGCACAAGGAACAGGGTGTGGTGATCGGTCGGCGTGTCGCCGCGATCACAGCGCAGGAAGGCCCCAAGGCTGAATTCGGGGCTGAGCTGGATCTCGTCGGAGGTGATGAAACCGAAGCGACTCTTGTACCACTGCTCCGAAACGCGGAAATTGGACACGTTCAACACCACGTGCCCCAGCCGCGCCACGTTGGCGGCGCCGGGTGCAATGCGCTTGTTGGCGCGCAGGCGCCGCCGATCGCCGACCCGGTTCCAGGGCTGGGCCGGCGCGCCTTCGAGCGGCTGGGCCGTGCTCTGGCCCGCGACGACCTCGACGGTGTGCCCATCCGGGTCAGTGAGGACGATCCGACGACCGCCCCCCGGCGCCTCGAACGGTTCGATGGCGACGCTCTCGGAGGCAGCCAGACGCTCGAGGTCCGCGAGATTCGCGGCGCGAAAACCGACGCCACGAAGACCAGCTTCGCCCAACTCGGTGATATGCAGGACAGGAGCATCCCCCGACCCGCGCGCCACGATCCGCTGGTCGGTGACCTCCGCCACCACCAGACCAAAGTCATCCAGAAAGGCCCTCATCGCGGCCAGGTCGGGGGCTGCGAAGCGGACAAAGGCGATGTCTTCGATCTTGATCATGCTCGTGACGCCGCATTAGTTGACATTATCGTCAACTGTGCCGCAAGATGATCGCTGACGCAAGGGGTTTGGAGAGCGCCTTGCGTCATTTGAATGACGAAAACGTCAACTATTGTCAAATGCGAGCGCCGGCCACTACGCCTCGGCGCCACTAGGTCCCATGAAGTCGATCGCCGCCCTCGCGAGGGGCGAGAGCCAGTCTCAGGAGTCATCCATGCCCCAACCCGCGGCACGCACCGTTGAACGCGTCGACGTGCACGCTCATTTCCTGCCTGAGTTCTATCGCGCCGCGCTCATCGAAGCCGGACACGACAAGCCAGACGGCATGCCGGCGATCCCGCAATGGGATCCCGCCACGGCGCTCGAGGTGATGGATGGGCTTGGGGTTCGCACTGCGTTCCTTTCGGTGTCCTCGCCCGGTGTCCATTTCGGCGACGACGCCAAGGCCCGCGCCCTTGCGCGCCGTGTCAACGAAGAGGGCGCGCAGCTGCGGCGCGATCACCCCGAACGGTTCGGATATTTCGCTTCACTGCCGCTGCCCGACGTCGAGGCGGCGGTAGAGGAAGCGGTGCGCGCACTCGACACCCTGGGCGCGGACGGCGTGATCATCGAGACCAATCAACACGGCGTCTATCTTGGCGACGATCGGCTGGAGCCAATCTGGGCGGCGCTCGACGATCGCGCTGCGGTGGTGCTGATTCATCCCACCTCGCCGGCCTGCAATTGCGGCGACCGGCTCTACGCCAAGTTCCCGCGACCGATGATGGAATTCATGTTCGAGACCACCCGCTCGGTGACGGACCTGGTCACAGCCGGCGTGTTGAAGCGCCACCCGCGCCTGCGGGTGATCGTACCCCATGCCGGGGCGGCGCTGCCGGTGCTCCTTGGCCGAATCGACGCCATGGCCTCTCTCGCCGCGCTCGCCGGCGCTCCGCCGCAACAAACACTGGGTGAAGCGATGCGCACCTTGCATTTCGATCTGGCCGGCATGCCGGTGCCGCAATTGCTCGAGGCGCTTCTGAAGGTCGCCGATCCGCAAAAACTGCACTACGGGAGCGACTATCCCTTCACCCCCGCCAATGCTTGCGAGCAGCTGTTGAACGCGCTCGAACAGACGCCGTTGCTGTCGGAGACAGAACGGCGTGGCGTGTGGCGAGAGAATGCCTTGCGCCTCTTCCCGCGATTCCGCGCCACGGGTTAGGTTGACCCACGTCTAGTGCGAAACCAGGGTGCAGCGGCGCGGCCGCAGCAGGATTTCCCGGGTAACGCCGCCGAATACCCATTCACGCAGGCGCGTGTGGCCATACGCGCCTGCGACCAGGAGCCCGGCTCCCAGCTTCCCGGCGACCGCTTCGATTTGAGCGGCGCCGTTCCCATGCGCGGCCTCGACCTGGGCCGTGGCCTCGACGCCATGGCGTCCCAACCACGCCGCCACATCTTCGGCTCGCGCCCTGGCGTCGATCAGATCGGCCTCTTCCGCGATCTCGACGACGCTGACGGCCTCGGCCGCTTGCAGCAAGGGGACCGCGTCGATGACGGCGCGACGGGCTTCGCGGGTGTCCTTCCACGCGACCAGCGCGTGGGTGAAATCCACCGGCTGCGGATCGGGAGGCAGGATCAACACCGGCCGGCCGGCCTGCATAACGAGATTGCCGACATCGGTTCGCCGCGTGCTTTCGTATGGCGCGCCGCCGCGATCCGGACTGGTGATGAGCAGGTCGGCCGCGCGCGCCTGGCCGGCGATCAGCTCGGAGAGAGGAAAGCAGGTAACGGCGCAACGCCAGGCGAGCGATTTGGCCTTTCCGTTCAGAGCGGCGCGGAACTCGTTCTCGGCGGCATCGGTCTCGCGCTCGATCTCGTCGCGGTCGAGCTGGACGAGCTCGCTGGCGGCGTAGACTTCGCCGTAGAGCAACTGCATCGGTTGGCAGGCGGCGACGCCGATCACATGGGCGTCGAACCGCTCGGCGAGACGCCCCGTTGCATCCAGCAGAGCCGCGTTGGGGCGCCCCACTTCCACATGCGCCATCAGGGTCGAGATGCTCATTGTTCCTCCGAACTCCCACGGTCGACGCGGAGATTGACCGAGCGGGGCCGCCGCGCCTTGATCACCGTCAAGCGGCCCATGCCGGCCCGCCTCTCGCGGCCCATGGCGCATCCAGACGCCAGGCGGCGTGCAATGCGCCCGGAATGCTCGCCGTGCGGAGAAGCGGGCCGGCTGGCCCACGCGTCAGACCACCCGCAGGTGATCCTCAACGACGCGAACGCCCGGCGCCGCCCACACGGCGGCCTCGACCAAGTTGCGATCGGCCCAGTTCGGCACCGTTCCCTCGAGGGTCACGCGACCATCCTGAACCTTGACGAGCACATTCTTTGCCTCGATCTGCGCGTGCCGTTCGAGCGCCTCCTCTATGCTGCGCGCAACATCGATCACGCTTGCCCGCGGCTTCAAGGTCGCGTTGTTGGTGATGCCGGTGACGCCCCGCAGCTTCTTCAGATCGGCGACGGCGGCGGTGCGCTGATAGTCCCAGTGGACCTCACCGCTGAGGGTGAGCCAACCCTGCTGGACCTTCACCTGGACGCCCTTGGGCGGCACGAGCACATTGGCGTCGAGCACATCGACGGCGCGTCTGGCGATGTCGTCGTCGAGATAGGGGCTCGGCGAGCCGATATCGACGCGGATCTGCTCGGCGATGCCGCGCACGTCCTTGACCCGGCGAGCCACGCGTTCAGCCGCGTCTTTTTGGGCGTAGTTCGGTACGTGGCCCATCAGGGTGACGATGCCATTTCTCTCGCGACCCATGCGGACGGCAGGGGGCGTGCGGAGAAGCGGACCGGCTGGAGGACCCTGGTTCAGGTCGAGGTTGGCGCGGCCCAGATCAGTAGAGATCTTTGCCTCTGCGCGCCTTGTATGCCGCCGGCGCGGGTTTTTGGGCGATCGCGGACTCGCGACAGTACCAGGCCGCCGAGGCCAGAACGACCATGAAGGCCCCGTACCCCAGGCACACCAGCGTCAGGAAAATCACGTCTTGGATCGACATTCCGGCCTCCTTTGAGGCCTCCACCTTCGTTCGTCTGGCGGAGCGCCGCCTTGAGCGGCGTCAAATGATCTGGCGTTGAGATCGCTCAGGCGACGATCAGGTCGTTCTCGACCTCGGTCACGCCCGGCTCCGTCCACGCCGTGGCGGCGGCCGCGCGGCGATCGTGCGGCGTGCGGACCGTGCCGGTCAGGGTGACCTTGCCGCCGTCGGCGCGGACCTTGATCGTGTCGGGATCGAAGAACCACGACCGGTGCAGGGCGTGGGCGATGTCGTCGCTGATGTTGGCCGTGTCGATCAGCGTCGTGACCTCGATGAGGTTGGAGACGCCCCGCACGCCGGTGAGGTGGCGGACATCGTCGGCCGCGGCCTCCTTCTGAAAGTGGTGGTCGACCTGACCGGTGAGAGTGATCCAGCCGGCCTCGACGCGCACATGGATACGCTTGACCGGCAGGCTGATGTTCCAATCCAGGCGTTGGACCGCGGCGGCGGCGATGTCCTCATCGGTGCGGTGCGCCTCGCTGGGCAGCCGCACCTTGAGTGCTTCAGCCACGGCCTTGACGCCCTTCACCCGCATCACGGCCTGTTCGGCGGCGTGCTTCTCGGGATAGCTGGACACGTAGCCGGTGAGGGTGACCACACCCCCGTCCGCCGTCACGCCAATATCGGCGGCGACCACCCGGGGCTCCCACTCGAGCTCGGCGATGACGGCCCGCCTCAGGATATCGTTGGGGTTCATAGAAGCCTCCTTGCTTAATCGCATGCATCTGCGCCGCGCGAGCGATGCAGAACCTGCCAGGGCAAGGCTTTGGCCGCCTTGAGGCGGATCAACCGCGCTCAAGGAACCAGCACGGCCGCGCCTTCCAGCCGGCCGGCGCGCAGGTCGCTCAGGGCCTCGTTGGCCTGCGCGAGGGGATAAGCGAGGGTGAGCAGTTTCGGGTACGGCAGCTCGCCATCGACGACGTGCAGGTCAGTCCGGCAGACGCCGCAGGCCACGACCCGCACGCGCACCTGGCCTGGGCCGGGTGTCGGATCGGAAAGCTCCATCGCCTCCAGCGCTTCGCCCGGACGGCGGAGAACCATGGCGCGCATGCGACAGCCTCAGTGCGAGACCAAGGTGCAGCGTCCAGGATGGAGCAGCAGATCGCTGGTCACGCCGCCCATGATCCATTCCCGCAGGCGGGCGTGTCCATAGGCGCCCGCGACCATCAAGCCCGCGCGCTTGCGATGCGCCACGTCTTCCAGGCGCACCACATCGGTGCTCGACTGGGCGATGGGCTCGGCCTTGGCGGCGACGCCGTGGCTGCGCAGCCATTCGACGACATCCTTGAGCCGCGCCCCGGCTTCGTCCAACCGATCCCCGTCGGCCACCTCGACGACGGTGACCTCGCCGGCCAGCTCGAGCAGCGGCAGGGCGTCGCTCACCGCCCGCCGCGACTCCCGCCGGTCGCGCCAGGCGACGACGACCTGATCGAGGTCGAGCGCGGCCGCGCCGGGCGGTACGATCAGCACCGGCCGCCCGGCGCTCATGATCAGATCGCCGACGCTGACGCGCACGGCCCCGTTGGTGAAACCCATGCCCGCGTCCGGCAAGGTGACGATCAGGTCGGCGCAGCGGGCTTCGTCGGCCAGGTAGTCGGCCAGCTGGCCATAGGTCGTGGCGCTGC
>JBEKQJ010000173.1:0-6485 GCA_049519835.1 Caulobacteraceae bacterium | reverse complement strand
AGCTGGTTTCCGATGATGGTCGGCTTCGACGAGCGTCGCCACGCCTGGATGGACGAGGGTTTCAACACCTTTATCGATACTTTCGAGTCCGACGACTTCGAAGGTGGCGTCTATGGTCCGAAGCGGGATTCCGAATACGCCCCCGGCGGCGGCCTGCCGGCCGATGAGATCGAGAGCGTGCTCTCCGATCCCGCCGCCCCGCCGATCCTGACCCGCGCCGACCTGATCTCCGAGAAGTACCGACACGCGGTCACCTACTTCAAATCCGCCTATGGCCTCGTCCTTCTGCGCAGCGTGATCCTGGGGCCGGAGCGCTTCGATCCGGCCTTCCGCAAGTTCATCGCCGACTGGGCGTTCAAGCATCCCAAGCCGTCCGACTTCTTCCGCGCCATGGAGAGCGAGGCGGGCGAGGATCTCTCCTGGTTCTGGCGCGGCTGGTATTTCGAGAACTGGAACCTGGATATGGCCGTGGAAGGCGTCGTCTACGACGGCGGCGATCCGGCCAAGGGCGCCAAGGTGACCATCGCCAATCTCGACAGGCTGGTCCTGCCGACCACACTCGAAGTCGTTTACGCTGACGGCAAGACCGTCGACGTCGCCGTACCCGTTGAGACCTGGATGCTGAGGAGCCGAACCGAGGTCGCTCTGCCGGGCGGCCCGGCGATCGTTTCGGTGACGCTCGATCCGCACCACCTCATTCCCGACAAGGACCGAAGCAACAATCGTTGGCAGGCCGACGTTAAGCATGAACAGGCATCGACGGCGATGTTCACAAACGGTTCAGGCGCCTCGCATTAGACCGTCGCTGTCGGTACGAACGAAAGGAATTCTCGATGTCCAGCAGGAGAATCACGGGGCTGGTCCTCGCCTCCGTCTCCGCCGTGGCGCTCATCGCCGAAGCAGGCGTTGCTTCGGCCCAGCCCTACACCCAGGCTCCGCCCCCGCCCCAGCAGGGCTATGACCAGGGCTACAACCAGGCTCCGCCTCCGCCCCAGCAGGGCTACGACCAGGGCTACAATCAAGCCCCGCCGCCAGGCTACAATCAGGCTCCGCCGGCTGGGTACAACAATCAGGCCCCGCCTCCGGCTTACGACCAAGGTCCGCCTCAGGGCCAGTCGGCGCCGCCCCCTCCGGGCTACAGCGGCTACAACAACCAGGCCCAGCAATATGACCAGGACTATGCGGCCCGCTACTCGGCCTGGGCGGCGCAGTATTGCGTCAACCAGCAGGCCAACAACACGGCCGCTGGCGCGGTGATCGGCGGCATCTTCGGCTCGCTGCTCGGCGCCGGCGTCGCCGGCCGCGGCTCGCACTTCGCCGGCGCGGTGGTTGGCGGCGCGGTCGGCGCGACAGCCGGCGCGGCGATCGGGTCCAGTTCAGGGACGCCGGGCGGCTGCCCGCAGGGCTACGTCGTGGCGGCCGGCGCGCCGGGCTTCGTCTACGACGGCCCCTACGTCGGTCCGGCCTATTGGGCGCCAGCCTGGTACAACCCCTGGTTCTGGGACGGCGGCCACTGGATGTATCGGCCCTACCGCTCCTGGTACCACGGCTATCGCGGTGGTTATCGCGGCGGCTACCGCGGTGGTTATCGCGGCGGCTACCACCACTAAGGTCGACGCGTTGCGTGAGTTCAGCCCCCGGCGTTCCCACGCCGGGGGTTTTCGTTTGAGAGATTGTTGAATCTACAGGCGGTTGCAGGAATTCTGCGGTCGCGAACGGGCGCAGACCGCCTATCTCAACCCGAACGCTCACCCGAGGACGGATACCTCCATGCCGACGCTGTTCGACCCCCTGAAGGTCGGCGACCTGACCCTCAGGAACCGAATCCTCATGGCGCCGCTGACCCGGGCCCGGAGTGGCGTGGAACGGACGCCCGGTCCGCTCGTGGCCGAGTACTACGCCCAGCGCGCGTCGGCTGGCCTGATCCTCAGCGAAGCGACCTCCGTGACCCCGCTCGGCGTCGGCTATGCCGACACGCCCGGCATCTGGTCGCAGGCGCAGGTGGACGGCTGGAAGCTGACCACCGAGGCCGTGCACAAGGCCGGCGGCCTGATCTTCCTGCAGCTCTGGCACGTCGGCCGGATCTCCGATCCGGTGTTCCTTGACGGCCAGTCGCCGGTTTCGGCGAGCTCCGTCGCCGCCCGCGGCGATGTCAGCCTGCTTCGCCCGAAGCGGCCTTATCCGGTCCCGCGGCCCCTCAGCCTCGCGGAGATCGAGGATGTGATCGAGGCCTATCGGCGCGGCGCGGAGAACGCCCGGCGGGCCGGGTTCGATGGCGTCGAGCTGCACGGCGCCAATGGCTACCTGCTCGACCAGTTCCTGCAGGACAGCACGAACCACCGCGACGACGCCTACGGCGGCCCGATCGAGAATCGCGCCCGGCTGATGCTGGCGGCGGTCGACGCGGCGATCTCGGTGTTCGGTCCGGGCCGCGTGGGCCTGCACATCGCCCCGCGTGGCGACGCCCACGACATGGGTGATTCCGATCCGCTGGCGACTTTCGGCTACGTCGCCAGGGCGGCCGCCGATCGTGGCGTCGCCTTCATCTGCGCCCGCGAGCACCTGGGCGATGGGCGGATCGGGCCGCAGCTCAAGGCGATCTTCGGCGGGACCTGGATCGCCAACGAGGGCTTCGACCTCGCCTCCGCGGAGGGCGTGCTGGCGGCCGGAGAAGCCGACGCGGTCGCCTTCGGCAAGCTCTTCATCGCCAATCCGGACCTGCCGCGGCGCCTCGCGAGCGGCGCGCCGCTCAATGACTGGAACGCCGCGACCTTCTATGTCCCGGGCCCGGACGGCTACACCGACTATCCGGCTTTGGAGACCGAAGCGGCCTGAGTCCGCGGAATTTGCTTTGCACGGAGCGCGGCTTTCGCTAACACCGCGCCTCCCGGCGGGTCGTAGCAATCGCATGGCTTAGTCATGCGATTGCGGTTCGATCCGCCAAACGTCTCACCTGCACGCCGCCGTAGCTCAGTGGTAGAGCGCATCCTTGGTAAGGCTGAGGTCGGCAGTTCAATCCTGCCCGGCGGCGCCATTCCTCCCGCGAGGAGTCTCAAGCGCATGACGACTCCGCCCGATCCGCAACCGACGCCCGGCGCCCTGAAGGGCGATCCGGCCAGAGAGGCGCGCCTCGCCGAGGCCCTGCGGGCCAATCTGCGCCGCCGCAAGGCCCAGTCGCCGAAGGACGAGCCACGGTGACCGCCGGGCCGCTACGCCTCCTGGCCGAGGACGCCGACGATCTGGAGGTGATCTCGGCCGCCCTGCAGGATGCGGTCACCCATATCGGCGACATCAGTTGGGAGCCGGGAGCCCGGCGCCTGACCATCGCTTTCAATCGCTTCCGCTGGGAGGCCGGCGACGGCGAGCGGGTGGTGACCGGCTTTCAGCTCGGCGGCGTGGAATCGGTGCGGGGACGCAATCTGCGCCGCGACGCCAAGGACGCCGTCCTGCAACTCCTGGCCCTGACCTTCGAGCCGACCGAAGCGCCCGGCGGTCGGATCCTGTTCGCCTTCGCCGACGGCGGCGATCTGGCCGCCGAGGTGGAGTGCGTCGACGCCGCCCTGGCGGACCTGGGCGAACCCTGGCGCGCGGCGCACAAACCCGGCCACAAGGCCTGATGCGCCGCTTCGACGCTGCCGATCCGGCCTTCGAGACTGATTTCGCCGCCTTCGCCGCCGCCCCGCGCGGCAGCCCGGCCGAAGTCGACGCCGCCGTCGCCGAGGTGCTGGAGGCCGTGCGCCTGCGCGGCCTGGAGGCGGTGCTCGACTACACCCGGCGGTTCGACGGCGTGGCCCTCTCCGAAGCCGAGGTGCGGGTCGGCGCCGACGAAATCGAAGCCGGCGCGGCGGACTGCCCGCCGCCGGTGCGGGCGGCCCTGGCCTTCGCCGCCGCCCGCATCCGCGCCTATCACGAGCGTCTACGGCCCGAAGGCGGCGCTTTCGTCGATGCGGCCGGCGTCGAACTCGGCTGGCGCTGGACGCCGCTGGACGCGGTGGGAATCTACGTGCCTGGCGGCCGCGCCGCCTATCCCTCGACCGTGCTGATGAACGCCGTGCCGGCGGCCGTCGCCGGTGTCGGGCGCATCGCCATGGTCAGCCCGCCCGGGCGCCTCGCGCCCGCCGTGCTGGCGGCGGCGAAGGAAGCCGGCGTCACTGAGATCTGGCGCATCGGCGGCGCCCAGGCCGTCGCCGCGCTCGCCTATGGCGCCGGGCCTATCCAGCCGGTCGACAAGATCGTCGGTCCCGGCAACGCCTATGTCACCGCCGCCAAGCGGCGGGTCTACGGAACGGTGGGCATCGATTCCCTCGCCGGACCATCGGAGATCGTGGTCGTCGCCGATGGCGCCAACGACCCCGCCTGGATCGCCGCCGACCTGCTCTCCCAGGCCGAGCACGATCCGGATGCGCAATCGGTGCTGATTACCGACGACGCCGCTTTCGCCGACGCGGTCGCGGCCGAGGTCGCTCGCCAGCTCGCCGTGCTGCCCACCCGCGAGACGGCCGCGGCGGCTTGGCGCGACCATGGTGCGGTGATCGTCGCCCCGCTCGCCCGCGCGCCCACCCTGGTCGACGCGATGGCGCCCGAACACGTCGAGTTTGCCGTCGCCGATCCCGAGGCGCTGGCGGCGCAGGTGCGCCACGCCGGCGCCATCTTCCTCGGTCGACACGCGCCCGAGGCGCTCGGCGACTATGTGGCCGGACCCAACCACGTCCTCCCCACCAGCGGCGCGGCGCGCTTCTCCTCCGGCCTCTCCACGCTCGACTTTCTCAAGCGCACCAGCATCACCAGGTGCGACGCGGCCGCCTTCGACGCCCTCGCCGAGGCGGCCGAGATCCTGGCCGAGGTGGAAGGCCTGCCGGCCCACGCCCGTTCCCTCTCGATCCGACGTAACCGTCGCGGGTAGAAGGGACGGGATGAGCGATCCCCGTCATCGCCTGCAATCGGTCGAGCTCGACGAGGACTCCCTCGCGCCGGCCTCGCGTGACCAGGACCAGGAGCGGCAGATCGCCATCTTCGATCTCCTGGAGGACAATCACTTTGCCCCCGAGGGCGCCGAAGGCGGCCCCTACGACCTGCGTCTGTCGCTGATCGAAGGCCGGCTCGCCTTCGACATCACCGGGGCCGGCTACCAGCGGCGGCACTTGCTGTCGCTCTCGCCGCTGCGGGCGGTGGTCAAGGACTACCACATGATCTGCGAGAGCTATTTCGAGGCCATCCGCCACGCCACGCCGCAGAAGATCGAGACCCTCGACATGGGCCGGCGGGCCATACACGACGAAGGCTCGCACACCCTCCAGCGGCGCCTCGCCGGCAAGGTCGACACCGACACCGACACCGCCCGCCGCCTCTTCACCCTCATCTGCGCGCTGCACTGGCGGGGATGATCCCCGGGGCCGTCCTTTTCGCCTGCGGGCTCAACCGCGTGCGCTCGCCCATGGCCGCCGGCCTGATGCGCCGGCTGCACGGCGGCCGGGTGTTCGTCGACAGCTGCGGCCTGCGCGCCGATGCGGACACGCTCGCCGACCCCTTCGTGCTGGCGGTGATGGACGAGGCGGGGGTCGATCTCTCGGGACATCAGCCCAAGCGCTTCGACGAGCTGATCGACGACTCCTTCGACGTCATCGTTTCCCTCAGTCCGGAAGCCCACCACCGGGCGGTCGAGTTCGCCCGCACCCGGGCTGTCGAACTCGAGTACTGGCCGACCCTCGATCCGACCCTCGCCAGCGGCTCGCGCGAAAGCGTTCTCGCCAGCTATCGCCAGGTCCGCGACGCCCTCGAGGCCCGCATCCGCATGCGGTTCCCGGCCCTGCGGACGTTTGGGGGGTAGGGCGCACATCGCCGCAATCGCAGCGGAAGCGTTGTTTGATCCACAGATGAGACAGATGAACACAGATTGATTGCGCCGATGGCTAACACCGGTGATCTAGCCTCGAAGGCGCGCCCCAGGCGCGCGATCGGTCTTGCAGTTCCCGCCAACAGAGCCTCAGACGCCATCTGTGTCATCTGTGGATAAAACCTTTGTCCCCGCCTCGCCGGCGGTGCAGGGTGTCACGGACGACCGCCCTAAGGCCCCGGCGCGTAGCCCTCGATGCGCACGAACTTGTAGCCGGCCGCCTCAGCCTTGGCTTTCTCGTCGGCCCCGGCCACCAGCCAGTGATGGCCGCTGACCGGATCGCGCCATTGCTCCAGCGTCACCGCGCCTGGCCTGGGATCGGTCCACACGAACCCTTCTGACGCCTCGAAGGCGTAGCCGTCGGCGAACGCCGCCTGGGCGCCGTCGTCGGTGGCGGTCGCCAGGTGGTCGCCCTTGGCCTCATTCCAGAACAGCTTCAGCGGCGCCGTGCCCGGCCCCTGGTCGGTCATCACCTTGGCCAGGGTTTCCACCCGCTGGTAGTTGGCGGCTGTGGCGGTCCTGGCGACGCCGGCCGAAGCGACACTGAGATGGTCGCCGCGGGCCGGATCGAACCAGGCGTCCAGCGGGCTGG
>JBEKQJ010000172.1:0-6491 GCA_049519835.1 Caulobacteraceae bacterium | reverse complement strand
TCGCGCGCCTGCTCGGCCAACTCCTCTTCCTCCGAACGGCCGTGCGCGGTGGGAAAACGCGGCAAGATGGGCGCCCGCTTCTCGACCAGGAAGGCGCAGCGGCGCGCAACCTCCAGAGTATTGTCGCAGGCCTCCGGGAGGTCGGCGAAGAGCGCGCGCATCTCCGCCGCTCCCTTGAACCAATGCTCTGTCGTGACCCGCCGGCGCTCCTCTTGGCCCACGAAGGCGCCGTCAGCCATGCACAGCAAGGCGTCGTGGGCCCGCCAAGCCTCCTTGCCCGCGAAGTAGACATCATTGGTCGCGACCAGCGGTGCGTCGTGCTCATAGGCCCAGGCAACGAGGCCCGGCTCAGCGGCCGCCTCGCCCGGCAGTCCGTGTCGCTGCAGTTCGACGTAGAACCGGTCGGCGAACGCGCGCTGCATTTCGCCGAGCACCGCCCCGCCGTCAGTGGAGCGTCCGGACGCGAACAATGGATCAACCGGCCCATCCGGGCCGCCCGAAAGGAGGATCAGACCCTCCGCGTGAGCGACAATCTCGTCCCAGGCGACGTGTGGCGCCTCGGTCGGCCCAACCTCCAGGTAAGCCGCCGAAGACAGGATGCAGAGATTTCGATAGCCGGCCTCACTCTGGGCCAGAAGCGCAATCGTCGGCGTCTGCGCCCAGCGTTCCGGAGGCCCCTCGCCCAGACCCTTCACCGGCAGGGCGCACCCGACAATCGGCTGCACGCCAGCGTCCTTGGTCAGTTGCGAGAACTCCAGCGCCCCGAAGAGGTTGGCCCGGTCGGCGAGCCCCACCGCCGGCATACCTGCCGCCGCGGCGAGCTTCGCCAGCCCCTCAGCCTTGATTGCCCCTTCGAGCAATGAATAGGCGGAGCGCACACGGAGGTGGACGAAACCCGATCCGTCGAACGCCACAGCGACCTCCCATCTCAGAACCCATAGAGATCGCGACGCGCTCCAAATTCAAACCTTGGAACGAGCGCAAATCCGACTTCCGCGTCTGCGCAATGTGGTCCCGCCGACTCAGCCGGCAAATTGCGCCACTTGGCAGACCATCCAAACGAAGCCGGCCACCGAGACAAGCGCTGGCAGTTCACGGGCAAAGCGAAACATGGGGACACCTCATGAGTTGTCGTTTTGTTCTCCTGCGTATATTCTCGTTTTGTTCCTCCCGTCAAGGCCACGTCTCACCTCGTTCACATGAAGGCGTGAGGCTCTCCGCCTAGCCGGGCTTGCGGAACTTGAACACGAACTGATCGGTGTGGCCACGGATCGCGGGATCGAACACGAGGGCCGTATGCGGATCGGCCGGGTTGCGCAGCACCTCGCTCGAACCGACGAATATGAACCCGGCCGCCGTGACGTCCGCCTTCACTCTCTCGGGATCGATGCGATGGAGCGTGTTGGTGTCGCTAACACCCGAGCCCGCCGGCGCCACGTGGTCGATGATCAGATAGATCCCGCCCGGCTTCAGGGCGGCGAACACCGCCTTGTTGATCGGCATCATGCTGGTCGGCGCGGGCGCGCCCTTGGTCAGCGGGTTGTAGAGGTCGTGATAGTTCTGCGCCGTCCAGAAGACGTCCACTGGGCCACCAGGCGCGCTCAGATCGATGCCTTTGGTGATGACGACGCTGACGTTGGCGTGACGGGCTGCGAAGTCGTTGATCGTGGCGGTTCCCTTGGCCTCCATGTCGGCGGCGGCCCCCGGCACCATGGCATAGACATGGCCTTTGGGCCCGACCACGCCGGAAAAGATGCGGCTGAAATATCCGCCGCCGGGAATGAAATCGATCACCCGGTCGCCCGACTTGAGGCCGGCGAAGGCGATGACTTCCGCAGGTTTGCGCGCGGTGTCACGCGCCACCTCGGCGGCGGGCCGGTCCGGATCTGCGAGGGCGGCAGCCACATTTGGCGGGGTCCGGGGCCACGCCTGGCCAGCGGTTAACGCCACGAGCGCGACCGCAACGATCGCTACGCGCCTGTTCATCTCACGCCTCCCATCGGACCGTCCCTCGTAGCTTCGAGGATAGCGTCCGATCGGTTAGGTCTAGCGCAGGAAAGCCTCGCCGTCAGGCGCCCACCGGCGACTCTCCGCTATGGCCGGAACCGCCGGCTGGCCGGAAAGCCACGAGGCGCGAGGCGACCCGCGCTGGCGCGGCGACCGCGCCAAAGCTCCCACTCCGGCCAGGCGCGGACGCGCCCCGCGGCATCGACCCACGAAAGCCCATCGGCGGCTGAGAACACGATCGCATCGCGCAAAGCTCCCTCGCGATAGCTCTGCAGCTTGACGCCCTTGCCCCTCGGCATGTCCGGCAACTCCGCGAGCGGAAAGACGAGCGCCTTGCCGTTGTCGCCGATCACCGCCAGCGTGTCCCCATCGGCCTCCAGGCATGCCAGGGCGCCGTAGCCATCCACCGTCAGGACCTGCTTGCCGGCCTTGCGGAATGCCACGGCCTCCTCCTCAGGCATGACGAAGCCGTAGCCAGCTTTGGAGAGCATCACCCGCTTCCGCTCCGCACGATGCGGGAAGACGGCGAGGATGCGCACCTGGTCCTCGAGATCGACCATCAGCCGCAGCGGCTCGCCATGACCGCGGGCCGAGGGAAGCTTGTCGCAGGCCAGCGTGAAGAACCTGCCGTCGGATGCGAAGATCAGCAGCTTGTCGGTGGTCTCGGCGGGCACGCAGAAAGCGAGCTTGTCGCCTTCCTTAAAGGTCAGGGTCGAGGGATCCTCGATTTTGCCGCGCGCGGCGCGGATCCAGCCCCGTTCGGAAAGGATCACCGTGATCGGCTCGCGCGCCACCAGGGCTTCGGTCGCGCTGGATAGGTCGATCGCGGGCGCGACGTCGAAGCTCGAGCGACGGGCGCCGACGGCCGTCTGAGGGCCCAGAATCTTGCGCACGCCGCGCAGGCCGACGGCCACCAGCTTCCACTGCTCCTTTTCGGAGTCGAGCAGGGCGACAATGCCATCCCGCTCCGAGGAGAGATCGATGTGCTCGCGGCGCAGCTCCATCTCTTCCAGCCGCGCCAGTTGGCGCAGGCGGGTGTTGAGTATGGCTTCGGCCTGGATGTCGCTGATCTCGAAGCGCTCGATGAGCCGGACCTTGGGCTCGTCCTCGAAACGAACGATGCGGATCACCTCGTCGAGATCGAGGAAGACGATCAGCAGGCCATCGAGGATGTGCAACCGCTGCTCGATCTTGCCGAGGCGGTAGCGGGCTCGCCGCGCCAACACCTCGCGGCGATGGTCGAGGAAGGCCTGCAGCGCCGCCTTGAGTCCCATGACCTGCGGCGCGCCGCGCGCGTCCAGCACGTTCATGTTGACCGGAAAGCGGGTCTCGAGGGACGAGAGCTTGAAGAGACTCTCCATCAGGACTTCCGGCTCGACCGTGCGGGCGCGCGGCTCCAGCACCAGGCGCACATCCTCGGCCGACTCATCGCGCACGTCGGCGAGCAGCGGGGCTTTCTTGTTCTCGATAAGGCCAGCCAGCTCCTCGACCAGATCGGCCTTCTTCACCTGGTAGGGGACCTCGGTGACGACGATGCGCCAGAGGCCCCTGCCCGCATCCTCCTTTTCCCAGCGAGCGCGCACGCGCACGCCGCCGCGGCCGGTCTCATAGGTCTCGGCGATCGAGGCGGTGGGCTCGACGATCACCCCGCCGGTTGGAAAATCCGGACCCGGAACCCGCGCCATCAAGTCGGCCGTGGTCGCGCCCGGACGTTCGAGCAGCAGCAGGCAGGCGTCTATCAATTCAGCCGCGTTGTGCGGCGGAATGGAGGTCGCCATCCCCACGGCGATGCCGGTCGAGCCGTTGGCCAGCAGGTTCGGGAAGCCCGCAGGGAGGACGACCGGCTCCTCATCCTGCTCGTCGTAGGTGGTCCGCAGCTCGACAGCGTTCTCGTCGATGCCGTCGAGCAGGAGCTGCGCGGCTTCGGTTAGCCGGCATTCCGTGTAACGCATCGCCGCGGCGTTATCGCCGTCGATGTTGCCGAAGTTGCCCTGTCCGTCGACCAGCGGATAGCGCTGGGCGAACTCCTGGGCGAGGCGGACCAAGGCGTCATAGATCGACTGATCGCCGTGCGGGTGATAGCCGCCCATCACTTCGCCCACCACCTTCGCGCACTTGCGGGCCGCCCCTTCCGGGTTCAACCGCATCTCGTTCATGACGTAGAGAATGCGGCGCTGGACCGGCTTCAGCCCATCGCGCACGTCGGGCAGGGCGCGCTGGGTGATGGTGGAGAGCGCATAGGCGAGGTAGCGGCGCGAGAGCGCGTCGCTGAGCTGTTCCTCGATGATCCTGCCGCCTTCCTCGGGCGACGCCGGGGTGTCCATGGGGTCGTTTGGGCCGAGTCAGGGCCAGGTGTCCAGCGGCGCCGCGCTTCGCCGCCTGGAACCGCGCTGATAGTCTGCCGCGATGAGCGACCTCATGCTTTTTCACAGCGCCGTGGAGCGAGATCCGCGCATTGAAGCCTGGTTTTCCACGCCTCACCACGAACTGCGAATGATCGTCCGACCCTGGTTCGAGGCGATGCGCGCAGCCGGCGCCGACGTTCGCGAGCTTCTCCACGACGGCCATCCGATTGCCTGCGTCGAAGAGGCGGCGTTCGCCTACGTCGACGCCTTCGCGGCCCATGCCAATGTCGGCTTTTTCGAGGGCACATCGCTCGCGGACCCGGCCGGCCTGCTGCAAGGCGCCGGCAAGCGCATGCGCCACGTGAAGCTGCGCTGGGGCGAGGCTGTCCATGAGGCTGCGCTCGCCGGCCTGATCTCAGCCGCCTATCGCGACATGCACGAGCGCCTTCGAGCTTACTAGGCGTCTCCGGTCAGGAACGGCCTGGCGGCGGCCAGGAACCCCTCCGGCTTGTCCAACGGGATGCTGTGGCCAGAGCCTTCGACCGTGGCGAGACGCGCATCGGGAATGGTCTTGATCATCCGCTCGGCAACCTCGATCGCGAGGATGTCGCTGAGTTCGCCGCGCATGACGAGCGTGGGGACGGCGATGGCGGCGCACGAGGCCCAACCGTCTTCAGCCGACCGCGTCTTCAGCTCGCGGACATCACGCAGGACGCGGTCATAGCGCCAGGTGAAGCGCCCGTCCTCCAGACCCATCAGGTTGTTGTAGACCCGGTGGCGGAGGTGGGCGTCCGGCGCGATCGGGTTGGCGGCCCCCATCGCCGCGAAGGCGGCCTCGCGGCTGTCGAAGACGTCGGTCTGCTTCTGCGCCGACTGGATGCGGCTTGAGCCTTGCGAAACGATCTCCGGACCAATGTCGACGATCACAAGGCGGCGCAGGGCTTCGGGCTGGCGGCCGGCATAGTCCATGGCCACCATCCCGCCCATCGACAGGCCGACCAGATCGAGGTCGGCAAGGCCCAACGCTGAAATGAAGGCTTCCAGGTCTTCGGTCATCTCACCGACGCCATAGCCCCCGGCGCCCGCCCACGCGCTCTCGCCGTGGCCGCGCTGATCGAGAGCGATCACCCGGTAGCGATCGGACATCGCCGCGGCGAACGCGTCCCATGACCGCGCGTGTCCGGTGTAGCCGTGCAGGACGACCAGCGTCGGTGCGCCCGGCTGGGCAGAGACCCAGTCACGATAGTGCAACCGAAGGCCGCGGATCTCGATCAGTTCGTCGGTCACGGATGTCATCGGCGTCGCCTCTCGTTCGGACAATCACTTATCCCATTGTCCCGACTGCGCGAGGCCTCCAACGATGTTGCCCGCGCATAAGCCGCGAGCGTCTTTACGACATCCCGGCTCTGTGTTCCCCTGCTTGCCGCCGAGCCGGGGGGCTGGCTGGCTGAAGCCCCCGATGACAGAACATAGGGGGAACGCATGTCTGTCTACAGCTTTACCAGCAGCAGCGGCGCCGTGAGCAACGGCGCCGGCGTTCTGACCGTGGGCGAGACCAGCATCGTTGCGACGATCACCATCAACACCAGCGGAACCTATTACATCGATGCCGACGGCGCCCAGGGTGGGGCGGGTCACCTCACCGGAGGCACCCACGGCGGCGGCCTTGGCGCCGCGGTCGGCGGCGACATATTTCTGACGGCTGGCACGACGCTCGAGATCGTGGTCGGCGCCGAAGGCCTCGCCGCGGGATACATATTCGGCGGCGATGGCGGCGGGGGCGGCGGCGGCGGCACGTACGTATTCGAAGGCAGCGATACAGCCGCCAATCTGCTCGCCGTGGCCGGCGGCGGCGGCGGCGGCGCGTACGGCGGCGGCGGCGGCGGCGGGCAAGCGAGCACCCACGGCGCCGCGGGCGCCGGGGGCGGCCAAGGCGGGGCGGGGCTGCACGGTGGCGACGGCGGAGGCGCCGCTGGCAACACCACGCCATGGGGCGGCGGTGGCGGTGGCTTCACCGGCGGCAATGGCGCCGCGGGCGGCCCGTCTGGACCAACCGGCTTCCCCGGGACCGTCGCCACCGGAGGCTTTCACTTCCAGGGCGGCGCAGGATCGAACTTCTCGACCGCGGCTGGTCAATTC
>JBEKQJ010000171.1:0-6555 GCA_049519835.1 Caulobacteraceae bacterium | reverse complement strand
GGCGAAGGCGCGGCCGAAGGTCGCGACCCGCTGCTCGACCGACCCCAGGAATTCGCCCTCCCAGTCGGAGAGCTCGACGCCGGCCTTGTCGGCCGCGCGGCGGGCGCGCTTCAGCGCATTCAGCGCCGCGCGCTTGGCCTGGGCCCTGGGGTCTGGCGGACTGCGCTTCACAAGCTCTCAGAAGGTGTAGGCTTTTCGGGGACCGTTGGCTGTGCGGTTGTCCTGCGCTCCATCCATTTTCAACCGTCATGGCCGGGCGTCAGTCCCGGCCATCTATGAACACCCAAGCTGGCGTGACCGCGCATCGCGGTCACGGTCGAGCTTAGACGCCGTGTCATGACCATGCCAAGCATGGCCAGCCGACCTCCGGTGTTCATGGGTCGCCGGGACTTACGCCCGGCGATGACGGTAGGGTTTGCGTCTCACAGGCCGCCGATGGCCGCGACGTAGAGGTCGATCAGGGCTTCTTCCTCCTGGCGCTTGGCGCTGTCCTGGGACCTGAGGCGGACGACCTTGCGCAGGATCTTGGTGTCGAAGCCCTCGCCCTTGGCCTCGGCGTAGACCTCCTTCAGATCGTTCGCCACCGCCTTCTTGTCTTCCTCCAGGCGCTCGATGCGCTCGACGATGCTCTTGAGCTTGCCCTGGGCCGTGGCGGACAGGGTGTCGAAGTCGGCGGCGGCGTCGTCAGGCATGGCTCACTCATTGAAAGGCGAAGGTCGCGACCCTAGTTTCTCGGCGCGCCGGAGTCATGGCGCGCGCGGCCTTGTCCACAGGAGACTTGCGCCCGTCAAAACGAGGGCGAGATGGCGCAAAACGACGTGACCCAGGCCGACGCCGAGGCGGCCGTCAGGACCCTGATCCGCTGGGCCGGCGACGATCCCAACCGGGAGGGCTTGCTGGAGACGCCCAAGCGGGTCGCCAAATCCTATCGCGAGCTGTTCGCCGGCTACGAGGCCGATCCCCGCGACTACCTGGAGCGGACGTTCGAGGAGGTCGGCGGCTACGATGAACTGGTGGTGCTTCGTGACATTCCGGTGGTGAGCTTCTGCGAACACCACATGCTGCCGATCCTCGGCCACGCCCACGTCGGCTACCTGCCGACCGATCGGGTGGTTGGCATCTCCAAGCTGGCGCGGGTGGTGCAGGGCTTCGCGCGACGCCTGCAGATCCAGGAGAAGCTGACCAGCGAGGTCGCCGCCGCGATCGATCAGATCCTGCGGCCCAAGGGGGTCGGGGTGGTGATCGAGGCCGAGCACAGCTGCATGTCGCTGCGCGGGGTCAACACCACCGGCTCGCACATGATCACCAGCCACCTGACCGGCGCGATCCGCGACGACGCCCGCACGCGCCAGGAGTTCCTGCGGCTCACCCGGGCGGCCTGAGCGCGGGAAGCACCTTGTAGATGTGGAGACGGGCGCCCGGCCGGGAGACCAGGCGCAGCCAGGGCGGCGTATTTCCGGTCCGCAGCGCCGCGCCGAGGCCGCCCTGGTTGGTCGGGATACCGTAGGGGGGGCAGTCGACGACATAGTCGGCGCCCAGCCGGCGCACCTGAGCCTCGGCCGTCGCCGGCGGGCTGGAAAAGACGCGATTGACGGCCAGGATCGCCGGCCAGACCCGGTGATAAGGCGCGGCGACAGCCGTATCGCGCGTGTAGACGAGGATGAAGGGCCCGAAATCGGGATAGTCGAGCACGTTGCCGGGCGGCAGGGCGGCGAGCGGGGCCCAGGTCGCCGCGGCGAAGCAGCGTGGGCTCTTGTCCGGCGCGGACGGCTGCAGATGCGGCAGAATCGGGAGCTTGGCGTTGGCGACCAGGATCCTGCGCGATGGGGCCGGCGGAGCCGGCGAAATCGACGTCACGTTGACGTGGGGCGCCCCGGCGGCCGGTGAGGCCTTCGGCGGCGCCGCCGCGGCGTGCTTGGCGAGGGCGACCACGGCCGCGTCGATGGGCGGCCGCACGGCGACCGCCAAGGCGACCGGCGAGAAGACCAAGGTCCCGACAATGGTTGGCAGGAGCAGTTCGCGCAGCCAACGGCGGGCGACCCAGCTGTAGGCCGCCGCCAGGGCCGGCACGGCCGTCCAGCAGACATAGTCCTGCATCCGCCAGGCCGACCAGCCGACGGCGACGGCAAGGACCATCTCGGCGAGGATCAGCAGCGGGCCCGTCTCCAGCGTGCGCCGGGTCCGCCAGACCAGCCAGCCGGCCGCCGCCAGGCCCATGGCGCTCATCGCATAGGCGCCGATGGCCGGGCCGCGGCTGCGGGCGAACATCACCGGCAGGGGCTGCACCTCCTGCACGCGGGTCAGCCAGATGCGTTTGACCTCCGGATCGACGTCGGCGAACGGACCGTGCAGGCAGTTGGGGTCGAGCCCCAGATAGACGGCCGCCGACGCCAGGCCGACGCCCGCGAGGAGGCCAAGGCGCAGCCAGGCCGGCACGCGCGGGGTCGCGAACGCGGTCAGCGCCAGACCGAGCCCGGCCGTGACCAGGGCCGCGGTCGAGTTGAGCGCCAGGGCGTCGCAGAACGACAGCGACCAGCGCATCGGCGGCGTCTGGATCAGGTAGAAGGCCAGGCCGCCGAGCCCCAGCGCGAGGCCGTAATTGCGAGCCACAGGCGCCTCGCCGCGGTCGCGCGCCAGGGCGAGGCCGAAGCTGGCCCCCGCCAGGGCCTGCATGGGCAAGGCCTCGAGCCCCACGGCCAGACCGAACGCGGCTGCGAGGCCAGCCACCGCCGCCCAGCGGGCGCGATCGACGCGCGCCGTGGCGCAGGCCATGACGATGACGGTCATCACGATCTGCACGTCGTGGTGATCGATGCGGCCGGGATAAAATTGCCGGTAGAGCGGCGAATCGACCGCCAGCAGGACGGCGGCGATCGCCGTAGCCGAGCGTGCGCCAAGGTTGCGGGCGATGGCGAGACCGGCGGCGACACCCGGAAGGATCCACAGCAGCGGCCAGAGATAGCGCGTCCAGTATTCGGCGGCGGCCGGCGCCATGAACAGCCGGAAGGCCGCCATCATCGAGGCGACGCCTCCATCCAGCAGCCGCGACCAGTGCATCCACAGGCCGTGCGGGGGGTCGATACGCGTGAGCAGCTGGTCGTACCAGCCGCGCCCGGCCAGAAGTTCGCGCACCATTTCCAGGCGGGTGGCGTCGTCGGTGTCGCGAAATCCCGGCAGGCTGTTGTTGATAGCGGCCGTCGCCACGGCGGCCACCAGGCCGGTCACGAGGGCGGTCAGCACAAAGGCGCGACCGCCACTGAGGTCGCGCGTAGGGGAGAGGTCGGCGATGGCGCGACTCAGCCGGTCGCGCCACCCGCTCGCGGCGGCGGGCTGGGGCGCAGCTTCAGGTCGAATGACGCAGGCCTCGAATCATGGCTCAAGCTCTCTGCCACGGCAGCGCCTAAAACGCGACGGGGCGAGTGGAAGGATGCGGACCGAGGCGACGGCGCCCGACGGATCCGGCGTGCGGGGACGTTTCACGCCCTTGCCGCGCGTCGCCGCGCTCACCGTCATCGTCGCGCTGCTGGCCCTGATCGCCTATGGCCTGTGGCTCACCGCCCATGCGGCGCCGGCCGTCCCGCCGGCCCACGCCGTCAACGGACCGAAGTTTTACGGCACGATCGTCGAGCGCCTGCGCGCCGGCCAAGACTACGAGCACGTCGCCGTCAGCGAACTTCGCGCCGAGGGCGGGCCGCTCAGGCCTTTCGTCACCGTGCGGCCGCCGGCCCTGGCCGTGGCCCTGTCGCTGCTGCCGAACCCATCGTGGGGGCCGTTCGCCCTGAAAGCCGCCGCCCTCGCGGCGTTGCTGGCCTGGAGCATCCGCCTGGGAACCCTGGGGTCGCGGGCCCTGTGGCTGGGCGGCAGCCTGGCGCTCCTCACCGGCCTGGCGACGCCGCTCATGGGGACCGGGGGCGTCTACCTGTTCCATGAAGCCTGGGCGGGGGTGTTGATCGCGATCTCCCTGGCGCTGAGGACCGACGAGCATTGGCTGGCCGCCGTCGTCGTGGGCCTTTTGGCCGCACTGGTCCGTGAGCTGGCCATGCCCTACCTGCTGGTCATGTCCCTGGTCGCGCTCGCCGAGCGCCGCCGCGCCGAGGCGTTGGGCTTCGCCCTGGCGCTGGCCGCGGCCGGCGGCGCGCTCGCCTGGCACGGTCTGGCCGAGACGGCGCTGACCCGGCCCGGAGACGCCGCCTCGCCGGGCTGGCTGATCCTTGACGGCTGGGACTTCGTGCTGCGGACGGCGGAGTGGAATCTCGCCGTGGCCGCCCTGGGCGGCTGGGTCGCGGCCCTCATCGTGCCGCTGGCCCTGGCCGGTGCGATCGACCGGCGGGACGGGCTAGGGGTCAGGCTGGCGCTCCTGCTCACAGGCTATTGCGTGGGCTTCATGGTCATCGGCCGCCCGTCCAACGCCTATTGGGGCCTGGTGACGGCCCCGCTGATCGCCCTCGGCCTCGCCTTCGCGCCCCAGGCTGTCGCGGATCTGGCCCGCGCCGCGACCGGACCGGCAAGATCATGACCGACGTCGCGCCGACCGGACGTTTCGCGCGGTCGCCGCGGTGGGCGGCGATCGCGATCCTGATCGCCCTGGCGGGATTGATCGCGCTGGGCCTGGCGCGTCCGCCGTCGAGGCCGCTTGATCCCCGGCCGGAGAAAGGCGGCGACGACGTCGCCTTCTATCAAGGCGTGGTGGCGCGGATGCGCGCCGGCCAGCCCTATGAGGCGGCGGCCATCGGTGAGCTGCGCGCGGTCGGCGGCCCCCTGCGCCCGTTCCTGGTGGTGCGGCCGCCGCTGCTGGCGAGCCTGCTCGTCCGGCTTCCCGACGCCCAGACCGCCGACCGGCTCATGGCCCTGCTATCGGTCGGCGTGCTCGTGGCCTGGGGGTTCCGGTTCATGCGCATCGGCTGGCCCCCGCTGGCGGTGGGCGGGGGCGCGCTCGTCGCCTTCACCGGTGTCGCGGCGCCGATGGTCACCACCAACATGAGTCTGTCGCACGAGGCATGGGCGGGCCTGCTGATCGCCGCCTCGCTGGCCGTGCGCAGCGAGCGGCGCTGGGGCGCGGCCGTGGCGCTCGGCTTGCTGGCGGCGCTGATCCGCGAGCTGGCCATGCCCTATCTCCTGGTCATGGCGCTGGCGGCGCTTATCGAGCGGCGGCGGACCGAAGCCGCCGCGTTCGCGCTGGCCCTGGCGGCGTCGGTGGCCGCCCTGGCCTGGCACGCCCACCTGGTATCAGGGCTGACGTCGGCCCACGACCAGGCCTCGCCTGGCTGGCTGAAGTTCTGCGGCTGGCCGTTCGTCATGGCCACCGCCAAGTGGAACCTGGCGGTCATCGTCGGCGGCGCGGTCGCGGGCGCCCTGCTCGTCCCGCTGGCGCTCGCAGGGGCGATCGGACGGCGCGATGGCCTCGGCCTTCGTCTCGCGCTCGTCCTCGTGGGCTACACGGTGGGTTTCATGGCCATCGGGCGGCCGGAGAACAGCTACTGGGGCCTGTTGACCGCGCCCCTGCTGGCCGTCTGCCTATGTTTCGCGCCGGCCGCCCTCACCGACCTGATGCGACGTGCGGCCAATCGTCCCGGTCCTTAAAGCCGACGCGACTCTGCTGTAAGGGGGCGTCCGGCGCGCGCTCGACATCGGTCGGGGCGAGGGAGCCTGGAAGGTATTGAGTTTGACACGTTCCGCGCGGCGTTTTGGCGAGACCGTCGACAATCTGATCATCGGGGCCGGACCCGCCGGCCTCACCGCCGCCTATACGCTGGCCAAGGCGGGAGCCGAGGTTCTGGTTCTGGAGCAGGACCCCGAATACGTCGGCGGCATCAGCCGCACCGCCCACTACAAGGGCTTTCTCTTCGACATCGGCGGCCACCGCTTCTTTTCCAAGTCGAAGGAAGTGGTCGACCTCTGGAACGAGATCCTGCCGGACGATTTCATCGAGCGGCCGCGGCTGTCGCGCATCTATTACGGCGGCAAGTTCTACGCCTATCCGCTGCGGGCCTTCGAGGCCCTTGGCAACCTCGGCCTGATCGAAAGCGCGCTGTGCATGGCCTCGTTCGGCTGGGCCAAGGCGCGGCCGATCAAGGACCCGGCCACCTTTCATCAGTGGGTGCGCAACCAGTTCGGCGAGCGCCTGTTCGGCATCTTCTTCAAGACCTACACCGAGAAGGTGTGGGGCATGCCGTGCGACGAGATCTCCGCCGATTGGGCGGCGCAGCGCATCAAGGGCCTGGATCTGCTGGCCGCGGTGCTTGACGGGGTGAAGCGATCGCTGGGGGTCGGCCGCGGCGGCGGCCAGGGCGGGCCCAAGACCCTGATCGAATCGTTCCGCTATCCGCGCCGCGGGCCCGGCATGATGTGGGAAGCCTGCAAGGCCAAGGTCGAAGCGCTCGGCGGCCAGGTGCGGATGGGGGCGCGGGTCGTCGGCCTCGACTTCCAGAACGGTCTGTGGACGGTGACCGCCATCGGCGGCGACGGCGAGAGCCTGAGCTTCGCCGCCCGCAACGTCATCTCGTCGGCGCCCATGCGCGAGCTGATCGACCACATCAGCCCCAAGCCGGCCAGCCA
>JBEKQJ010000170.1:0-6586 GCA_049519835.1 Caulobacteraceae bacterium | reverse complement strand
GAGCCGGCCGGCGCGCCGTGCCATGCGCGCACGGTGGCTCAGGTGACAGAGAGCCGCATGCCGGGCTTCGCGCCGGGCGACCTGGTCTTCGACACCAATGGCTGGGCCGAGTGGGGCCTGATGGGTGAGGGCGTGTGGCGGCCGGCCTACATGGTTCCGCGCAAGCTCGACCCCGACAAAGGCAAGATCTCCCACGCTGTCGGCGTGCTCGGAATGCTGGGGCTCACCGCCTGGGCCGGCATGGACGTGTTGGCCGACCCCAAGGCGAGTGAAACCGTTGTGGTGTCTGCGGCCAGCGGCGGGGTGGGCCAGATCGCCGGGCAGCTCGCCAAGGCGCGCGGCGCGCGCGTGGTCGGGATCGCCGGACGCGAGGAGAAATGCCGGTTCGTGACCGATGACCTCGGCTTCGATGCCTGCGTCTCGCACCTCGCGCCCAGCTTCTCAGACGATCTCGCCGCCGCATGTCCAGATGGCGTCGATGTCTATTTCGAGAATGTCGGCGGCGCGGTGTTCGAGGCCGTGCTGCCGCTCTTCAACGCCGGCGCGCGGATGACGATCTGCGGCCTGATCGCTCATTATGGCGACGACGGCGACGCCCGCGCCGCACTGATGGCCCGCGGCGAGGCGACCTTTCAGAGCCGGGATGTGACGGTGAACGGCCTCTTCGTCGGCGACTTCATCGATCGCCATGACGAGATGCTCGACTACGTCGGCCCGCTCGTCGCCTCAGGTCGCCTGAAGTATCGCGAAGACATCCGCCAGGGCCTGGGGTCGATCCCGGCCTCATTCGCCGAGATGCTGACCGGCGCCAGCTTCGGCAAGATGCTTGTGCAGGTGGGCGACGATCCGACGGCCTAAGCGGCCGTCCGACCTAGCCCATTGCGCGCCTCGATACCGGTTGACTCGTCCAGCCAGTCGCGTTGATATCAACCTAACCGTGGGTGCGACCGTCAGGTCCCCAGCCAATTGCAAAGAGGAAGTCGATCATGGAGCCCGCCAAGGTCGTGTCTCAAGAGGAGTGGATCACCGCCCGCCGGGCGCTCCTCGACAAGGAGAAGGCCCACATGCGCGATGGCGACGCGCTGGCGGCCGAACGGCGGGCGCTGCCATGGGTGAAGGTCGATAAGACCTATGAGTTCGATACGCCGAGCGGGCGCAAGACCCTGGCCGAATTGTTTGATGGACGTCGCCAGCTCATCGTTCACCATCTGATGTTCGCGCCGGAATGGAGCGCAGCCTGCCCCGGCTGTTCCTTTCAGGCCGAACATATCGACGGGCCGGCGCCGCACCTCGAGCGGCACGATGTGCGGATCCTCGCCGTGTCGCGCGCGCCGCTCAGTAAGCTGCAGGCCTACAAGACGCGCATGGGCTGGCGGTTCGACTGGGTGTCGGCCAGAGGCGACGACTTCAACCGCGATTTCAGGGTGACGTTCAGCGAGGACGAAATCGCCAAGGGTCGCATCGACTACAACTTCGGGACGATCGTGACCGACCCTCGCTATCTCGACCGCGAGCTGCCGGGCGTCAGCGTTTTCTACCAGGACGCGGCGGGCGAGGTCTTCCATACCTATTCAACCTATGCGCGCGGCCTCGACGCGCTGCTCGGCGCAAATCACTATCTCGACCTGACCCCCGAAGGCCGCAACGACGGCGCCTATCCCAACTGGCCGAGCCGCCGCGACGAATACGACCAGGCGCCGGCGGCGGCTGAGTGATCCGACTGCCTACCTGAAGTCGGCGAATTTCCTTTCAACTCGGAGATTTCGATGACCACGAATGGTTCGTCTTCGGAGGCCATGCGGCCGGTGGTGTCGCCGGAGGCCTGGGAGGCGGCGCGCCAGGAGCTGCTGGTCAAGGAGAAGGCGCTGACCCGCGCCCGCGACGCGATGGCCGCCGAGCGCCGGCGCATGCCGTGGATGGCGGTGGGCAAGGCCTACGAATTCGACGGGCCGAATGGCAAGTCGAGCCTTCTCGACCTGTTCGAAGGTCGACGCCAGCTGATCGTCTATCGCGCCTTCTTCGAGCCTGGCGTGGCCGGCTGGCCGGAGCAGGCCTGCCGCGGCTGCTCCCTCGGCGCCGACCAGGTTTCCCGCCTCGTCCACCTGAACGCCCGCGATACGACGCTCGTCTATATCTCGCGGGCGCCGCAGGCCGATATCGCGCGGCTGAAGGCGCGGATGGACTGGCGGATGCCCTGGTACACGATCACCGACAGTTTCGACGCCGATTTCGGCGTCGACGAGTGGCACGGTCACAACATGTTCCTGCGCGACGGCGACAAGGTGTTCCGGACCTACTTCATCAACGATCGCGGCGACGAGGCGACGGGGACCCTGTGGAACTATCTCGACCTCACGGCGCTCGGCCGCCAGGAAGCCTGGGAAGACTCGCCAGAAGGCTACCCGCAAACTCCGCCCTACCAGTGGTGGCGCTGGCGCGGGCAGTACGACAGCGAGCTCGCCGCAGACACCGCGCGTTGAAATCTCAAGAGGGACACATGACCCAGGCCCATTCCGCCAACGGCGCCGCGGGCGCGACGGCCGCGCTCGGCGCCGCCAAGTGGCTCAGCCTCGCCGCGACGCCGACTTTCGCGGGCATGGCCCTCGTGACGGTGGCGCTCGGCGGCCGGTCGGCTGAGGTCCTCTGTTCGGCCGGGCCGCTCTGCCCGCTGAACGGCATGGTGCTGATGTACCTGCTGATGAGCGCGTTCCACTCACCACCGTGGCTGAAACTGATCGCCGGCCGCTGAGATCAGGCGGATGTCAGTCTGAAGCACCAGGTACGAGGGTCTCGAAGCATGGCGAAGCTCGTGTTCAGCATGAACCTGACCCTGGACGGCTACGTCGATCACCAGGAAATGCGGCCCGACCCCACGCTCTTTCGTCACTTCGTCGAGCAAATGCGCGGCCTCAGCGGCAGTGTTTACGGTCGCGGCCTCTACGAGGTCATGCGCTATTGGGACGAAGACCATCCGGAATGGAGCTTGGACGAACAGGACTTCGCGACGGCGTGGCGACGCCAATCGAAGTGGGTGGTTTCACGCTCCCTGAAATCGGTCGGTCCCAACGCCACCCTCGTCGGGGACGACTTCGCGGCGGTGATCGGCAGCCTGAAGGCCCAGCTAAGCGGGGAGATCGAGGTTGGCGGACCGGTCCTGGCGCGAAGTCTCACCGACCTTGGTCTCATCGATGAGTACTGGCTCTACTTCCACCCCGTCGTCGTCGGCCGGGGCAACCCGTTCTTCGCCGGTCCCCGACCACCGCTCCGTCTCGTCACCAGCGAGCGAATTGGCGAGGAAGTGGTCAGGTTGATCTACGTTCCCGCTTAGCCGCCGCCCGAAGCAGGGTGACTAACTCCCTCGCGCCGCCAGTTCGGCGCGCTGCTTGCGGGTCAGGCTCGCGCAGACCAGGTCGTAGGACTGGTCGACCAGCCGATCGATTTCCTCGGCGGGGACGTCGGCCTGCAACTCGACGCTGATCCAGTAGCGGCGGTCGAGGTGGGAGCGATGGCCGACGCCGGCGTAGGTCTCCCGCAGCACCTCCACCAAGTGCGGGTCGCACTTCAGGATGACGTGCTCGACTTTGCCCAGACCCACGATCGCGAACATCTTGTCCACGACCTTGTAGACCGTGGCGACCGGCGTCCGGCCACGGGGCGCAATGACCGGAGATGCGGCGGCGCCCGGCTTTTCCGCCAGCCGCGTCATGAGCGCCTCTCGGCGCGGTCCGACGTCCATCACCCTCCCCGCTCTTCGCTCGACCGACCCGCGCCTGCTATGCGTAGCACGTCAACCAAATCGCGAGGCGCCGCCATGGCCCGGTCTTTGGAACTGCTCGCTGACGGCATCTACTTCGGAGAGGGGCCGCGCTGGCGCGACGGGCGCCTGTGGTTCAGCGACTTCTATTCGCATCGGGTGGTCTCGGTGTCGCTCGCGGGCGACCTGCGCACCGAGGTCGCCCTCGACGATCAGCCCTCGGGCCTGGGCTGGCTGCCGGACGGATCGTTGCTCGTCGTCTCGATGACCAAGCGCCAGCTGCTGCGGCGGCGGCCGGACGGGACGATCGGCGTACACGCCGACCTGGGCGGGGTGGCCGACTTCCATTGCAACGACATGGTGGTCGACCGCGACGGCTGGGCCTATGTCGGCAACTTCGGCTTCGACCTCGATGCAGCGATCGCCGCGCAAGGCGTCGAGGGGGTGGTCGCCAACCACCCGACGGCGAAGCTGGCCTGCGTCTCGCCGGCCGGCGTGGTCAGCATCGCCGCCACGGAGATGCATTTTCCCAACGGGTCGGTGATCACGCCCGACGGCAAGACGCTCATTGTCGCCGAGACCTTGGGCGGCGGTCTGACAGCGTTCTCGATCGAAGGCGCAGGCCGATTGAGCGGCCGCCGCGTCTGGGCCCCGACGGGGTCACGCGTGCCAGACGGCATCGCGCTCAACGCCGATGGCGCGGTGTGGGTGGCCAACGCCCTGGCCCCGGAATGCGTGCTGTTCGCCGAGGGCGGCGAGGTGGTGGACGTCGTCGAAACCGGCGATCCTTGCTACGCCTGCATGCTGGGCGGCGATGATGGCCGGACCCTGTTCATGCTGACCGCGCCAAGCTCGAACCACGCCGCGGCGGCGGCGTCGCCCCAGGGCAAGGTGATGACAACGACCGTCGAGACGCCTCACGCCGGGCTTCCCTGAACGCTTCGCGCCTGTGGCCTACGATCCAGAGCTGTTCGCAGGCGCAGCGGCTTTCTACGACCGGCATCGCGCACCCTATGCCCAGGCTGCGATCGACTTCGCGGCCGAGCGCCTGGGACTCACGGCCGCCTCGCGGCTGATCGACCTTGGTTGTGGGCCGGGCACGCTCGCTCGCCGATTCGCCCCACGCGTGGCCGAAGTGGTGGCGATGGACCCAGACGCCGGCATGCTGGCCGAGGGGCGACGCCTCGCCGAGGCGGAAGGCGCGACGAACATCGTCTGGATGCAGGCGGGCTCGGCCGAGTTGGGCCAACTGGAAGGCGCCTTCCGCGCCGCCGTCATGGGGCAGTCCTTCCATTGGATGGACCGGGATCAGGTGTTGGGAGATCTGCATGACCTGATCGAAGACGATGGCGGACTTGCGCTGATCAATCCTGGACGCCGGCGGCCGCAGGAATCCTGGGAGCCGGTGGCCGCGGAGGTGATCGAACGCTACCTCGGCCGCCGGCCACCGCATCCCCAGCGCCATGCCGAACCACACCACGAGCCGGCGCTCCGGCGCTCCGATTTCGAGATTACAGACGACGTCGAGGTCAGCTCGACGCTCCAGCGCGACATCCCATCCATCCTCGGCGCAGTCTACTCGGCGTCTGTCTCGACGCGCCGCCTTTTCAGCGCGCGCCTCGGCGACTTTGAAACCGAGCTCGAGGCGGCGCTTTGGCGCGCCTCACCGGACGGCAAATTTCAGGAATCGATCGAAACCGGCGTCATCGTGGCCATGAAGCGGCCACGCCGGCGCGGCGCGTGAGCCGCTTCGTCGCGATCGTCAGTCGCGCGGCTTGACGTAGACCACCCTGGGGCCGGGCGGCAGAAAAAGGCCGCCGATGATCAGCCCGGCCAGGGCCGCCAGTCCAAGCGAAAGATAGGTTCGATCTTTCACAAACGGATTGACCCGATCGACCACTTCGCGGGCGGCCGCGTAGGTATCCGCGGCGCGGTCTGTGGCCCGATCGATGGCGTCGCGCGCTTCAGAGGTTAGGTCGTCGGCCACGCGACGGGCGGCCCTCGCCTTGCTGGTGATCATGACCATTGCGCTCTCTTCCTCATCTCGCCCCATGGATAGAAGCCCTGGGTCAGGGCTTCGTTCCGAGGCGGCGGGAAGGCGGCGCGGCTCGCGACGGGCCGGCGAGCCGATCCCAGAGGGCGGCGGCAAAAGCTGGTCCTGCGCGAGCCTAGCGGCGCGCGCAGACCGCTTCGAGAAGATCGGCCGCGCCCATGCGGATCGCGCGTTCCTCGGAAGATCCTCCGGCGTCGGCCAGGATCCGCGTGCGGATTTCCTCGCTCCGGCCAGCCCTGGACGGCGCTTCCTTGGCGATCACTTCGAGCGCCGCAAAGCACATGGCGACATCGTTCATTTCAGCACTCCACTCACCTGGAGAAGATGTGACCTACTAATTTTCCGGATTCGCCCTGGGTGTCGCTGTGGCGAATTGTCTCGTTACGCTGGCCACGCCCACTGTCATTGACGATTACCAGCATCGCGCACTGTGAATTGACCGCAGAATTGCGACCTCATGCCGCACCTCTTGCGCGGGCGTGCGGATGGTCTTGGCGTCGAGGTCGACTCGGCGAACCTGAAGGAGGCGATTCACGGCGGCCGCCTGTCGGGCGCCCCACCAGAAGCCGAGCGAATGTTAAGCTGAGCTTTGGCAAAAACGCGCGAGCGCCTGCAAGATAATGACTACCGGACGGCGACGTTAGTTCGTCGGGCAAAAGCTCTTTTATTACCATGATTGAAATATCCGGATGGAACTGTAGCGCCGCACGACCGTTTGAAGTGGTCGCCAGGGGGCAGACCAGAACTGGATATTCCTATGCGCATTTCGAAAACTGCCC
>JBEKQJ010000169.1:4085-10788 GCA_049519835.1 Caulobacteraceae bacterium | reverse complement strand
GCGGGCGGGGTGGGATTCGAACCCACGGTGCGCTTCCACGCACGGCGGTTTTCAAGACCGCTGCCTTCAACCACTCGGCCACCCGCCCGGCGCCGACGCTTCTAGAGCGCGGGCCGCAAAGTGGAAACCGGATTTGCGCGGACGGCGGCGAACCCTCAGGGCTTCACGAACTTGAGCGCGTATTGATCGGTGTGACCGCGGATGGCGGGGTCGAACACCGTCTTGGTGTGATCGTCATCGGGATGGGCCAGGAACTTGCCCTCGGCGGCTAGCTTGAAGCCGGCGGCCGTGACCTCGCGGATCACCGTCGCCTTCTCGATCCGGTGCAGGTCCGAGATCTGGGTGTCCGTGGTTCCCGGGTTGGCCTGGTGGTCGAGGACGAAATAAGTTCCGCCCGGCTTTAAGGCCGCGAACACCCGCGGGTTGAAATCGGCCATGTCGACGACACCGTACTTGGCGATGTGGAGGTCGTGATAGTTCTGGGTGATCCAGATCAGGTCGAGCTTTTCCGGGACGCTGAACTGGCCGAACGGCTCGGCGTCGAGGACGAAGTTGGCGTGCGCGGCGGCGGTCGTCTGGTCGTCCTTCACCGCGCCCTTCCAGCCGGCGTTCTCCAGCCCGTAGACCTTGCCTTTGGGACCCACCACATCGAGCAGCAGCCGGGAATAGTAGCCGCCGCCCGGGAAGAACTCACCGACCTTCATGCCCGGCTTCACGCCGGCGAAGTTGAGGGTCTCGACGGGGTCGCGCACAGCATCGGCGGCGCGGTCGTCCTTGGGCCGGCTCTGATCGGCGACGGCGACGGCGACTGGGGATGGCGAGCTGATGGCCTGGCCGGCGCCGGCGGCGAGGGCGAGCACGGCGAATGCGGCCGCGAGCTTCATGGAGAGCCTCCCGATTTTGACGGTGAGGAGCGCGCTCAGACGTGGCTGGCGCAACTTAATTTTCGGTCATGCGGGCATGTGTTCACCGCTTAACCTTGCGGGAACCCTTGCCGGCTAGCCTTTTAGGCCATGAGTCGTGGGGCGACACCCGGTTGGAAGCTGCGCGCGGCGATGATCGCCGCCGCCGGAGCGTGGCTCGCCGCCTGCGCGAGCGGTCCGAAACCAGAGGCTTCGCACGCTTCCGGAACCATGCGCCCCTATGAGGTGGGCGGGACCTGGTACCGGCCGGCCAACCAGCCGCACTACGAAGAGACCGGCTACGCCTCCTGGTATGGCGTTCAGGGGCGCTATCACACCACCGCAAACGGCGAGAAGTTCGACGAACACGTCGCCACCGCGGCGCACCGCACCCTGCCGCTGCCGTGCATTGTCGAGGTGACCAACCTCGACAACGGCCGCACCGTGCGCCTGCGCGTCAACGACCGCGGCCCGTTCCGGCGCGACCGCATCCTCGACGTCTCGCGGCGCGGCGCCGAGGAGCTCGGCTTCATCGGCCAGGGCACGGCCCATGTGCGTGTGCGCTATGTCGGCCCGGCCAACGGCGGCGCCGACTACGCCGAGGCCAGCGCCGCCAACCCCGACTGACGCCATGCTTTGACAAGGCGGGCGAAGCGGACAATGTGCGCCGTATATGGCGCGCGGGCTGTTCATTACATTCGAAGGCGGGGAGGGGGTCGGCAAGTCCACCCAGATCGCCCGCCTCGCCGATAAGCTGAGAAACACCGGCCGTAAGATTCTCGCCACCCGCGAGCCTGGTGGCTCACCGGGAGCCGAGGCGATCCGCGCGCTCTTGGTGACCGGCGCGGCCGATCGCTGGTCGGCCTCCGCCGAGACCCTACTGATGAACGCCGCCCGCATCGACCATGTCGAGCGGGTCATCGCGCCGGCCCTCGGGCAGGGCGCGATCGTGATCTGCGACCGCTTTGCGGACTCGACACGGGCCTACCAAGGCGGCGAGGCGAACGCCGCGCTCATTGTGGCGCTCGAGGCGGAGGTGCGGACGCGCTGCTGGCCGGACCTGACCCTGATCTTCGATCTCGACCCGGAGCTTGGCCTCGGACGCGCCCACGCCCGCGCCGGCGTAGAGACCCGCTTCGAGGCCAAGGGTCTGTCCTTCCATCAGGCCTTGCGCGAGCGGTTCCTGGCCATCGCCGCGGCTGAGCCACGCCGTTGCCAGGTGATCGACGCTTCGCAGGACGAGGACGCGGTCGAGGCCGCCGTCTGGCGCGCCGTCGAGGCGCGCCTGTGAGCGAAGATCCGCCCCATCCCCGCGACGTCTTCGAGCTGGAAGGCGGCGAGATCGTCGAACACGCCTTCGCCGCGGCCATGTCCCGCGGGCGACTGCATCACGCCTGGCTGCTGGCCGGTCCGGAAGGTGTCGGCAAGGCCACCTTCGCCTATCGCGCCGCCCGACGGCTGCTAGGAGCTGCGCCGGCGCCGCAGTTCGGGGTTCTCGGCGCCGCGCGGGACGATCAGGCTTCGCGGCTTGTCGCCGGGCGCGCTCATCCGGATCTGATGGTCCTGCAACGCGATGCGGAAGGCGGCAAAACGCGCAAGCAGATCCCGGTCGAGGAGGCGAGAAGCCTGCCGGAATTCTTCGCCAAGACCCCGGCGTTGGGCCGCTGGCGGGTCGCCATCGTCGACCAGGCCGACGACCTAAATCCGAGCGGCGCCAACGCCCTCCTGAAGACCCTCGAGGAGCCGCCGCCACAGGGGATCATCCTGCTGGTAAGCAGCCGGCCGGCCGCGCTCCTGCCCACCATCCGCTCTCGTTGCCGTGTGCTGCGCTTCACCGCGCCCGAGCCCGAGGCCACCGCCGCCTGGCTGACCCGCCGGGCCGGGATCGCGGCTGACGAGGCCGCCGAACTCGCCGTCATGGCCGGCGGCGCGCCGGGCCGGGCCTGGAGGCTGGCGGCGTCCGGCGCCCTGGCGGTGGACGCGCGCGCCCGCGCCCTGCTGGCCAGCCTGCCCCATCCCGACCCGGGCGAGGTTCTGGCCCTCACCGACGGCTTCCGTGGCGCCGAAGGGGCCGAGCGCTTCGCGCTGACCATGGAACGCCTGGCCGCCCGCGTCGGCGAGACCGCCAGCGCCCGGGCCCTGGCCGGGGAGGGGGAGAAGCTCGATCGCTGGGCCGAGACGGTCACCTGGCTCGACGAGCTGCAGCGCCGCGTCGAGGCCGTGAATCTCGACCGCACCGACGCCTTCCACGCCGCCCTTTCCCGTTTGAAGCTTGCGGCATGCTGATCGACAGCCACGTCAACCTGCACGCCCCGCAGTTCGACGCCGATCGCGAGGCGGTGATCGCCCGCGCCCGCGCCGCCGGCGTCGGCCTGATGGTCGAGATCTCCGACAAGGTCTCGGGCTTCGAAGCGACGCGGGCGGTGGCCGAGGGCCGCGACGACATCTTTCTCACTGTCGGCACCCACCCACACGACGCTAAGGAAAATCCAGAGCTTACCGCGGAAACCTTGTGCGAACTGGCGACGACGCCGAAGGTGATCGGGATCGGCGAGACCGGCCTCGATTTCCACTATGACCTCAGTCCGCGCGAGGTTCAGGCCCGCGTGTTCCGCGCCCACATCGCCGCCGCGCGCCGCACCGGCCTGCCGCTCGTCGTCCACACCCGCGAAGCCGACGAAGCCATGGCCGAGATCCTGGAAGCGGAATACGCGGCCGGTCCGTTCAAGCTGCTCATGCACTGCTACACCTCTGGACCTGAGCTGGCCCGTCGCGCCGCCGCGCTGGGCGCGTCCTTCTCGGTCTCGGGGATCGCCACCTTCAAGGCGGCGCAAGAGGTGCGCGCGGTGATCGTCGATATGCCGGAAGACCGCATCCTCGTCGAAACCGACTGTCCCTATCTCGCGCCGGTTCCGATGCGCGGGCGACGCAATGAGCCGGCCTTCCTGCCCTACGTCCTCGCCAAGCTGGCGGAGATCCGCGGCTGGTCGCTCGCCGATGCCCAGACGCGCACGGAAGCAGCGTTTTTTAAGCTCTTCGACCGGGTTCATCGCCCATGACCCAGCTCGAGGCGGTGATCCTCGGCTGCGGCTCCTCGGCCGGCGTGCCGCGCGCCGACGGGGCCTGGGGGGCGTGCGATCCGGCCGAGCCAAGAAACCGCCGTTCACGCTGCTCCCTGCTGATCCGGCGGACCGGGGAGGGGGCGCAGACCACCCTGGCGGTCGACGCGGCGCCCGAGTTCCGCCTGCAGATGAACGCCGCCGAGGCGCGCCGCCTCGACGCTCTGCTGCTCACGCACGACCACGCCGACCAGTGCCACGGCATCGACGACATCCGCGCCTTTGCGCTCATTCAGCGGGCCCGCATCCCGGTGTGGATGGACGCAGCCACCGCCGAAAGCCTCGCTAACCGCTTCGACTATCTCTTCTTCGGCAAGGGCGGCTATCCGGCCATCGGCGATATCCACGTCGTCCCGCCGCACGGCGAGGCGTGGGAAGTGCAGGGTCCGTTGGGACCCATCCCAATCACAACCTTCGATCAGGACCACGGCGAGATGAGGTCGCTCGGCTATCGCTGTGGCGGCCTTGCCTATTCCAGCGACGTCGTCGAGCTGCCGGAGGAGTCGTTCGAAGCCCTGGCCGACCTCGAGGTGTGGATTGTCGACGCCCTGCGCTGGACGCCGCACCCGACCCACGCCCACGTCGACAAGGCGCTCGCCTGGATCGAACGCGTCAAGCCCAAGCGCGCCATCCTCACCAATCTGCACATCGACCTCGACTACGCCGAACTGGCGCGACGTCTGCCGCCCGGCGTCGAGCCGGCCTACGACGGTCTCAAGCTACAATTCACGGCCGAAACCTCATGAAACGGCTAGCTTTTCTCGCCTCGAACAACGGCTCAAGCATGCGCGCCATTATCCTGGCGATCGCGGCCGGTGACCTGGACGCCGAGGCCGTCCTGGCTGTCAGCAACCGAAAACAGGCGCCAGCACTCGCGTTCGCGGACGCGCATGACGTCAAAACGCTTTTCATTCCAACGCTTTCCGATCCGGAAGCCGCCGATCGCAAACTCGCAGACGCGCTCGTGGCGGCTGGCGCGGACCTGGTGATTCTATCGGGTTATCTGCGTCGCCTGGGCCCGGCGACGCTTTCCGCATTCGCGGGGCGTGTGCTCAACATCCATCCCGCGCTGCTGCCGAAATACGGCGGCGAGGGCATGTATGGTCGGCGCGTGCACGAGGCGGTGATCGCCGCCGGCGAGACGGTCAGCGGCGCCAGCGTGCACGCCGTCGACGGCGACTACGATCACGGGCCGGTTCTGGCGCGCATTGAGCTGCCGGTGCTCGCCCACGATACGCCTGAGAGCCTGGAAACGCGGGTGATCGCCGCGGAGCCGGGCCTGTTCGTCGAGACGCTACGCCGGATCACGGCCGGGGAGCTGGCGCTGCCGGAGGGGCGATGATGAGCGATATAACCGGCGGCTGTCTCTGCGGCGCCGTGCGATTCTGCTATGCTGGACCACTTGGCGGCGCAGTCGGCGCCGTGACGGTTTGCCATTGCGCCAAGTGCCGCAAGGCTCAGGGCTACGCCGCCGCCGTCGCGCCGGCTTTGGCGGCTGGTTTCCAGGTCACTTCGGGGGCGGGCGAGATCCGCGAGTTCCAGTCCTCGCCGGGCAAATTCCGCGCCTTTTGCGCGGCATGCGGCTCGCCGCTTTATTCCAGGCTGGAGGCGGCGCCAGAGCGGTTGCGCCTGCGGCTCGGGGCTCTGGATGACCCGCCAGCGACTCTGACCATTGACGCTCACACCTTCACCGAGGGCGTACCAGCCTGGTCTGTTTCAGGCGACGCCGCGCCGCGCTATGCCGGCCGCGAACCCGGCCGACCTTAGGCGTCCGCAGCAGGATATTGATCTGGATAGCGTTTCTCGCATCGATGAAATTTCTCATAATATATCTTAGGCGCGTTATGGATCGTCCAGCAGTCCCGCGTCCAAGATCGATGGCGATCCGACGCGATTAGGTGCGAGATCACCGTTGACCAGCCGGATGGACGCGCGGCGGATATGCACCTTCATCCCGCGGCGGCGGGCGAAGCGTAAGGGTCCGTCGGCCTCGCCCCCAGCCGTCGCCCCGAAAGGTTCACAGGGGCCCGTCCCACGACCACCGCCTGAGGACCAGGCCGTGTGGGACGTCATCCGCCGAATTTGGGTGCGCCGCCATCGCTTGGGTCGCCCAGCGAAAATAGGCCTTGAGCGCCGACCGCAGGCGCGGGTCGTCCGGCAAGTCCGCGTCGTCGAGGGCCTGTGCGAAGCAAGTCTGCGCGCGCTCGTCCATCTCGACGTGTTCGCCATTTCCGGCGTGCAGGCGCAGCACGGTCGATTCATCGCCCATGGATCGGGTGTAGTCCGGCGGTCCCCCCAATGCCTCGGCCCAGTAAGCGGCGAGTCGTTCGGAATGCTGGGGATGATAGCCGTGCGAAAAAGCATGGCTCACGACCGGGTCGGCCAGGCATCGCGAGTGCCATGCGTGCGCGAGGGCGGTGAAAGCCGGCAGCCCGCCGGCGGCCTGGTAAATTGACTCTGTCACGGAACCTCCCTCGCCCTCCCCTCCGCACCCCGCAGGACTGGCGTCTGCACGTGAGTTCTACCGGCTTGAAATGACACTCACACGTCGGTCGCCCACGTCCTACGCCTCAGCGGCGGCAAGCGGATCGAACACCCAGATCGCCAGCTGCGGAAAACTGGCGGTCATCGCCAACAGCTTCTCCGTGTCGCCGGTGTCGACGCGGAATTTCGCATAGCTGT
>JBEKQJ010000169.1:0-4068 GCA_049519835.1 Caulobacteraceae bacterium | reverse complement strand
TCCCACTCCTCCACCAGCAGGAATTGGTTGGGAGCGTCGTCGCCGCGCAGCAGACGGATATTCCGAAACCCCGCGCGTAGCCTCGTCACCGGGAACATGCCCCGAAGCGCTTCGACGAATGCGTCGGCGAACTCGGGCTTGATGTGCCAGCTCACGGTAACCGTCACAGCCCCGGGCATGCCTGTGTTCCTTTCAGATCTTGGTCCGACGGATGGCGTAGCGAGTGCTACGTAGCACGTGTTTGTAGCGTATGCTACAAGGTTCCTCATGAACGTTCGTAACGACCGCCGGGAAGCCGCCATCGAGCGCATGGCCGATCATGTTCTGGCGGAAGGCCTCGCGGCCGCGACGCTCCGGCCCCTGGCCGCGGCGGCGGGCACGAGCGACAGAATGCTGCTCTACTACTTCGCCGACAAGGACGAGCTGCTCGCCGCCACGCTGGCGAGGATTGCCACGCGGATGACCGTTCAGCTCGACGGCGCAGTCCCGGTGGCGCCCCGCAGGCCTTTTGCCGTGCTGCTGCAGGAGGTCTGGACCGCCATGGCGTCAGACAGCCTACGGTCGTTCATGCCCCTGTGGCTCGATTTGGCGGCCGGCGCCGCCCGCGGTCTTCAGCCGCACCTGGATATCGCCGGCGAAATAGCCGACGGTTTCCTGGCCTGGGTGACAGTTCGCCTGGAGCCGGAAGACGACCCGCCGGCCCCACTGTTCCTGGCGTCGATCGAAGGCATGTACCTCCTCACGGCCATCGGCCGAGGCGACCTCGCGCACTCGACGGCCGCTGAGCTTGTCCGGACTTTTTCGTCGACGAGCGATTAAGGCCGCCGGCTCGTCAGCCAAGCCCGTTCCGCCGGACCTGGCGCCAGGTCGATGGCGCAATCGTAAGCCGCACGGCTCTCCTCGACGCGGCCCAGGCGGCGCAGCAGGTCGGCGCGCACCGCGTGCCAGGGCTGGAAGTCGCTCATGCGCGCGCTCGCCAGCGCCTCGACTTCGACGAGCGCCGTCGCCGGTCCAGCGACTTCGGCCAGAGCCACGGCCCGGTTGAGGCGGACCACGGCGTCGTCGCGCTCAGCCAGCATGGCGTCATACAGGCCAAGCACCTCCGGCCACGGCGCCGGGTCGGCGAGGCTGCGCCTGGCGCACCAGACGCCATGGATCGCGGCCGAAAGCGCTCGCGGGCCGGCCGCCCCGAGGTTCCAGGCGCGATAAAGGAACTCGTCCGCCTCGGCGATCAGCGCCCGCGACCACAGCGCCGGGTCCTGCTCGGCCAGCGGGATCATGCGGCCGCAAGCCTCGACCCGCGCCGGCCGCCGCGCTTCAGCATAGCGCACCAGGGCGGCGAGACCGAGCACTTCGCCTTCCTTCGGCAGCATGCTGGCCAGGCTGGCGGTGAGGCCAAGGACCTCGGCCGCGTTGCCGGCGAACGGCCCCTCGCCGGCCGCGTCGGCGTGCGCCTTGGCGTAGGCGATCTCGAGTGTCGTCAGGACCGCCTCCAAGCGCTCGGCCCAGCCCTCGGGCCCGGGAACCTCGAACGGCACGCCAGCCTGGGCGATCTTGCGCTTGGCGCGAGTCAGGCGCTGCAGCAGGGTCGGCAAAGGCGTGAGAAAGGCCACAGCGATCTCGGCCGCCGGCAGACCGCAAACGAGGCGCAGGGTGAGCGCCGCGCGGGCGTCGGGCGCGATGGCGGGGTGGCAGCAGACGAAGATCAGTCGCAGCCGCTCGTCCGGGATGGTGGTCTCTTCAGCCAGGCGCGCCTCCGCGCTGGGCTCAGGCTGCGGCGGGTCGGGAATGACGCGGGCGCGCACCGCGCGCCGGCGGGTCTCGTCGAGCGCCTGGCGCAGGGCGACGCGGTAGAGCCAGGCCGCCGGGTCAGCCGGTTCGCCCGCCCCGGGCCAGGTGCGCGCGGCCGCGAGGCAGGCTTCCGAAAAGGCGTCCTCGGCCAGGTCGAGGTCGCGGAATCGCGCCGCCAGGGCGGCGATCACCCGCCCCGACGCCGTCCGCGCCGCCTGGTCGAGGCTGGACCTCACTCGGCGGCGACTTTGGCCTCGCCGTGGCCCAGCAGCGGACGGATCTCCACCGACCCTTCCCCGATTAGGGGAACCTGCCTGGCCAGCGCGATGGCCTCGTCGAGGTCGGCCGCCTCGATCATATAGAAACCGCCGAGCTGCTCCTTGGTCTCGGCGAAGGGTCCGTCGTGGACGGTCTTGGCGCCGCCCGGGCCGGTGCGCACTGTGGTCGCCGAGTCTGTGTTCCTCAGGCCGGCGCCGGCCAGGCGCCTGACGCCCAACGACTGGCCAAAGGCCATGTGGCTGGCCACCACCTTGTTCAGCGCCTCGCCACCTTGCTTGAACGGGCCATAGGCGGTCTCATCTTCATAGATCAGCAGCAGATATTGCATCACTCGCTCCTCAGACGGGCCGCGCGTCGTGCACAGCCTCGCCCAAGAGACGTGCGAGGAGGAGCGGATTCGACAGCCCTTCCTTCAGTTCTTTCCCCACTCGATCTCCACCCGGGCGCGCGGACGCATGGCCGCCAGCGCGAAGGCCTCGCTGGCGAACACCTCCTCGCGGAACGCCGCCAGCTTGTCGCGGCCGCCACAGTGGGCGTTATGGCGGCCCAGCGCGCGCAGATCGTCGTCGGCTGGGAAGTAGACCGTCAGTCGGAGCTGGCTGATCGAGCCATCGGCGGTCTTGTCGGCGTCCACGAACTGGCGCGTGAGGTCGAACTCGAACTGCTCCCCCTGCCCCCAATCGTAACAGCCGAACTGGAAGAGCAGAGCATCGGAGTCCTCGTCGGCGGCCAGGCCTTCGGCTGGCTGTTCGGCGTAGAAGCTGAGCGTCGCGGCAACGAGGTCGTATAGCGGTGTCCGGCGCGGGTCGGACCCCAGATGGCGCCGGAGGGCTTCGGCAGATTGCGACGGCTTCAAGCGAACTCTCCGGCGACTCGGAACCTTAACCCTCGGGTCTCAGCTAGACGGTTCTTTTTTGGGGCGCCCTACTTCGCCTGCTCCAGTTTGCCGTGCTTCAGGACCATGACCTTGTCCATGTGCTTCACCATGGAAAAGTTGTGGGTGGCGATGACGGCGGCGACGCCGGTGCTGCGCACCAGATGATGCAGGCTGGCGAACACCGCCTCGGAGGTGTCGGGGTCGAGGTTGCCGGTCGGCTCGTCGGCCAGCAGCAGCTGCGGCCGGTTGGCCAGGGCTCGCGCGACGGCGACCCGTTGGGCCTCACCGCCGGAGAGCTGGGCCGGCTGGTGATACATGCGCGCCTGCAGGCCTAGATCCGTCAGCAGCACCGTGGCGCGCCGGCGCGCCGCCTCACGCGGGCGACCCAGCATCAACATCGGCAGCAGCACGTTCTCAAGAGCCGTGAACTCCGGCAGCAGGTGGTGGAACTGGTAGATGAAGCCAATGTCCTCGAGCCGCACCCGCGTGCGCGTACGGTCGGAGAGCTTGACGCAGTCCCGCCCACCGACCAGCACCGCGCCGCTGGTCGGCTGCTCCAGGAGGCCGGCGGCGTGCAGCAACGACGACTTGCCAGATCCCGACGGGCCGAGCAGTCCCACCACCTCGCCGGCCTGGACGGTGAGGTTGAGGCCTTTCAGCACCTCCAGCCGGCCCTGGCCGGTCTGGTAGTTTCGCGTCAGGTCGCGGATTTCGAGGACCGGCTCACTCAAAGCGGATCGCCTCCACCGGATCGAGCTTCGAGGCCCGCCACGCCGGCAGCAGGGTGAAAAGGAACGAGGATCCCAGAGCCCAGGACGCCACCAGCGCCACCTCGCCCCAGTCGATCTTGGCCGGCACGTGGGCGAGGAAATAGATGTCGGAATTGAACACCTGCACGCCGCTGACCCACTCCACGAAGCGCTGGATGGTCTCGATGTTGAGGCAGAAAAGGACGCCGACCGCGAGCCCTGAGAACGTGCCGGCCAGGCCGATGGTCGCCCCCGCCATGAAGAAGATGCGCAATATCGCCCCCTGCCCCGCCCCGATGGTGCGCAGGATGGCGATGTCGCGGCCCTTGTTCTTCACCAGCATGACGAGGCCGGAGATGATGTTGAGGGCGG
>JBEKQJ010000168.1:0-6793 GCA_049519835.1 Caulobacteraceae bacterium | reverse complement strand
GTCAGCACCGGGATCACCGGCGCCAGACGCATGACGGCTTCGGGACTGGTCATCGTCAGGGCTCCGCTCACAGCGCCGCAGCGCTCAGCATCGCCGAGGCGCCTTGCTCGGCCCCGTCGGCGCCGGCGCGCATCAGGGCGAACAGTTCGCGGCCGAAGCCAGGTCCGGCGGCCGGCGCGGCCGCGGGCGCGCGGGCGGACCACTCCGCCGGATCGACGAGTGCGTTCAACTCGCCGCGTCGCGCGCACAGGCGGACGACATCGCCGTCCCGCAGGCGCGCGAGGGGTCCGCCCGCCGCCGCCTCGGGCGTCACATGGATCGCGGCCGGCACCTTGCCAGAGGCGCCGGACATTCGCCCGTCGGTAACCAGCGCCACCTTGTGGCCGCGGTCCTGCAGGACGCCGAGCGCCGGGGTCAGCTTGTGCAATTCGGGCATGCCGTTGGCGCGCGGGCCTTGGAAACGGACCACCACCACGACGTCGCGATCGAGCTCGCCGGCCTTGAAAGCGGCCTGGACTTCGTCCTGATCGGCGAACACGCGGGCCGGCGCCTCGATCGTCCACCGCGCCTCGTCGACGGCGCTGGTCTTGAAGATCGCCCTGCCGAGGTCGCCGGCGACGAGGCGCATGCCGCCTTCGGGTCGGAATGGATCGCTGGCCGGACGCAGCATGTCGCGATCGGCCGGTATGGCCGGTGCGTCGGTCCACACCAGCGCCTCGCCCTCCAGCCTGGGTCGGCGGGCGAAATCGGCCAGGGCCGCGGCGCCGGCGGTGAGGGTGTCGGCGTGCAGGAGGCCGGCTTCCAGCAAGGTGGAGATCACGAAACCCGGACCGCCGGCGGCCTCGAACTCGTTCACGTCGCCCGGGCCATTCGGATAGACGCGCGCCACCAGCGGCACGGCCGCCGAAAGTTCGTCGAGGTCGCGCCAGTCGATGACGATTCCCGCGGCGCGGGCCATGGCCGGCAGGTGGATGGCGTGGTTGGTCGACCCACCCGTGGCCATCAACGCCACCGCCGCGTTGACGATCGCCTTCTCGTCGACCACCCGGCCGATCGGGCGATAGTCATTGCCGCTCCAACCGATCTCGGTCAGCCGATGCACAGCCGCCCGGGTCAGGGCCTGGCGCAGCTTCGTGCCGGGATTGACGAAGGCGGCGCCGGGGACGTGCAGGCCCATGGCCTCCATCATCACCTGGTTGGTGTTGGCGGTGCCATAGAAGGTGCAGGTGCCGGCGTCGTGATAGGCGGCCGACTCCGCCTCGAGCAGCTCGTCGCGGCTCGCCTTGCCCTCGGCGTAGAGCTGGCGCACCCGCTGTTTTTCGCGGTTGGTGATGCCCGACGGCATCGGCCCGGCGGGGACGAAGAGCATCGGCAGGTGGCCGAAGCGCAGGGCGCCGATCAGCAGGCCCGGCACGATCTTGTCGCAGATGCCGAGCAGCAGCGCGCCTTCGAACATGGCGTGGGTCAGCGCCACGGCGGTAGAGAGCGCGATGGTGTCGCGGCTGAACAGCGACAGTTCCATGCCCTTCTGGCCCTGGGTGACGCCGTCGCACATGGCCGGGACGCCGCCGGCGATCTGGGCGGTGGCGCCGACCTCGCGGGCGAATAGCTTGATCTGCTCCGGATAGCGCCCGTACGGCTGATGGGCCGACAGCATGTCGTTGTAGGCGGTGACGATTCCGAGATTCATCGACCGGCCGGCCATGATCGCCGGCTTGTCCTCGCCCGCAGCGGCGAAGGCGTGGGCGAGGTTGCCGCACGAGAGCCGCGGACGGTCGTCGCCGCGGGCGCGCTCCCCGGCGATGAAGTCGAGATAGGCGCGCCGCCCGGCTGACGAGCGCTCAATGATCCGATCGGTGACCCGGGCGATCTCGGGATGCAGGCCGCTCACGTCTCTTCAGCTCCTCATTCACGCCGCAGAAGCTTCTCGGTCAGCGTGGTGCCCCACCAGCCAGCCTTGAAGTCGGCCTTGATGGCCACGGGATCGTAGGCCGGGCTCTCGACCCACTCCACGAAGCTGAGGCCGGCCGGTTCCGCTTCGCTCAGATAGCGTTCGAAAACATAGTCCAGAACCCCGGTGAGCCCGGCTTTCACGTGCAAGTAGCGCGGGTGGAGCTGCTTCATCGCTTGGCGGATCGGCTGGCCCTCGCGGAAATGTTTGTAGAAGACGCTCATCACCCCGGCCCGGTCGGCGCCCGACTTGCAGTGCATGAGCGCAGGGTAGCGCACCGTTTCGAAGAGCTCGCGCGCGCCAACGACCTGTTGCTTCGTCGGCACGTCCCGCGAGGCGACGACGAAATCCACCAGCTCGAGGCCGAGGCGCTCGCAGGCGTCCACTTCCATGGCGCGAAAGCTGGTCTGGAAGCCGCCGCGAAGGTTGATGACCGTGCGCACGCCGCGCGCCTTCCAGGCCTTGAGCTGGAACGGCCAGGGCTGGTTGGCGCGGACGAGCTCGTCGCTGATCCAGTGGGCGTTGGAGAACGCCAGGCGCAGGTAGGCGTGGTCGTTCCAGAGGTGATCCGCCGTCGTGCGCAGTCGCCCGCCTGGGGTGGTGAGATCGAACTTCGACAACGGCGGGCTTCTAGTCCTTGCGCTTGAAGAACGCGTCGGCCGCCGCGCGGGAGGCGTTCTTGCGGTCGAGCTGGGCGCGCACGCGAGCGATCTCGGCCTCCAGCAAGGCGATGCGATCGCCGAGCTCGTCGGTCCCGAACAACTCCAAGTCTTCTTTAAGCAGCTCTTCCAGCGCCTGGCCGCGTCGACGGCGCGGCTCGACCGGTTCCTCGGACATCGCGGCTCCTTTCGCCTTTCCCGCGCGGCAAGCAGGGCGCTATCTGAGGCCGCGCGTCGCTTCGCGCAAGGGAAGGGGCTAGGCCGGCGCGGGCGGCGGGGAGTTCGGGTCCCAGGGGATCGATCGCACCCGGCTGAACGGATTGAACGCCGGCTGGGCGGCAAGATAGCCGCACGAGTGGCCCTCCCCGACCATGGCGCTCAACTCCGGGGTGAGGCCCATAGCGCGGCACAGCCGTTCGATGGCCGCCTCCAGGGGTGGGTCGTCAAAGCCCGTGGCGGCGTCGTAGACGTCCAGCCGCTCGACCATGGCGTCGAAGAGATCTTCGAAATCATTCAGGTTTTCGCCTTCGCTCTCGGAGACGGCGAGGAGGAGATCGAAGGCGCGGGCCTTGCGCTTGCCTTTCGCGGCCAAGAGCCGGTCGCGGTCGGACGTAACGACCTCATCGCAAGCCGGCTCCTCCGTCTCGCGCACGAGGCCGGCCTTCAACTCGGCGAGGAAGCGGTCGGTCTTCTCCTCCAGCGCCAGCGTGAGGCGCACGGCGCGGGAAATGCGGGCGAAGGCCTCGGCGGGTTGGTTGGATTCATCCTCGGCGGCGGGCAGCGCCCGCAGCAACCGCATGCCGATCTCGGCCATCTCCTCCAGCAACGCGAGACGACGCTCAGCGCGGGCGGCGGCGGGGTCGAGGCAGGGAGCGGGGGCGCAGGACGACATGGAGAGAACTATCGCATAATGCAATTCCTGTGTCAACACAGAATGCAATTTTTTGGCTTTACCCGAGCTCCATAGGTCGATGACGGTCGGCAATTGGCAATGCAGAACCAAAGGAGCCGGGCGCCACGCGGAGGCGCGCGCAAGGGTGAAGTCACGTCCGAAAAGCAGACCTTGAGGACGTGCGCTAAGGGGGCGGGTTCAACTGATCGCGAAGCGCAGCCAGGCGCCGACGACGCGCAGCGCATCATCCTTGATGCCCAAGAGTAGGAGTCCTAGGCTCGTCGTGAGCTTGGTAGCCCACGCTACAGCTAAGGAGAGCTAGCATGATCCGGTGTGTGATCACGGGAATTGCTGCATGCAGTTTGATGACGAGCGCTGCTTTCGCCCAGGACGCTGGACCCTACAACGGCGGCGGATACTACGGCGGCAGGCCCTATAACGGCGGCGGCGCCTATTATGGCGGACGGCCCTATTATGGCGGCGGCGCCTACTATGGCGGTGGGCCATACTATGCCGGCAGGCCCCCCTACGGCGGCGGCTACTATGGTGGTCAGCCCTATAACGGCGGCGGCCCCTATTATGGCGGACGGCCCTACTATGGTGGCGGCGCCTACTATGGTGCTCAGGGCTACTATCGCGACGGGTACTATTCCGCCGGTCAGCCCGGCGTCCGCGCCCTGACGGGCGGCGCGGCCGGCGCAGCGGTGGGCGCCTTCATCGGCTGCATCGTAAGTCTTCCGATCGGCTGCGGCCCGGGCGCAGCGGTGGGAGCGGCCATTGGCGGCGGCACGGGCGCCGTCGCCGGCGCTGCGACGACGCCATCGCCCCCCTATTCATATCCGGCGCCGCCGCCCTATTCCTATGCGCCACCGCCGCCCTATTCATATCCGGCGCCGCCGCCGGCTTACTGATCGGCGCCGAAGCGAGGTGAGCGCGGCTGTCGGTAGCGGCGATGCCGCGACCGAGAGGCGCACTCTCTGAATGGCGGCATTGGATCGGAAGCGGCCGCCGCGCTCATGCCGGCAAGCCGACATCCAACTTAGTCGCGCGCCGGCAGCGTCCTCACGCCACCGCGCGCAGTTGCGGTCGGGCGGCCACTTTCGGCGCCCGCCAAGCCCATCCGGCGTCGGGATCGAAGGCAAGGGTGAGGATGACAATGCCGTCGCAGGCCGACCACAGGCTCCCTGGCAGCTCGAGCACGCCCTGTGTCCAGCGCCAGGCGTGGCCGCCCTCGGCTTTCTCTGGGTGGAGACTCTCCAGGTCGCTGAGCGACGGCGGCGGCGATGGACGGCGCCTGCGCCGCCGAAGCTGACGTCAGTCCGAAGACCAGGACGGCAGAGCCGAACAACAGCAGAGTCGGGAATCGCATCTTCAGCCCTCCGGGTCGTCATGACCGCGCGCTTCACGCGGCTCAGATCGGCGTGATGCGCCCTCGCCCAATCCCAGGTTCGGAGCGCAGGTTCCGAAAGGTCTGCCTTGGGTCGACGGCGGTCATTGACCGGCTAGTTGCTGGGCTAGCCTGACCGGCACGCGCCCGACAGTGATCCAACGGCGAATGGCTGTCGTAAGAGCTGTACGGTTATTTCACGCCGGGTCTGCATCCCTGGGTGGCGCCGTTCCGTAGCTCACCCAAGGCCTCGAAGCCGAAATCACAGGAACCCACAACATGCGAATCCACGCTTCACGCCGTCTGGCGCCGACGGTCCTGGCGCTCACTTTGCTGGCCTCCGCTCCCGCTGTCGCCCTCGCTCAAATGTCGATGAGCGGCGGACACGATCCGATGGTTGGCGGCGCAGCGATGTATCCGTCGAAGAACATCGTCGAGAACGCGATCAACTCGAAAGACCACACCACCTTGGTCGCCGCCGTAAAGGCCGCCGATCTCGTCGGCACTCTGGAGGGACCTGGTCCGTTTACGGTGTTCGCCCCGACCAACGAGGCCTTCGCCAAGCTGCCGGCCGGCACGGTCGACACCCTGCTCAAGCCAGAGAACAAGGCGCAGCTTGTTTCGATCCTGACCTACCACGTCGTCCCGGGACGCCTGACGGTGGCCGAACTTCGGCGCATGGTCCGTAAGGGCGGCGGCAAGGTTTCCCTGACCACCGCCCAGGGTGAACCCCTTACGGTCACCGAGGCTGGCGGAGGCCTGGACGTCACCGATTCCAAGGGCGACGTCGCCCACGTCACCATCGGCGATGTCAGGCAATCCAATGGGGTTATCCACGTCGTCGATACGGCCTTGCTTCCCTGAGGCATTCAAACCGCCAGGACGGCCAATGTCCGCGTGCCTGAAGGCCCGCAATGGGCGGGGCGCGGCCGCCAGGGCCGCGCCGGAAAGCCGACGTTCCGCAGGGACGCATGGGGGGCGAGCTGACACTTGAACTTCAGGCGCGGGCGACGGACGGGTGGAAAGCCGACGCTGGCTTCAGAACGATCAACATGGAAGCGCAGCGCCAGCGAAAGGCGGCCCGGACATTCGGGCCGCCCTTTCTCCACTCCGCTTGCGGCTACTCGCCGATCGTCGGAAGCAGTTCGTCCAGCTGATCCAGTTGCGTGGGCAGTCCGGCCGCCGACCCGGCCATCGCTTCGTCGAGCGCTTCCTTCGAAGGATAAAGCTCGTGGAACGTCAGCAGCGTCTTTCCGCCCTGGTCCTCGAAGGTGACGGTGGTCACCGCGCCCTCACCCTCTTCTTCGTTCGTCCAGACGATGCTCTCGTCCGGCGCCACCGCCAGATACTTGCCGTAGAAGGCCACGGTGTCGATCTCGCCGGCGGCGAACTCGAGCCGGTACTTGCCTCCGGTGCGGACGTCCATCTCGCAGGACAGCAGCGTAATGCCGGCGCCCTCCGGCACCCACCACCGGCGGAACAGCTCGGGCTCAGCCCACGCCCTGAACACCATGTGTGGCGGGGCATCGAACAGGCGCGTGACAATCAGCTCCCGATCGGACTTCCGCTCAACCGCCGTACGGTTCTGCGCAACGGGGTGATTACGCGTTTGCTGGTCCATCGTCTTCCTCCTGTTTCATCTCGAGAATGATCTTGTCCAAGGCATCGAACCGCGCCTCGAAGAGCTTGCGATGGGCTTCGATCCATTCGGCCTCCGCCTCGAGGCCGCAGCGCCCAAGCTTGCACGTCCGCACCCGTCCCACCTTTTCCGTCACGACGAGGCCTGCCCGCTCCAGGACGGCGACATGCTTCTTCATGCCGGTCAGCGTCATGTGGAACCTGTCCGCCAGGCTGGTGATCGACGCGTCCGCTCGGCCGAGCTGCTCAAGCACGCCGCGGCGCGT
>JBEKQJ010000167.1:0-6796 GCA_049519835.1 Caulobacteraceae bacterium | reverse complement strand
ACGTGGTCGCGGTCGCGCAGGGGCACATCCCACCGCGTCGGCTTGTCCGGCGTCAACGCGTGCGGCGTCTCGAAGCTGTCCAGGTAGCGGCCGCGCCGCACCTCCATGGCGATTGGCAGCTCATAGCCGTTCATCGACTTGGCGAAATCGCCCGGCTTGGGGCCGTCGTCCGTCGACCAGTCCGGCTTCTGAGCGTCCTCGGGATAGACGTCGATCAGTTTGACGACGAAGTCGCTGTCCGTGCCCGAGGTCGAGGCGAAAAGCTCCGCCGACACTGGACCGGCGATCCGCACGTCGTGGTCGAGCGGGGCGGAGACGAAGGTGAGCACGTCCGGGCGGTGGTCGACGAAGCGCTGGTCGCCGGACTCCCAGGTCCGCCAGTCGCCGCCTGGATAGGTGGGCGAGATCGGCCGCGGGCGATAGGGCACCGGATTGGCGGGGTCGGAGACGTAGTCCCGATAGGCGCCAGCCTCGGTCGCGGCCGGCGCATCGAAACTGAGCGAGCCATCGGCATGCAGATAGAGGCTGGTAGGTTTGGCCTCGCTGGGCGGCCAGGCCGGATAGGTCCGCCAGGCGCCCGACCCGGTCTCGAACATCACCGCCTTCCAGCTCGGCTTGTCACCCTTGCCGTGCAGCCAGTAGGCGAAGAACGGCGCCTCGACCTGCTCGCGGAACTCGCGCGCCGTGTCATGGCCGAGCGGAACCAGGCCGAGGGTGTCGCCCTTCGGCGCGTGCCAGCCGCCATGCCACCATGGGCCAGAGGCCATCACGCTGGTGGCGTCAGGATCATGCTCCTCCTCATGGCGGAAGATCTGCCAGGGCCCCCAGGGGTCTTCCTGATCCCAGAAGCCGGCGACGTTGAGCGTCGGGACCGTCGAGGCGTGCAGACTGTCCGCCCACGCCTGATCCTTCCAGAACTGGTCGTAGTCGGGGTGCTGGGTCGCCTCGTTCCAGTAGCGAATCTTGCCGTGCAGGTAGCGGTCGTTGAGGTTCGCGAGCGGGCCGACGCCGAGGTACCACTGATAGGTGTCCCAGACATCGAACTGGAAGTGCGTGTTGGTGGTCTTGTCGGCTTCCTCCAGCACCGCGTATTCGAAATCGTAACTGAGCCGCAGCGCGCCGTAGCGATGGTCGTCGTCGTTCATCCACTGGTTGGTCGGCGAAGCCTGCTCGCTGACCGCCTTGAGCGCCGGATGCGGGCCGAGCAGGGTGGCGCCGGCGGTGTAGCCTGAGTAGGAGACGCCGGTGATTCCGACCTTGCCGTTGTTGTTCGGGACGTTTTTCACCAGCCAGTCGATGGTGTCGTAGGCGTCGCGGGTTTCGATGGTGCCTTGGCCAGGGGTTACCGTCGAATCCTCGGAGAGACTGAACGACCCTTCCGATTTGAAGCGGCCGCGGATGTTCTGGATCACGTAGATGTAGCCGTCCTTCTGGAACTCGACGAAATTGGTGGGGACGGTCTTCGGCGCGGCGGGGGGAACGCCGTAGGGCGTTCGATTGAGCAGAATCGGCAGCGGCCCGCTGGCGGCATGCGGGGTCAGAATCACCGTCTGAAGGTGCGCGCCATCGCGCGTTGGGATCATCACTTCGCGATAGTCGAATGGCGGAGCGGGGACGCTCTGCGGCGCGGGCGCGGCCGGCGGCACGGGTGTCTGGGCCAGGGCCGGCGCGCCGGCCAGCAGCGCCGCTGTCAGCGCAAGCGCGCGTATGGTTGCCACTTCAGCCCCCCTCCACTAGGTTCCGCCGCCATTTCGCGGACCCGAGACCACATGAAGATCATCGCCAACGCCATCAAGCCCGGCAACGTTCTGCAGCATGACGGCGGCCTCTGGGTGGTCGTCAAGACCGCCCACGTCAAACCCGGCAAGGGCGGCGCCTTCGCCCAGGTCGAGCTGAAAAACCTCATCGACGGGCGCAAGCTCAACGATCGCTTCCGCTCGTCCGACACCGTCGAGCGGGTGACCCTGGAGCAGAAGGATTTCCAGTACCTCTACGAGCAGGGCGACGCGCTCGTGTTCATGGACGAGAAGACCTACGAGCAGATCGAGCTGCAAAAGGACTTCGTCGGCGAGGACCAGATTCGCTTCCTGCACGATGGCATGGTGGTCACTCTGGAGTTTCATGAGGAGCGGCCGATCGGCATCGAGTTGCCGGAGAGCGTGGTGCTCGAGGTGACCGAGACCGAACCGACCGTGAAGGGCCAGACGGCTTCCAGCTCCTACAAGCCGGCCAAGGCCTCCAACGGCATGCGCATCATGATCCCGCCCTACATGAGCGAAGGCGAGCGCATCCTGGTCTCCACCGAAACGGGCGAATACATGCGCCGGGCTGACTAGAGCCCGTGACCACCCCCACCGCCCTCGTCAAGGTCATGATCGACGCCGCCCGCAAGGCGGGCCGGGCCCTGGCGCGCGACTTCGGCGAGGTGACAGAGCTGCAGGTCTCCAAGAAGGGCGCGGCCGACTATGTCTCCGCGGCCGACTTCAAGGCCGAGCAGACCCTGTTCGAGGAGCTGACCAAGGCCCGGCCGGGGTATGGCTTCCTGGGCGAGGAGCGCGGCCTCGTCGAAGGCACCGACAAGACCCACACCTGGATCGTCGATCCGCTCGACGGCACGACCAACTTCCTGCACGCCATGCCGCACTTCGCGGTCAACATCGCCTTGCAGCGCGATGGGGCGATCGTGGCCGGCGTGACCTACAATCCGGCCACAGCCGACCTCTACTGGGCCGAACGCGGCCGCGGCGCCTTCCAGAACGGCCGCCGCCTGCGCGTGGCCGCCCGCACCCGCTTCGACGAAGCGGTGTTCGCCACCGGCATTCCGTTCATGGGCCACGGCCAGCACGGAAGGTTCCTCAAGGAGCTTCACCAGATCTCCCAGCGGGTGGCTGGCGTGCGCCGGTTCGGCGCGGCGGCGCTGGATCTGGCCTGGGTCGCGGCGGGGCGTTTCGACGGCTATTGGGAGCGCGACCTCCACGCCTGGGACCTCGCCGCCGGCCTGATCCTGGTCACCGAAGCCGGCGGCATGGTGACCGACGCCGAGGGCGGCGACGATCCGCTCGCAACCGGCTCGATCTGCGCCGCGAACTCCGAGCTGCACCCCAAGTTATTGGAGCGGCTGAGGCTCGCGGCCTGAGCCTCTTGGCGAGCGTGGCTATCCGGTTAGGATCGCCGCCATGGGGGTGACCAGAAGACAGGCGCTGGCGCTGACGGCAGGGCTCGCCGCCCTGCCGCATGCGGCGCTGGCCGAAGCGCCGCCGCCGCCGATCTTCGCCGACCTGGGCGTTCCCGACGGCCCGACGTGCGAGCAGGCCATCGATCACGGGGCGGATTTCCTGATCGCGCCGGTGGCGACGACCAAGGACGGCGGTCTCGTGGTGGCGCCGGATGTCGAACTTTCGTCGTTCACCGACGTTGCCCGACGCCCTGAATACGCTGACCGGCGACGCGACGCCACGATCGAGGGCGCCGCGGTCAGCGGCTGGTTCACCTCGGATTTCACCCTCGCCGAGCTGAAGAGTCTGGTGACCGGTCCGCCGGGCGGTGGCGGCCGCGCCGCGCCGCCGAGCTTGCTCAGCCTGGGGGACGTGATCGACATTGCCCGCGCCGGCAGCGTGCGCCAGGCGCGGGTGGTGGGTATATCGCCGGGCTTGCTGCGGCCGGCCTTCCACGCCGCCCAGGAGCTGGGTCTCGAGCGGCGGCTGGCCGACGCCATCCGCGTGGCCGGCTATGACTGGGCGGCGGCGGCGATCTTCATCCAGTCCCGCGAGCCGGCGGCGCTGAAAACCATGGCGGGACTTTCGGCGGCGCGGCGCATCCAGCTGGTCGCGGCCGAGGGCGGCCCGACCGACCCAGCCGCGCCACGCTTCCAGGCGATGATCGAACCCGACGGATTGTCCCTCGTGAAATCATGGGCGGGCGCGATCGGACCGGCCGCGCCGCTGCTGATTCAGCCTGGCCCGAAAGGCGCCATCCTCTCGACCGGACTGGCCGCCGCCGCCCACGCCGCCGGCCTCAAGGTCTACGCCCGGGCGGAGTCCAAAGCCTCGCGCGCCAGTCTCATGGCCCTGTTTCTGGCCGGCGCCGACGGCGTGATGGCGGCAGACGTCGGCCTGGCGGCGCGCGCCCGCAGCGAAGCGATCGACCGGCTTCGTGGGGGGTCTGGCGCCTGACTACTGCGCCGTGGCGGGGGCGCGGGTGCGCGCTTCCAGGTCCTCCCGCTCGGCGATCACCGCGTCGTAGGTGCGCCGGGTCTCGGTGATCTTCGCTTTGTCGCCGCGGGCCAGCGCCTCCAGCCAGAGGTGGGCGGCTTCCATCTCCCGGGCCGGCAGCAGATGCGTGTCGTCGGCCGGGACGAAGGCGGCGATGCCGACCGCCGCCAGTCGGGCCCGCTGAGCGGCGTCGTTCTGGCCATAGGTCAGGAAAAACTGTCGCAGCTTTTCCTTGACCGCCGGGTCGAGGTCCTTGCGCCAGATCAGCGGGTTTACCGGCAGGGGCGGCGAGCGCCAGATCTCGGTCACCTGGCCCGTCAGCTTGCCTTCACGCCGCGCCGGTTCCAGCCAGGCGGCGTCGACGACGGCCGCATCGAGCCGGCCGGCGGCGACTTCGTCGAGATTCGAAGCGCCCGGCGCGCGCCGCAGCCGGCGGAAGCATTTGGCTGGCGCGAAGGCCTTCGGCGCAAAGAGATAGGCTTCGGGCGCCAGGCTCGCCCCGACCGAGAGCGGCTCGCCGAGGCCGAGGGATAGTTTTCGGTCGCAGGTCAGCACCCGCGCTAGGGTCACGCGGCTCTTGGGAGCGACGACGAGCACCGCCCGGCGACCGCCGGCAAGCGGCACGGGCCTGGCAAAGACCTCGGCGTCGGTGGTGCGCACCGCCTGCAGCGCCGCCTCGCTGGAAAGCCATCCGAGATCCGCCGTATGGCCGCGGAGGGCCTCGACCATCGCCGGGCCGTCGGGGCTGTAGCTCGGCTTGATGTCGAGGCCCGCAGAGGCGTGCAGATCGGCGACGATCGGCGCCCAGGCGGCGGCGGTCTCGGCTTGCGGCCCCTGGGACACCACCTCGAGGCGAACCGCCCCACCGCTGTCGCCGGAGACGTCGCTTTGCCCATGCCGGCCACAGCCGGCGAGGAAGCCAAGCGCCAGCAGAGCAAACAGAGGTCGACGGATCACGAACATCGCTCCCCCGGCCGCGGCGTCGAAACGAATCCTGCCATGACACGCAAGGTTCAGAAAGCCGCGACATGTTCTCGGCGGCCCCGGCGCCGATATCGCTTTACATCAGGGGTTGAGGTCCCTATGTGCACGCCCTCCGGCGGACCCCCTTGTCCCAAGCGCAGCTAACGCCGGCCTGGGTTCAACATCTGGCAGGGGGTCACGTGAATTGCACGCACTCCATTCTTCGCTGGACCTGGTCCGTGAACGCTCGCCCGAACATCCGGTAGCCCTCGTGCGGCCGGACGCTGTGGCGGCCGCCGCGCACTGGTTCAAGACCAACTTCAACGGCGAAGCGCTCTACGCGCTGAAGGCCAATCCGTCGCCGTGGGTGATCCGCACGCTGCATGAGAGCGGTGTGGCGGGCTTCGATGTCGCCTCGATCGTCGAGATCGAGCTGGCGCGCCAGCACGCGCCGGGCGCCCGCCTGGCGTTCATGCACCCGGTGAAGAGCCGGCGAGCGATCGCCAGCGCCTACTTCGATCACGGCGTGCGGGTCTTCGCGCTCGACAGCCACGAAGAGCTTGAAAAGATTCTGGCGGTCACTGGCCGCGCCAGCGACCTGACGCTGATGGTCCGCCTGGCCGTCGATGCGCCGGGGGCGGCGTACACGTTGTCGGGCAAATTCGGCGCCGATCTGGCCTCGGCGCCGGGCCTGTTGCTGGCGGCGCGACGGGCGACCGGGGATCGCATGGGCGTGACCTTCCACGTCGGCAGCCAGTGCATGCGTCCCACCGCCTATCAGGCGGCCATGGCTCAGGTATCGCGTGCCCTGGTGCGCGCTGGCGTTTTCGCTGACGTGGTCGATGTCGGCGGCGGCTTTCCGTCGATCTATCCGGGCATGCTCCCGCCCGATCTCGCTGACTATGTGGCGGCGATCGATCGCGGTTTCTCTGAGATGATGGTCCACGAAACCACCGAGCTCTGGTGCGAGCCTGGCCGGGCGCTGGTGGCGGAAGGCTCGTCCCTGCTGACCCGCGTGGAGCTGCGCAAGGGTGACGCTCTCTACCTCAACGACGGCGCCTACGGCTCGCTCTTCGACGCCGCCCACGCCAAGTGGCCGTTCCCGGCCAAACTAGCGCGCGCCGAAGGCGACAGCGACGCCGCGCTGAAGCCGTTCCAGCTCTATGGTCCCACCTGCGACTCGCTCGACCAGATGCCGGGACCGTTCTGGCTGCCGGAAGATGTGCGCGAAGGCGACCATGTGGAGATCGGCATGCTGGGGGCCTACGGCGTCGCCATGGCCACGCGCTTCAACGGCTTCGGCGAGCTGGAGACGGTCGAGGTGAAGGACGCCCCCATGGCTTCGATGTTCGGTCTCGGCCCGCGTTCGCTGCGCGCGCCCGAGCCCTCGACGGTCGTCAGGCTGTCGCGCGCCCGTGGCAAAAAGCGCCGGCGGAGGTAGTTTCCATGACCACGACCAACACCAAAGCCGAGCTGCTGACTCGGATCGTCGAGCACGTCGACATCGCCGCCTATGACGCGCGGCCGGTGATCGAGGCCATGCGCAAGATGAGCTTCTCTTCGCGCGACACCGCACGGGCGGCGGAGATCCTCAACTTGGCGCTGGCCGACGACACCTGCTC
>JBEKQJ010000166.1:0-6890 GCA_049519835.1 Caulobacteraceae bacterium | reverse complement strand
CTTCGAGCGGTCGAGCCACGGCATGGCGAAGACGACCGCGATGGCGCCGCCCAGCGCCAGGACGCCGCCGAGCTTGTCCGGAATGGCCCGCAGGATGGCGTAGAAGGGCAGCAGATACCACTCGGGGACGATGTGGGCGGGGGTGACCAGCGGATTGGCGGCCACCGCGTTATCGACCTTCCAGAAGGCGTCCGGATCGAAGAACACCACCCAGGCGAAGAGGACGAGGAAGAGGGAGACCGCGAAGCCGTCCTTGACCGTGTAGTAGGGGTGGAACGGCAGGGTGTCGGTCTTGCCCTTGACCTCTACGCCGGTGGGGTTGGAGTTGCCCGGCACGTGCAGCGCCCAGACGTGCAGCGCCACCACGGCGGCGATCACGAACGGCAGCAGGTAATGCAGCGAGAAGAAGCGGTTCAGGGTCGGCGAATCGACCGCGAAGCCGCCCCATAGGAGCGTGGTGATCGTGGGACCGACGACCGGGATCGCGCCCAGCAGGTTGGTGATCACCTTGGCGCCCCAGAAGCTCATCTGGCCCCAGGGCAGGACGTAACCCATGAAGGCCGTGGCCATCATCAGCACGTAGATGAGGCAGCCCAGCAGCCAGAGCACCTCACGCGGGCGCTTGTAGGAGCCGTAATAAACGCCGCGCAGAATGTGCAGGTAGACGGCCAGGAAGAACATCGACGCGCCGTTGGCGTGCAGGCCGCGGATCAGCCAGCCGTAGTTCACATCGCGCATGATGTGCTGCTCGACGGAGTTGAAGGCTCCCGCGCCGCTGGGATCGTAGTGCATCGCCAGGACGATGCCTGTGGCGATCTGGCTGACCAGGCAAAACGCCAGTATGGCGCCGAAGGTCCACCAGTAGTTGAGGTTCCGCGGCGTCGGGAAATCCATGAAATCGACGCCGAACCGGATGATCGGCAGGCGCGTGTCCAGCCAGCGTTCGATGCCGGTCTTGGGCTCGTAGATCGAGGGTCCGCTCATGCCGGTTCAGCCGATCTTGATCTTGGTGTCGGAGAGGAACTTGTAGTCCGGCAGGTAGAGGTTCTTCGGAGCCGGACCTTTTCGGATGCGCGCCGAGGTGTCGTACAGCGAGCCGTGGCAGGGGCACAGCCAGCCGCCATATTCGCCGCCGCCGAACGTGGGGATGCAGCCCAGGTGCGTGCAGCTGGCCAGCACGATCAGCCACTGCTCGTGGCCCGGTTTGACGCGGCTGGCGTCGGTGGCCGGATCCTTCATCGGCGCGTTGTCATCGGCCTTGGCCCTGGCGATTTCGGCCGGGGTGCGGTGCCGCACGAACACCGGCTGCTTGCGCCAGGAGATCGTCACTTCCTGGCCGAGGGCGACCTTGCTCAGGTCGAACTCGATCGAGGCGAGCGCCAGGGTGTCGGCGGCTGGATTGAGCTGGTCGACCAGCGGCCAGGCCACCGCAGCAGCGGCGCCGACCGTGGCGGTCGTGGCCAGGATATTGATGAAATCCCGCCGGTTTGGCTCCGGCGCGTGGGTATCGGTCAGGGTGTCGGCCACCGTGAAGCTCACCTTCAAGTCTGTCTGACAGGAGCCCTCTTTCGGCTCCCTTCGCCCGCGCCTTTTTTTGGTTCGGCCCGACGCTGGGGTCCGCATAGAATGCGTCACCGGCTTTTTCAACCTGACTTTCGGCGCAGGTCCCCACCCGCCGACCGGATGCGCCCATGATCGAGACCTTCGCCGACCGCGAGACCCTAGCCGACGCCGCCGCAAATCTGCTCGCCGAGCGCCTGGCGAAGGGTGGTCTTTTCGTCGCCACGGGCGGCTCGACGCCGGGACCCGTCTATGACCGCCTGGCCCGCCGCGACCTGCCGTGGGACCGCATTACCGTGACCCTCACCGACGAGCGCCGGGTCGATCCGGCCGCCGAGGAGAGCAACGAGCGGCTGCTGCGCGGGCGCCTGTTGGTCGGCCTCGCCGCCCCCGCTCGCTTCCTGCCACTGCACGATCCCAAGGCGGCCGAGGCGCTGCTGTCGCCACACCTGCCGGCCGCCGTCACCCTGATGGGCATGGGCCCAGACGGCCACGTCGCCTCCTTGTTTCCGGGCAAGCCCGAGCTGGCGGAAGGCATGGCTGGCCAGCGGCTGGTTATCCCGGTCGCCATGTCCGGCCAGCCGCCGTTCGTGGCCCGGATCACGCTGACGAGGCGCGCGCTGCTTCAGACCGGCCTGATCGTCCTCGCCGTCACTGGTGACGACAAGCGCGCGCTCCTCGAGCGAATCGCCGCCGACCCGGCCTATGCGCCACCTGCGGCGACGTTCCTGCGCCAGACAGAGGTTCCCGTCAGGACGCTCTGGGCGACGTAGGTTCTGGACGACCCGAGATCGCCGCCGGGACCGGCGGAGCTCGGGGGGACGACCTTGCCGGTGGCCCATCCCTGGGCCAACACTGAGAACCGCCCGGAGTGCGATCCGCGTTGTCCAGCGAAACCCAACCGCCCGGGGCGCCCGCAGATTCGGTGAAGCGGCTTCTGCCCTGGCTGGTGGCGGTGGCCTTCTTCATGGAGTCGCTGGACACCACGATCCTCAACACCGCCGTGCCCGTCGTCTCCAAGGCGCTCGGGGTCAGCCTCCTCAGCATGAAGGCCGTGCTGGCGAGCTACACCTTGAGCCTGGCCGTCTTCATTCCCATCAGCGGCTGGATGGCGGACCGCTTTGGGACGCGGCGGGTGTTCGCGGCCGCCATCGGCGTCTTCTCGCTCGGATCCCTGCTCTGCGGACTGACCAGTGATCTCCACCTGATGGTCGCCTGCCGCATCCTGCAAGGCGCCGGCGGGGCGATGATGGTGCCGGTTGGACGCCTCACGCTGGTGAGGACCTTCCCTAAGTCGGAACTGGTCCAGGCCATGAGCTTCGTCGCCATCCCTGGTCTCGTCGGCCCGATGCTGGGACCGCTCGCCGGCGGCCTGATCGTCCACTACCTTCACTGGCGGCTGATCTTCTTCCTCAATATCCCGATCGGGATCGCCGGTCTCATCCTCGTCTACCTTCACCTGCCGGACTACCGCGCCGCGGCCGTCAGGCCGCTGGACGTTGTCGGCCTCATCCTGTTCGGCTCAGGCATCGCCCTGCTCTCCTACGTGCTGGAGATCTTCGGCGAGCACACGCTGAGCACCGGCGAAGTCCTCGGCCTGCTCGCCCTCTCGCTGGCGCTGCTCTTCGGCTACGGCGTCCACGCCATGCGAACCGAATACCCGCTCCTGCAGCTCGGCCTGTTCCGGGTCAGGACATTCGCGGCCGCCGTGAGCGGCAGCTTCTTCACCCGGCTGGGCATCGGCGGCGTGCCGTTCCTGCTGCCGCTGCTCTACCAGGTGGGTCTCGGGGTCAATCCGGTCGAGTCCGGCCTCCTGGTCATGCCACAGGCGCTCGCCGCGATGGTCGCCAAGGTCTTCATGCCGAAGATCCTCGACCGCCTCGGCTACCGCAACGTGCTGGTCTCCAACACCGTGATCCTCGGCCTGCTGCTCATGCTGTTCGCTACCGTGCGGCCGGGAACACCGATCTGGCTGATCGTCGTCCAGGCATTCTGCTACGGCGCCCTGACCTCGACCCAGTACACCAGCATGAACACGCTGGTGTACGCCGACGTCCCCGAGGCCAGCGCCAGCAACGCCAGTTCGATGGCCAGCACCTTTCAGCAGCTTTCAGTCAGCTTCGGCGTCGCCATCGCCGGCCTGACCACCGTATTCCTGATTCCGGACCGGCTCCGCTCCAGCCCCGCCGCCATGGTGTCGGGGCTGCACGAGGCGTTTCTCGCCCTGGGCGCCTTCACCATCCTATCGACCCTCGTCTTCTCGAGGCTCAAACGGGAAGACGGCGAAGACGAGACCCACCAGAAAGATATCCACATGGGATAGGCCGGCCTGGCGCCCCGGGACCGGACTCTGGAAAGGTGCGCTAACGGGGGTGAGCTTCAGTATTGCGGCAAGTTGCCGCTGTTGGCGGCGTTGGATTACGGACCTAGTAGGCGCGATCCGGGACGCGCAGCCTGCCTGCGAAGAAGCGCCAGTCGGGCGAGCGCACCAAAGCATGGGAACCGTCCCCGAGGACGACCTGAAGGCCCAGAAGCGCGAGCCAGACCAGCGGAAGCTCGGCGCCCGCCTTTGTGAAATAGAAGCCTTTGCGAGCCAGCCAGAACTCCGCGGCGCCGAACATCATCGGCATGGCGTAGAGCGCCACGTAGCGGGAAAGCACGCCCGGGATCAGGAGCAGGGCCCCCGCGAACTCCGCGGAAAGCACATAAGCCGGCACAAACGACGGATAGCCGCTCTTCACCAGACCGCCCCACCACGTCTCAACGCCGCCCGGAAGCAGAAAGAACTTCCAATAGAGATGGATGATGAAAAGCGAGCCGATGAGCAGCCTGAGAAGCAAGGCTCCGAGCCTAAGCTCCGCCGGCTGACGTTCCATGGCCTTTGCGCCCCCGCGCGAGTTGCCGGAATGTTTGCACACTGGTGGCCGAGCTGGAAATCGCCGTTTTGCGTCGGGAGCCGTCATTGTCGCCAGCGCGGAAAGTCGCCCTCAAGCCGCCAGACCTGCAGCGGACGCTTCGAAGGTCTGGAAAGCCGCTCTTCGCCAACCGCAGTTCGCGTCAATCGTCGTTACGCCCGCGCCAGCAATGCCGGTGGCCGTTTCGACGTCCATTGGGTCGCCTGCTCATAGGCGTAGGCGAGCTGCAGGCAGTCCAGCTCCCGATGCACGGGGGCGATGATCTGCAGGCCCATGGGGAGCCCTTGGAACCCGAACCCGGCGGGCGCGGCGAGCGAGGGGCAGCCGGTCATGGTGATGAGGCAGACCGCCTTCATCCATTCATGGTAGGTGTTCATCGGGTGGCCGGCGATTTCGTGCGGCCAGGTCTCGCGCACATCGAATGGGAACACCTGGGCGGTGGGCGCGACCAGATAGTCGTAGCGCTCGAACAACCGGCTCACCGAGCGGAACCAGGCCGTTCGCACGGCCGAGGCCGCCGCCGCGTCGACGGCCGAGAGCTTGAGCGCGCCCTCGGCTTCCCAAATCGCTTCGGGCTTGAGCAGCGCCCGCTTGGCCGGGTCGTTGCAATAGCCGACCAGGCCCATGCCGTCCTGCTGCCACCGCAGCCGTATGAAGGCGTCCCACACCGGCGCCGGCGCCATGTCGGGAACGGCCTGCTCGACCACGCAGCCGATGGCTTCGAAGCTTTTCAACGCCGTTCGGCAGAGCTCGAGCACGCCCGGCTCGTAGGGCGCGAAGCCCGCGAAATCCCCGAGCCAGGCAATCCGCTTGCCCTTCATGTTCGCACTCAGCGGCGCCAGGAACTGACGACCGTCGCTGCCCCATGACAGCGGCGCGTGCGGATCGTAACCGGCCTGAACCGAGAGCAGCAGCGCCAGGTCGGTGACCGAACGGGCCATGGGGCCGGCCACGCCCATGCCCGCCTGCCACACGTCGCCGCCGGTGGCCACGACCCCGAAGCTTGGGCGGAAACCGAATACATTGTTCCAGCCGGCCGGGTTGCGCAGGCTGCCGCCGAAGTCGCTGCCGTCCGCTACCGGGACCAGGCGCAAAGCCAGCGCCACGGCGGCGCCACCGCTGCTGCCGCCGGCCGATTTCGTCTGGTCGTAGGCGTTCAGGGTGGCGCCATAGACGGGGTTGTAGGTGTGCGACCCCAGGCCGAACTCCGGCGCATTGGTCTTGCCGATGAAGATGGCGCCGGCCTTGCGCAGCCGCTCCACCGGCGGGGAGTCCTTGTCAGGAATGAAGTCCTTGAAGATCGGCGAACCTGACGCCGAGCGGATGCCCTTGACCCAGAACAGGTCTTTCACCGCGTGCGGAAAGCCATGCAGCGGCCCCATGATCTCGCCGCGCGCCACCTGGGTGTCGCGCTCACGGGCCTGTGCGATCAGGGCCGACCGATCCTGCAAGGCCACGATGGCATTGACCTTGGGGTTCAGCCTCTCGATGTGGTCGAGATAGGCGCCCATCACCTCGACGCAGGAAATTTTGCGCGTGGCGATCGCTTTGCTCAGGGCATGCGCTTCCATCAGAACGATGTCGGAGCCCTGCCGCCCCGCCCAAGCTGTCGGCGCCGCCGACGCAAGAAGGCTCCCGGCGGCTGAAGCCGCCGCCAGCTCCAGGACCGATCGCCGGTCGGGTCCAACTCGAGCCGCATCAGGCGGCGTGCCCATCGGCGTCCTCCGTCGTCGAAAATGCTCTGGAGCGCCCGGCTCTCCACGCCGCGGCACGCTACAGGGTCGTGCACGGCCAAGCCAGACGGCCGATTTCGCAACGACTGCTCTGGGTCGGGAGTGTTCATTGCGACGGCGCCAGACGGACCCAGCAGGTCTTATCGCAGGGCCGTCCTCTGCATTGAAGGCAAGTCGGAAATCGAGCCCATCCAGGCGGCGAGTTGTGGCCGGCCATGGGTGAGATCACCGCAGCTGTGCTTGTGCGCATGATCGAGCGCCACCGCGAGGATCAGGTGCGCCATTGAGCGCGCGCCCCGCATCAGCGGATCGCCAACACGGTCCTCGAAGACGTCAGCCATGCGGTTTGCGCGGGCCACCTCATGGGCAAGGACGGTGGGCGACCGCTCGCTTTCGGGGCGACCCATTTCGCGCCCCCACACGCAGACGCCTTCGCACAGGCTGCGCGCCGCGTATTCGAGACGCAGATAATCCCAATCGGAGGCACGCAGCGGGTCGTGGAACCGGGGCTTGCCGTCAAGGCTATCGAGATAGGCGCAAATGAGCTGGCTGTCCTCCATGCCGACGCCGGCGTCATCAACCAGATAGGGCACGCGGCCGGAGGGATTGATTTGATAGTAGGGGCTGGCCGGCGTGCGCGTTTTTGCCTGGATGATCTCGACGCGGTCCTCGAGTTCCTTCT
>JBEKQJ010000165.1:0-6958 GCA_049519835.1 Caulobacteraceae bacterium | reverse complement strand
TGAAGTAGCGGTACACAGTCGGCCTCGTAACACCTGCCTCGCGGGCTATGTCCTCGATGCTGGTGCGTTCAATCCCATGTCGCTCGAAGCAAAGATACGAAGCGCGAACGATCCGCTCGTAACTGCTGGATGCCTTTGGCGTGAGGCTTGCGGCCGATTTAGCCATGCTTGTGGCCAATCTTTAGCTTGCGTTCGAAGCGGCGTGACACTGGATCACGCTGCAGACAGTTCGGCCAGTCTGTCAACGATCGAACGGCCCAGGACGGTCCGATCCCGCGAGCGCCTCGCCCACAGAATGAGGGCGAGGCAAAGGCAATCAACAGGGAGCCACGCAAACCGGATTGCCAGAAATTCAGCTACGTTTTAAATAGGTATGTAAAATGGATGCGCGCCGGCAAACGGAGCGCTTAACGAGCGCCGTTCGACCCGTTCAAGAGTGGCTTCGCAGGCGGGGCGACGGCCCAAAAACCGGGGAAGAAACGATGAAGGCTCTGCTGCTTGGCGCCGCGACAGGAGTGTCGATGGTTAGTGTCCTGGCCGGGAATGCGGCGGCCGCTGAAGCTGCGAGCGCGCCGACGACGCCATCGTCGGTCCAGGAGGTCGTGGTTACGGCCCAGCGCCGCCAGGAGCGTCTGGAAAGCGTTCCTATCGCAGTGACAGCGCTCAACGCGAACGACATCAAGGCGAGCGGCATCAAGCTCACGACTGATCTTGATAAGGTCACTCCGGGCCTACTGACCACCCAGGCGTCAGGCTTCTTCGTCCCTTACATTCGAGGCATCGGAGCCGCCGCGATCACCCCCGGCAACGAATCCACCGTCGCGACCTATGTCGACGGTGTCTATCTCACCGACAAGCAGAGCCTCCTTCTGTCGGGGTTCAGCGATGTTCGGGACCTCGAGGTTCTGCGTGGACCTCAAGGCACTCTCTTCGGCCGTAACGCCACGGCGGGTGCCGTCATCGAAACGACGCGCGGTCCTTCCGACCACGTGACTTTCAACGTCGAGGGAACGGCCGGCAACGCCGAACAGGGCGCGAAGATCTTCCTCGCCGGCCCGATCGCTCCAACCTTGAGCGGAAGCATCGCCGCGTTTTACCTCTACGACGACCCGTATATTAAGAACGTCAACCCGGCCAACGGTGACGGGAGCGAGATCGGCAGCGCCCAGTCGTGGGGAGTGCGGGGTAAGCTGCGCTGGCAGCCCACCGCCAATTTTTCGGCCGTCCTGGCAGCGGACTACGGGGATTCACGCGACCAGGGACCCTGGGCTCCCCAGGCCATTAACGGCACGCCTCTGACTGTCGGAGAGGCCTTGGCGCAGGACCTAGGCATTTCCATCCCCAACATCCGGAGCCAAAGCCCAGTCTACGGCGGCTCGGGTCTGCCGCTCATCCACTACAACGGCTACGGCGTCTCCCTCACGATGGAGTACGACACGCCATGGTTCGACGTGAAATCGATCACTGCGCACCGGGAAGATCACACCAACGGGTTTTTGGATCTCGATGCGACACCACTCAACCTTTTCTACTTTACGACTGACCTGCAATCCAACGTCTGGCAGGAAGACCTAACGTTCTCATCAAAATCGCAAAGTCCGCTGTCCTGGGTGGGGGGTGTCTACCTGCTTAGCTATCGAGACGGCTACGCTAACCTGAATCAGAATGTAGGTATCCCGTATCCGTATAGCTCAGAGGTTCTCGCGACCCTGCCAGCGGGATCCGCGAATGTCTATCAGTCCGATTTCGTCACCATCCACTCCCTCGGGGTATTCGGCGACGCGAGTTACAACTTTACCCACCGTGACAAGCTTACGCTCGGGCTTCGCTTTACGGATGAGCGCGATACGCTTGATCCCAACAGCGAGGCTGTGACGACCGCGTCGACCGGCGAGGGAACCATCGTGACCCTGCCGCCCACGACCTTCACCGGCCTGTGTGCCGCAACACCCACATGTCACGGGCTCTCAACGGCTTTCAGCCAATGGACGTGGCGCGTCGTCTACGATCACAACTTCACCGACGATGTCATGGCCTACGTCAGCTACAACCGGGGCTTCAAGAGCGGCGTCTACAATATCTCCACGATCTCGGCGGCGACGCTGACGGCAACGTCTCCGGAAACCGTCGACGCCTACGAGGTCGGGCTGAAGTCGCAGTGGCTGGATCGTCGCCTGACCGTCAATGTCGCGGCTTACTACAACAAATACAACAACCTGCAGGTCGCGGTCTCGCTTCCTCCCGACTTCACCGAGATATCTGAAAACGCTGCGAAAGCCGCCACTTCAGGGCTCGAGGTCGAGGCGACCCTGAAAGCCACTGAGCGGTTGACGCTCATGGCTGGAGGATCCGTCTTCTTTGAAGCCAAGTATACCTCGTTTCCCAACTGCAGTGTCTACGAGACAAGCCCCGCGGGCGGCCTCGTGGTTGTCAACGGTGACTGCACCAACAAGGGAATACCCGGCGCTCCGGACACCTTCGATTTCCGGTTTAACTACCGCGTGCCTCTGAACTCCGGCGCCACTCTGAGCTTTGACGGGCTCTATTCGTACGCATCCAGCTACGACTTCTTCCCCTATGCGTCGCCGGCGACGCGGGCTCCGCAACAGGCGCCCGTCAACACCGTCAATCTCTCGATCACCTGGCGGGGCGCCGACCGGCATCTCTACCTGACAGCCTGGGGACGCAACCTCGCCAACCAGACGAACATCTTCCGGGGACTCTTCCAGACGCCCTTCGGGTTCATGACCACATATGCCCGCGGCGCCACCGGCGGCCTCACCGTCGGTTACGACTACTGAGAGCCGGCCGTCGCCTGAGTTGGAGCGCGTTCAAGTGCCGAAGATCATCTTCGAGACGGCCGACGGACAGAGGATCGAGGTCGATGGGCGCAATGGCGAGTCGGTCATGCTCGCCGCGCTCATCGGTCAGGTTCCCGGGATCGAGGCCGAATGTGGGGGGGCTTGCTCGTGCGGCACCTGCCACGTGCATGTCGACCGCGCCTGGCAGGCGACGGTGGGGCCCCCGGGCGAACTGGAGGCCGGCATGCTCGAGATGGTCGATAACGCGGCCGAAGCCAGCCGCCTGTGTTGCCAGGTCAAGCTGACCGACACGCTCGACGGGCTGGTCGTGAGGGTTCCGGGCGGAGCCGGGGAGTAAAGGTCATGCAGGACAATCCATCTCCGCAGGAACTCGCCGCGCGGTTCGACCACTTCTCCAGCGAGCAGGTCGAGCAACCGTACGACCTTTATCGGCGCCTGCGCGACGGATGTCCCGTCGGCCACAGCGAGGCGCTCGGCGGATTCTGGTTCGCCATGCGCTATGACGACGTGGCCGCGATCGTTCGCAACTTTAGGACCTTCAGCAACGCCGATGGCGTGGCGCTACCACGCCAGCCGACATCACCCATGTTCCCCGTGGAGCTCGACCCGCCGCAGCATACGGACCTGAAGGCGGCCCTAATCCCGCTCATGCATGTTTCGAAGGCCGAGGCCCTGTCGACGGATGTGGAAGCCGAGGTCGATCGAATCCTCTCGCCGGCGATTCCTTCCGGCGAATTCGACCTGGCGACTTTGGCCGATCACATCCCGGCGACATTCGCGTTGCGGGTCATCGGCATCGACAAGCGCGACCAACCGCAGCTGCTGGAGTGGACCGACACCCTGAGCCACGGGCGCGGCGATCCGGCCTCGGTCATTGAAGCAGGGGCGGCTTTCGACCGCTTCGTTCTCGAGCTGGTGGCGCGGCGCCGCAACGAACCGCGCCGCGACGACCTCATCAGCGCCTTGTTCGACGCCGACGTTCCCGGCATGGGCGGCAAGCTCGATGACGACCAGATCAGGCGAACGGTCGTGCTGCTCATCTTCGGCGGCCTCCACACCACGCGCTCGGCGATCCTGGAGTCGCTGCATTACATCGCGCGCCATCCGGACGTCCGGTCGACCATCCTCGCCCGGCTTGAGGACGAGACGTTCTGGGGCCCGGCGGTGGACGAGTTCCTGCGCTACAGCACGCCCACGCAGATCCTCAAGCGCAAGGTCACGGCTCCGACCGAGCTGCAGGGCCAGAAGCTGGAAGCGGGCGACGATCTGATGATCTGCTATGGCTCCGCCAACCACGACGAGCGCAAGTTCGCCGACCCGGAGAAGGTTATCCTCGATCGTTCGCCAAATCCGCATCTGACGTTCGGCGCCGGCCCGCACCGCTGTATCGGCCAATATTTCGCCCGGGTCTTCCTGCGCAGCGCCATCCGCGGTGTGATGAGGCGCATGCCGGATTTCGCAGTCGCCGACGACTTCACTCCTCACTACCAGGTGGGTGAGGCGCGAGCGATGATCAGCCTTCCCGTGACCTTCACACCCTCGCCGTCATGACCAGGCAAGCCAGAGAACCGACCCACTCCGTTCCTGTTCTGCTGCAGCGGCGGGCGCAAACCGATCCCGACGGCGTCCTGATCCAGGACGTTCACGGCCCTTCGATCACCGTAGGCGAATTCCATAGCCAGGCGCTCAAGGCCGCGGACGGACTGGCCCTCCTCGGAGTCGAGCGTGGCGACTGCGTCGTCACGATCAACAGTCCCAGGATCGAGGCCTATGTCTGCTGGATCGGCCTGTGCTGGCTGGGCGCGCTGGAAGTACCCGTGAATCCCGAGTTCCGCGGGAATTCGCTGATCTACGGCATCAATGACAGTCGGGCGAAGGTTCTGGTCACCTCTAACGCCCATCTCGAGAAGATCTTCGCCGTGCTGGACCAGCTGCCGCATGTCGAGCACGTCGTCACGCTCGACTTGGAGGCGCCAGCCGACTTCCCGCAGGTTCGGACGCTGGCGAGCCTGATGGCCGAGGCTCCGCGCGGCGACTATCCCGAGCCTCAGCTCACTGACCCCTATGCGGTGATCTACACCTCTGGCACCACAGGCCCCTCCAAGGGCGTCGTGACGCCTTGGGGCAGCATCGAATACGCCATGGTCGACCAGCTCTATGCCGGCGACCGACCGGAGGACTATCCCGACCCGGCCTTCTATTCCCCCTGGCCGGTATTCCACTCGTCCGGACGCACCGGAATGATATTTGCGGCGATCCGCAAGGGCCGTTTCATCATCCGCGAGAGGCTGAGCGCCAGCGCCTTCTGGGATGACGTGCGCCGTTTCCAATGCACCCACGCGCATCTGATGGGGGTGGCCAGTTTCCTTTTCGTCCAGCCGCCTCGGCCTGATGACGCCGACAATCCCTTGAAACGCGTCCTGATGAACCCCGTGCTCGCCGAGTATCGGGAGTTCGAGCGCCGGTTCGGGGTAATCGTCTCCACGGGTTGGGGCATGACGGAGATCGGCTTTCCGACCGCGGCCAGCGACCTGCCCAACGCCCAGACCTGCGGGACCCTCTCGCCGCTCTATGAGGCGAGGCTGGTGGACGATGACGGTCGCGATGTGGCCGAGGGGGATATCGGCCAGATGATCATCAGGCCCCGTCGGCCGTGGCTGCTCCTTCGGGAATACCTCGGCAAGCCGGAGGCGACGGCCAAGGCTTGGCGCGACGGCTGGTTCTCGACCGGCGATGCACTGCGTCGCGATGCGAACGGCTACTACTACTTCATGGATCGGGTGGCCGACTACCTGCGGGTCCGTGGCGAAAACGTCTCCTCTGTTGAGCTGGAAGCCGAAGTGCGCGCGCACCCCGGGGTCGCCGACGTGGCGGCCATTGGCGTTCCGGCCGCCTCAGTGAGAGCCGAAGAGGCCGGCTCGCGTCCGCGGGCGGCGACCAGCGAGGATGAGATCAAGCTGGTGGTCCTGCCGCGCGAAGGCTCCGGTCTCACCGAACGCGACCTCTATGACTTTCTGGCGCCACGCCTTCCAAGATTCATGGTTCCCCGGTTCATCGAATTCGTCGAGGAGCTGCCGCGCACGCCAACGGGCAAGATCCAGAAAAAGGCCTTGAGGGGGCAGCCCCTGTCGCCGAAGGCCTGGGACCGGGTGGCCGAAGGCGTTGCTGCGCCCCGCTAGGGCGCGAAGCGGTCATGGCGGACTTCGACTACGACTTCGCCCACATCCTGGTCGACCGGCCGCGGCCGGGCGGTGTGCGCTTCACCTTCAACCCGCCCGCGCGGATGAACGCCACCAACGCAGCGCTCCACAGCGAGCTGGCGATGTTGCCGCGACGCCTCGATGCGGACGAGGCGGCGCAGGTTGGCGTGGTCACCGGCGCCGGGCGCGCGTTCTGCGTCGGCGGCGACTATGCCGAGATCGGCGACATGTCATACGACGCCCGGGTCAGGATGATGTGGGAGACGGTGGAGCTCGTCTCCGGCATGGTAGAATCGCGCAAGCCGCTCGTCTCCGCGATCAACGGGCCGGCGGCGGGGGCGGGGCTAGCGATCGCTCTTCTGGCCGACATCTCCGTCGCCAGTGAGACCGCGAACCTCAGCGATGGTCATACGCGCTTGGGCCTGGCCGCGGGTGACCATGCCGCGCTGATCTGGCCGTTGCTGTGTGGCATGGCCAAGGCCAAGCGCTACCTGCTCACGGCGGACAAGATCACAGGGCGCGAGGCAGAGCGGATTGGGCTGGTCTCTGAGTGCGCCCCCGCCGACCAAGTCCTCGAACGTGCGCTCGATCTGGCGGCCCAGATCGCGGCGTTGCCGCCTGCGGCCGTGCAACTCAGCAAGCGGGCCCTCAACGGCTGGCTGCGCAACGCCATGCCGAGCTTCGAGGCCTCGCTGGGCTACGAGATGGTCACCGCCTTCGCGCCAGGCCTGACGCCTGGACCCCGGCCCGCGCGATAACGCGTCGACTGTTCAGCCGGCGCACGCACGTGTTACACTTTCGAGAGTTTGTAAAATCTAGCCGAAAGGGGCGTGGTGCCTTCTAACCCTGGGCAAGACGGGATCCACCCGACCTTCTGCCGGCTTTGCGAGGCTCTCTGCGGCCTCACGGTCGAGCTCAAGGATGGTGAGATCGTCA
>JBEKQJ010000164.1:0-7103 GCA_049519835.1 Caulobacteraceae bacterium | reverse complement strand
TTCAGCGCCGAAGCCGCCATAGGCCTGGGGAATCGTCCTGGCCGCATAGCCGTGTTCGATCAGCAGGGCCTGCCAGGCGAGCGCGCCGGCGCGGCCGGCGCCGGGACTGGGAAAGCGGTCGCGGTTGGCCACGAGAAAGCCGCGCACTTCGTCGCGAAAGGCTTCGTAGGTGGGACCTAAGGCCAGATCCATGTTTTCACTCCTGGCGCGAGCCTAGGCCGACGATTCCGGGCAGGCTAGGCTGACGCCAGGGCAGGCCCATAGGATGCGCGACGCGCCTGACCCGCAAGCTGGGAGGCAGGGAGAACGCCATGACCGACCTGCGCGTGCCGGACGAGATCGCCGCCACGGTGGTGACGCCCAAGGCCTACGCCGAGGACGCGCCCGTCCACGAAGCTTTCCGCTGGCTGCGCGCCAACAATCCGCTCGGCCGGGCGGAACTGGAGGGTTGCGCGCCGTTCTGGATCGTCAGCAAGCACGCCGACATCCTCGAGGTCAGCCGTCAGAATGCGCTGTTCCACAACGGCGATGTTTCCACGACCTTCGTCACGCTCGAGACCGACGCCAAGGTTCGTCAAATGACCGGCGGCAGCCCGCACCTGGTGCGCTCGCTGGTGCAGATGGACGCCCCGGACCACCCGAAATACCGCGTCCTCACCCAGTCCTGGTTCCTGCCCCAGAATATTCGCCGACTGGAGGACCGTATCCGAGCCATCGCCCGCGAACATGTGGTGCGGATGGAGGAACTGGGCGGGGAGTGCGACTTCGTCAACGACGTGGCCCTGACCTTCCCGCTGCGCGTGGTGATGGAGATACTGGGCGTACCCGAGGCCGACATGCCCCGAATGCTGAAGCTCACTCAGGAGCTGTTCGGCGCGGCGGACGCGGAACTCAACCGCTCCCAAGACGAGTCCAGTTCGCGGGACTCCGGCCTCGGTGACCTACAGGCGACGATCGCCGACTTCTTCATGTACTTCAAAGCCATCAGCGACTCCCGCCGGGCCGAGCCGACGGCCGACCTGGCCACGGCGATCGCCAATGGCCAGATCGACGGCGCGCCGCTGAACGACTTCGAGGCGATGTGCTACTACATCATCGTCGCCACGGCCGGGCACGACACCACCTCCTCGTCCACGGCCGGCGCAATCTGGGGCATGTGCGAATATCCGGACGCCTTCGCCAAGGTGAAGGCCGATCCGTCCCTGATCCCGGGCCTGGTGGACGAGTCGATCCGCTGGACGACGCCGGTGAAGCACTTCATGCGCTCGGCGACCGAAGACACCGAACTGCGTGGGCGCGCGATCGCCAAGGGCGACTGGCTGATGCTCTGCTATCCGTCCGGCAACCGCGACGAAGAGGTGTTCGAGGATCCCGACACCTTCAATCCCGAGCGCAGTCCCAACCGCCACCTCGCCTTTGGCTATGGCGCCCACCTCTGCCTCGGTCAGCACCTGGCGAAGATGGAGATGCGCATCCTGTGGGAAGAGTTGCTGCCGCGTCTGAAGTCGGTGGAATTCAACGGCGCGCCGCAGCGCAGCGTCGGCAGCTTCGTCAGCGGCCCCAAGCGCCTGCCGATCCGCTACGAACTGGCCTGAGATCACCCTCAACTAGGGGGTTGCGGCCGTGGCGGCATAGATCATCACGCCGGCGGCGACTGACAGGTTGAGGCTGTCGGCGCGACCGCGCATCGGGATCTTGACGCTGACGTCGCAGGCGGCGGCGAGTTCGGCCGTCAGGCCGGCCTGTTCGTTGCCGAGCAGGAGGAGCGAGGGCCGACGATAGTCGGCGGCGCGGAAGTCGGTCGTGGCGGTCAGTAGCGTTCCGACAACCGAACCCGGCCAACCGGCCCTCCAGGCCAGGAATTCGTCCGCCGTCGCCCGCGCGATCTTGACCGCGAAGATCGAGCCCATGGTCGCCCGCACCGCCTCGACCGAATAGGGATCGCAGGTCTCGCCGATCAGGATCAGGCCGCCGACGCCAGCTGCATCGCAAGTCCGGATGATCGTGCCGAGATTGCCTGGATCGCGCACTTGTTCGAGGGCCACCAGCACGCCTTCGCGCGGCATTTCGACGAGCGGCGTGAAGCGTTGTTCGAAGACGCCCAATACCGTCTGCGGGTTCTCGCGGCGCGAGATCTTCTCGAGAATGGCCGGGGTCACCTCGATGACCTCGCGGGCCCGGGCGGCGGCGCGCTCAAGGGCAGAGTGGCCGGCGGACTTGCCGGCGAACATCAGGATCGCTGGCGCAAAGCCGAGATCGACGGCCTCGGTGACGATTTTCAGCCCCTCCGCCAGGAAGAGGCCGCTTTCCTCGCGCGCCTTGCGCAAATGCAGGGCGCGGACCTGCTTGACCGTATCGTTGGCGAGCGAGGTGACCGTCTTCACGACGCGCTCCAGCGGGCGAAGAACGACAGGCCCGCGGCGCGGCCGCCGCCTTCCTCCGCGAGACACAGCTCACCCCAGTCGATGGTTCCGGCCCGTTCGGCGAGGGCGCCGGCAGTCAGATGGGCGAGGGCGAGACCGGTCAGCCGCTCGGAATAGGCGTTGAGGATCAGAAACGAGGCGTCGTCGGCGAGCAGGGCGGCGCAACCGGCCATCAGGTCCAGCAGGTCATCGTAGAGGCGCCAGGTCTCACCGCCCGGGCCACGGCCGAACTTGGGCGGATCGAGCACGATGGCTTCGTAGCGCGCCCCGCGGCGCACCTCGCGCGCCACCCACTTGCGGGCGTCCTCGCAGATCCAGCGGATCGGCGCGTCGGTCAGATCGGAAAGAGCAGCGTTGTCGCGCGCCCAGCCCACCGCCCGCTTCGAGGCGTCGACATGAGTCACCTGGGCGCCGGCTGCGGCGGCGGCCAGACTTGCGACGCCGGTGTAGCCGAACAGGTTCAGCATCCGCGCGCCCGGCCGGGGCGCGAGGCGGGCGGTGATCCACTCCCAGTTGGCCGCATGCTCGGGAAACACCGCCAGGTGCCGAAAGGCGGTGAAGCGGGCGTGGAAGCGCACACTGCGCCAGGCCATGGGCCAGGTTTCCGCCGCCGCGCCGGCGAAACGCCAACGCCCGGCCTCGTCCTCGTCGGCAGGCTCGAAGACGGCGAAGGCGTGATCCCAGTCCGGCAGGCGTGGCGTCCACAGGCACTGCGGCTCGGGCCGAACGACCAGGTGGGGGCCATAGCGCTCGAGCTTGCGGCCGCCGCCGCTGTCGACCAGTGCGTGGTCCGGCCAGGGCTGGGCGGTAAGGGCGACCGGTTCGGCGGCGAGGCGAGGACTCATCGGCCGAGGCATATCAGCGCACGGGCCGGGGAGGGAGTGGTCGCCGGGGTTGGAGGGTTTGCGCTTGGGCCAATCTTGCGATAACCGATGAATACTTTGGGGCGAAGCGGAATAAAACTGTCAATAATTGTAACGTTGGCGACCTTGCCAGCGTTGGCAACGGCGTGGGCACAGAATACTCAGGACACATCCGCACCCGCCGCGGTGACGAGTTCAGTTGCGGCCGCCGCTCCGGTCCTGCTGGCCTGCTGTCTGCTGACCGCGAACACGCCAGTTGTTGTTCAACTTGCCAAGAGCATCAGTTCTGACTCGGTTAAACGGGGTGACAGTTTTTCGCTCATCGTCGCGGAACCTGTAACTGTCGATGGAAAGGTTGTGATCCCGGCCGGCGCGAGCGGCGGCGGGGAGGTGGTTGACGCTGGCGCGGCCGGGCTGGGCGGCAAGCCCGGCAAGCTGGTGCTCGCCGCGCGCTATGTCGATGTCGCCGGCGTCCGCGTGCCGTTGCGGGCCTTCCACGTCAGCGGTGGCGGACGCAATAACAGCGCGACCGCAGTGGCCGTGAGCGAGACGATCGCACTAACAGTGAGCCCTGTGGGCTCCGTGGTGGGAATGCTGATTTCCGGCGGCAACGTAAAATTCCCCGCCGGCTTGAAGGCAATAGCCAAAGTCGCCGCCGACGTCAGGCTGGACCCGATTCCGGCGGCGCCATCCTCTTCATCATCGCGAGAGTCACCATGAACTTGCGCTCCTACGCTCCCGCCCTCGTGGCGGCTTTCATTATCTCCTCGCCCGCGTGGGCTCAGTCTTCGCCGCCCCCTCCGGTGGCGGAAACAGAAACGCCTTCTCATGCAGAGACGGAATTCTGGAGCTGGGCGAAAAACAGCCGCAACCCAGACGACTTCGCCGGCTATCTCCGGAAATATCCGAACGGCGCCTACGCCGCCGAGGCCAAGGCCCGGATTGCAGCATTGAAGGCCGACCGGGAGGTGATCACCCAAGGCCCGCACGCCGGTGCTGTTCCCGCGCCGCCGCCGGGAAAGGGACAAATCGTGTTTTTCCGGCCCAACCGCTATGTCGGCCTTGCTGAGTGGTTCAAGGTCCGGGAAAGCGGAGTCGAACTCGGCAAACTCGCCAACGGCGCGTTTTTCATCTGCGTTCTGGACCCGGGAAAGCATACCTTCACGGCGGCGACGGAGAACCAGGATCGACTTATCCTTGAGCTCGACGACGGAGAGACCCTCTACGTGAAGGGCGGCCTCTCGATGGGCGTAGTCATGGGTGAGGCGCGGCTTACGCCCTCGGACGCAGCGGCCTTCCACGCCGCACTCGACCATATGCACCAGGTCGAAGCGCTCACGCCGTCGACACGCACACCCCCGCCGCCGGCTCAGTGAACGTAGACTAGCGGGCTTGGTAGCGCCCTTGCCCTGAAGGCCCGATTCCCCTTTACTAGGGGTTTAAGTTTTTCTAACGGAAAGGCTGCCTGTGAGCGCCATTCTCAACGAACCGCGCCGCTCGGCGCGCAAGGCCAAGGGCGACGGACACCTGCGCCGCGCCGAGATCCTGGAAGCGGCGGAGCGAATCTTTGTCGTCCACGGCTACGAGGGGGCGACGATCCGCAAGATCGCCGACGAGGTGGGGGTGTCCTCGACGGCGCTCTACATGCACTTCCGCGACAAGGACCAGATCCTGCTCGAGATCTGCGCAGGCGCCATGCGCGAGCTTCTGGAGTGCAACAGCCGGATCTACGCCATGCCGATCGATGCGGTGTCGCGAGTGCGCCTGATCCTCGACGGCTACATGGATTTCGCCTTCGCTCACCCCAACGCCTACCGCCTGGTTTTCGGCCCGACGCCGGTGGCGGAGACCATGCATCGTGCGCACGTGACCAAGGAGCTCGGTGCGGAGTGCCTGGATCGCTTCGCCTCTGTGGTGCGCGCGGTGGCCGCGGAAGGGCGCCTGCGAGTGGCCGATCCGGAGACCGCCCATCAGGTGCTGTGGGCGGCCTGCCACGGCCTCGTCACCCTGATGATCGCCAAGCCGGAATTCGAGTGGAAACCGACCGAAGAGCTGAAGCGAGCCATGCTCGACGGTCTGCTCCACGGCCTTGTCGCCGACTAGCCCATGCGCGCCCGCGCCGCGCTGGCGGGCGCCATCTTATTGCTCTGGGCCAGCCCGTCGCTGTCTGGTCCGCGCGTCGTCTCTTTAGATCAGTGCGCGGACCAATATGTGCTGGCCATGTCGCCGCGGGCCGACATCGTCGGACTCTCGACCCGAGCCCGCAACGCCGACTCCTATTTGAAGGCCGCCGCCCAGGGCCTGCAGGAGCGCCGGGCCACCGCCGAGAGCGTCCTGGCGGCCCGTCCGGACGTCGTGGTCCGTTACTGGGGCGGTGACGCGCATCTGGTGTCAGACCTCGAACGGCGCGGGGTCCGTGTGCTGACGATCGATGACGTCACCGACTTCGCTGGGGTGCGGACGGATATCCGGCAGGTTGCGCATGGACTGGGTGAGCCGGCGGCCGGTGAGCGACTGGTGGCGGACATGGACGCCCAGCTGGCGGCGGCGCGGGGGGCCGGCGGAGGACGCGGCGTCTACTATCTTACCTCCGGCGGCGACACGCTGGGGCCCGGAACCCTCGTGGACGCGATGATCCGCGCGGCGGGGTTCGCCAACCTCGCCACTCGCCCGGGTTGGGGCGCGATCTCGGCCGAGCGCCTGGTCATCGACCCGCCGTCGCTCTTTGTGCTCGGTTTCTTCGACGCCGACATGGCGGCGACGCTGCGCTGGAGCGTTGGACGCGAGGCCATGGTCCAGCGGCTGATCGGGGCGCGAACAAGCGTCTCCTTGCCGGGGTCGATCCTGGGGTGCCCGGCGTGGTTCGTCGCCGATGGCTCCGCGCGCCTCGCCGCCTGGGCCCGCGCCCACCCAGGTCGGCCCTGAGCGTGCGTTTTCTCATTCTGCTCAACCTCGCGCTCGCCGCCAGCATCGCGCTCGCTACGGCGCTCGGCGAGACGCCGCTGTCGATGGCCCAGTTCGCCGCGGCCTTCACCGATCCGGGCTCCGCGCCAGGCGAGATCATCTGGTCGCTTCGCCTGCCGAGGGTCTGCACGGCCGCGCTGGTGGGCGCCGAGCTCGGCCTAGCCGGCGCGATCATGCAGGGGCTGCTGCGCAACCCGCTCGCCGACCCTGGCGTATTGGGGGTGTCGGCGACGGCGGCCCTCGGCGCGTCAGTGGTCATCGCCCTCGGCCTGGCGGGCGCGCCAGGGGCCGTGGAGTTGGCGGCCATGACCGGCGCCCTGGGGGCCGGGGCGGTCGTGGCTGTGCTGGCCGCGCGATTGCGCGAGCCCGAAACCCTGATCCTGTTCGGCGTGGCGCTTTCGGCCCTGGCCGGGGCGGCGACGGCGCTGGTCTTCAACTTGTCGCCATCGCTGATCACCACAAGCGAGGTGATGAACTGGCTGCTCGGATCGGCGGCCGGGCGCGGCTGGGGCGACCTCGGGGCGGCGGCGGTTCCGACCCTGCTGGGGGCTGGCCTGTCAGCCTGGGCGGCGGGGGGACTCTCCATGCTGACTCTGGGAGAGGAGACGGCGGCGCTCTCGGGACTGCCGATGGCGCGACTGCGCGCCGCGGCGGTGGCCGGCGCCGCTCTGCTGACCGGCGCGGCGGTGGCGACAGCCGGAGTGATCGGCTTCGTGGGGCTGGCCGCCCCGCATCTTGTCCGCGGCGCGGTGGACGACGACCCGGCCCGCACGCTGGCCCCCTCGGCGCTGGCCGGCGCGATCCTGCTGGTGCTGGCCGACCTCGCCGCCCGCATGATCCCGACGCCCGAGGA
>JBEKQJ010000163.1:0-7118 GCA_049519835.1 Caulobacteraceae bacterium | reverse complement strand
GCCCGCACGAGGACCGCCCGTCACCTCCCAAGCCTGATCCTTCGCCGCGCGGAATTTTTGCCGCGCCCGATCCGTCATGGGAGATTGTCATGCCTATCATCAAACATTGGCGCGCGACCGCCGCCGGCCTTTCCGCCCTTCTTTCCCCGTCCATCGCCGCGGCCTGCGCCTGCGGTTGCGGCGTCTTCGACGTCGGCGGCGGGTCCTTCATGCCCCAGACCATGGGCTCGGGTTTCACCGCCTGGTTCCGATACGACTACATGGACCAGAACCAGAACTGGGAGAGCGATCACAGCGCGCCGGCGGCGGACAACGACGACAAACTGATCCGCACCCACTTCTTCACCGTCGGCGGTCAGTACACAATCAACGGCAAGTGGTCGGTTATGGCCGAGTTGCCTTTCTACGACCGCACGTTTCGGACGACCGACGATGACGGCTCGGTCTTCGGTCACGCAGGCGCGATCTATCAAGTGCACCTCAATGCGCCAGGCGACCTGCAGGTGATGGGCATGTACACCGGCTTCGCCTCCGACCGCTCCACCGGCCTCGGCCTCGGCCTGAAGCTGCCTACGGGCGTCTGGCACAGCCCTGTCGGCCCCTTTGGCGGCGACGAGTTCGACCGCGATTCGCTGCCGGGAACCGGCACGACCGACGCCATGATCCAGGGCTATCACCTCGGCTCGTTCGACAAGGCCAAGCGCTTCAACTGGTTCGTTCAGGCTAAGTACGACATTCCGTTCTCGGCCCGCGCCGGCTATCGGCCCGGCAACGAGCTCGACGCAGCGGCAGGGGTCACCTACGACCTTGGCAAGAAGGGGGTGTTCGACGCCATCGCGCCGATGCTCCAGCTCGTGAACAGCTACCGCATCCATGACACCGGTCCGCAGGCCGACGAACTCAACTCGGGGTATGAGCGGCTGCTCATCTCGCCAGGGTTCGAGGTGCGGGTGAAGCGTGTTCGCCTCTACGCGGACGTTGAGTTGCCCATCTATCAGCACACCAACGCCGCCCCGAGCGTGGCCATTGAGGGGGCCAGCGGCCAGCTGGTGGCGCCGACCTTGGTCAAGGTGTCGCTGGCCTACGACTTCTGAGAAAATCGAATCCTCAGGTCACGCCCAAACTGCGTAATCTGCGGATCACTTTTCCCTTTCGCCGGACTCGTCTAGGCATGCGTCCAATGAGAACGGGGATTGCGGCGGTTCTGGCGGCGCTGGCCGTGGCGGCGGGGGGAGCGGCGAGGGCCGATCCAGCCGCCGACCTGCACGCCATCCTCGCGGACTACGACGCCTACTACAACCGCGAGGACCCCGTCGGCGCCGGCGACCGCGGCGACGAGGCCGCCAAGGCCAGGTGGCCGGACGATTCGCCCACCGAGGAGGCTTATCGCCACGCTCAGGACCTCGCTTTCAAGCGCCGTCTGGACGCCGTCCCGGCCGCTGGTCTGACCGGCGAGGACGCCCTCAACCATCAGCTGCTGGGGGCCAGGCTCGCTATCGACATCGAGGGCGACGCCTTCGACGAGGAACGCATCCCCTTCACCAACGACGAGGGCTTTTTCGTCGATCCGGCCTTCGTGGCGGAAAACACCGTCATCCGCAGCGAGGCGGATGCGGAGGCGTGGCTGACCCGCATCGCCACGCTGCCGGACTTCTACGCCGCAGAGACCGCCAACCTGCGTCGCGGTCTCGCCACGGGCTTTGTGACTCCGAAGATCACCGCGACCACTGCCGCCCGGGCGACGCGGGCCCAGGCCGACCTGCCCGTCGAGCAGAGCCCGCTGCTCGGGCCGTTTGATCACCTGCCGCCGGCCCTCGCCAGCCACGGTGACGCCTGGCGCGCCAAGGCGCTGGAGCTGATCCGCGCCAAGGTGAAGCCGGCCGAGATCGCCCTCGCCGATTTCTTCGCCAACGACTACCTGCCGCACGCCCGCGACACCCTGGGCGCCGCCGCCCTGCCCAACGGCCGCGCCTACTACGCCTATCGCGTGAAGCGCGAGACCACGACCGACCTGACACCGGACCAGATCTTCGACCTCGGCCAGTCTGAGATCGCCCGCATCCACAAGGCCATGGACGTGGAGATCGCCGCCGCCGGCTTCCACGGCTCGTTCAAGGATTTCCTAGCCAGCCTGCGCACCGATCCACAGTTCTATGTGACGACGCGCGAGGCGCTGATGGAGAAGGCCAGCCGCCTTTCCAAGCGCGTCGACGGCCAGTTGCCGGCCTTCTTCGGCAAGCTGCCGCGGCTCTCCTACGGCGTCGTCGAGGTGCCGCGCGCTATCGAGGAGGGCTACACCTCGGGCCGCTATGACGAGGGCAGCCCCGAGCAGGGCGTGGCCGGCAAGCTGCTGATCAACACCTCGCACCTCGACCAGCGGCCGCTCTACGAGCTGCCGGCCCTGGTCAGCCATGAAGGCGCGCCCGGCCACCACATCCAGATCGCGCTGGCCCAGGAGCTCACCGGCCTGCCGCTCTTCCGGCGCGAATCCGACATCACCGCCTTCGTCGAAGGCTGGGCGCTCTATTCCGAGCAGCTGACCCGCGAGATGGGCCTCTACCAGACGCCCTACGAGCGCTTCGGCCTGCTCTCGATGGAGATGTGGCGCGCCTGCCGCCTGGTCATGGACGTTGGCATCCACTGGAAGGGCTGGACGCGCGACCAGGCGATCGCCTGCTTCAAGGAAAACACCGCGCTCGCCGACAAGAACATGCAGAACGAGACCGACCGCTACATCGGTTGGCCGGGCCAGGCTCTCGGCTACAAGATCGGACAACTCAAAATCGAGTCGCTGCGCGACAAGGCCCGGACGGCGCTCGGCGCGAAGTTCGACTACCGCCGCTTCCACGACGTGGTGCTCGACGAAGGGGCCATGCCGCTCAGCGTCCTCGAAGCCCGCGTCGACGCCTGGATCGCCGCGGAACAGGGGAGGTGAGACCACCCCACGTTCCGCTCATCCCGGACAAGCCGCGGGAGCGGCGCGATCCGGGACCCAGGCTTTTTATGCGACGCCGCGCTCTACGAGAAAAAGCCTGGGTCCCGGCTTTCGCCGGGATGATCGGGATGATGAGTGGGGTTGTGCTTCCAGCCCTGGCAAGTGCCGGTGCGGTGCGGGCCGAGTGCCGCGTCGAGCCGATCCTCGAGCTGCCGGTGAGGATGGAGGCGATGCATCCGATCGTCGACGCCGAGATCAACGGCGCCCGCGCCCGGCTGGTCATCGACAGCGGGGCCTCGACCAACCTGCTCAGCCTGCCGGCGGCGCGCGCCCACGGTGTTTCGATCGCCGCCGCCCCGGACGAGGCCGGCCAGGCCCTGGACGGCGAGATGCCCCTGACGCGCGCCACGGCGGCGGCCTTCACGATTGGCGGCCGCGCCTTCAAGGACATGCCGTTCATGGTCGGCGGCGGCGGTTTCGATCGTGGCGTCGACGGCCTGATCGGCCAGGATTTCCTGGGCGACGCCGATATCGACTACGACCTCGCCGGCGGCCATGTGCGCCTGCTGAGCGACAGCGGCTGCGCCGGTCGCGAGCTGGTCCAATGGGCGACGCCCGATCAGAGCGTCGGCATGGTGGTGCTGCAGCCGGTCGAGGAGGGCGCGCGCGACGTGGTCGGCGCGGCTCTGATCAACGGCGTGCCGATCCGGGTGGTGTTCGACACCGGCGGCGGCCCCTCGATGTTGTCGCTGGCGGCGGCCAAACGGGTCGGCGCCTCGCCAAGCGCAGCGGGCGCGCGGCCGGCCGGCGACCTCCTCGGCGTCGCCAAGCATGTGGTGCGCACCTGGAGCGTGCCGGTGAAGAGCTTCGAGATCGGCGGCGAACGGCTTGCCGACGTCCGCCTGCGGGTCGGCGACTGGGCGGGGTCGGGCGGCGACTACGCCGACATGATCCTCGGCGGCGACTTCTTCCGCTCGCACCATGTCCTCGTCGCCCGCAGCCAGGGCCGCGTCTATTTCACCCCCAACGGCGCGCCGGTGTTCGACACGGAGGAGAGGTGAGGCGGGCGCTCGCGGCCGCCGCCGCGCTGATCCTTTCAGCCGGCGCGGCGCGAGCCGAGTGCAAGGTCGAGCCCGTCGCCCAATTGCCGGTGACCATGCTGGCCGACCGGCCTTCGGTCGAGGTCAAGATAAACGGCGCCTCGGCACGGTTTCTCGTCGATAGCGGCGCGTTCTACGGGGTCATCTCGCCGGGAGCCGCCGCCGAGCACCACCTGCATGTCAGGCCGGGTCCGTTTGGCATGGTGATGCAGGGAGTCGGTGGGTCAACCACGGTATCCGTCGCCACGGTCGATAACTTCGACCTCGCCGGCATTCCGCTGCATCACTTTGATTTCGTCGTCGGCGGCAGCGAAACCGGCGGCGAGCTGGCCGGCGTCATCGGCCGCAATATCCTCGGCATCGCCGACGTCGAATTCGACCTGGCCGGCGGCGTCATGCGGATGTTTCAAGCCAAGGGCTGCGGCGGTCTCAACATGGCCTACTGGATCAAGCCGGGCCAGGGCGGCGGCGAGCTCGACATCCGGCCGACGCAGGACGACCGCCGCAATCCGTTCAATCCGCCGATCGAGGGCGCAGCTACGGTCAACGGCAAGCACATCAACGTCGTACTAGACACCGGTGCGGCGACTTCGGTCCTGACCTTGAACGCCGCACGCCGCATCGGGCTCGACCCAAACGCCCCGGGGGTGGTCCGGGGTGGGCCGATCGGGGGCGTTGGGCGACGGTTGGTGCGCAGCTGGATCGCACCCGTGGACGAGTTCGAAGTCGGCGGCGAGAAGATCGAACATACCCGCCTGCGGATCGGCGACTACGAGCTCGGCGACGCCGACATGCTGCTCGGGGCGGACTTCTTCCTCTCGCACCGTGTCTACGTGGCCAATTCGCAGCGCAAGGTCTGGTTCACCTACAATGGCGGCCCGGTATTCAACCTGGTCGCCAGCCCGGACGAGCAGCCGGTCCAGGCCGCCGTGGAGCCGGACCCGACCACCGCCGCCGACTTCGCGCGCCGCGCCGCCGCCGAGGCCGCCCGTCGGGACTTCGCCAGCGCCATCGCCGACTACGACAAGGCCGCAGCGCTCGATCCTAAGAATGCCGACTATCCGTATCGGCGCGCTCAGGCGCGGATCTTCAGCGGCCAGATCGCCCTCGGCCGCGCCGACCTTGACACGACTTTGGCGTTGGCGCCCGACCGGGCCGACGCCCTGATGGGTCGCGCCAGTCTGCGGCAGGGCGCCCATGACGAGGCTGGAGCGCTCGCTGACCTCGACGCCGCCGACAAGGTGCTGGCGCCGGAATCTCACGAGCGTTTGGCCCTCGCCAACGCCTATCTCGGCGTCGACGCGCCTGACCGGGCGCTCACTCAGTTTGACCAATGGATCAAGGTCCATCCCGACGATCACAATCTCGGCGCGGCGTTCTCCGCCCGTTGCTGGGCGCGGGTTTTGCTGAACGTCCAACCCGACAAGGCGCGGGCCGACTGCCGCCGCGCCCTGGGTCTCTCGCCAGGGGAAGGTCGCGCGCTCGCCGGCCTGGCTTTCCTCTCCTTGCGGGCGGGGGACCTCGACGCAGCCGAGACCGGGTTAGTCAGGGCGCTGACGGCCTATCCCCGCGATGCCTGGGCGCTCTGGGGCCGAGGCCTCGTCGCGGCGGGCAGAGGCCAGAATGACAAGGGCAGGGCCGATTTCGCCGCGGCGTCGGGAATCATGCCCTCGCTCCCGAAGACCGCCGCGAAATTCGGCTTGGCGCCGTCCGCGTGATCGCGGATTCCTAACGTTAGCGAAATATTGCAGTCATCCGCCGTTCAGGCGCGTCGGCGCATCGAGACGTTCGACCTTTGAGGAGAACCGCCATGGCTTCCGCCGCCCGCCGTCAGCGTCTGCTGACCGCCGCAATGGGCGCCGCCGCGCTCGCCGCGGTTCCTGCGCTCGCCCTGGCCCAGGGCTATCCGCAGCCCTACGACCAGAGCCAATACCCGCCGCAGGGTCCCTACGATCAAGGCCAATATCCGCCTCAGGGACAGTATCCTCCGCAGGGCCAGTACCCGCCACCGGGTCAATATCCTGACCAGGGACAGTATGCGCCTCCGGGGCAATATCCGCCCCCGGACCAGTACGACCAGGGATCCTACGATCAGGGTCAGGGCGGACCGCAGGTCACCGCCGGCTTCGCGCCGCCGCCGCTGCCGGTCTACGACCAGCCGCCGCCGCCGGGGCCGGATTTCCTCTGGCAGCCGGGCTACTGGGCCTGGGACAACTATAACGGCGACTACTACTGGGTGCCCGGCGCCTGGGTCGAGGCGCCCCAGCCCGGCCTGCTATGGACCCCGGCCTGGTGGGGCTGGCAAGGCGGCATCTTCCTCTTCCACCAGGGCTACTGGGGCGCCCACGTAGGTTGGTACGGCGGCGTCGCCTACGGCTTCGGCTATGGCGGCCGGGGCTTCGAAGGCGGCCGCTGGCAGGGCGGGCACTACTTCTACAACCGCTCGGTGACCAACATCACCAACAGCCGCATCGCCAACGTCTACCAGGCGCCGGTGACCAACGTGACCAGCGGTCACGCCAGCTTCAACGGTCCGGGCGGCATCGCCGCCCAGCCGACGTCGCGGGAGCTTGCCTTCCAGAACCAGCCGCGCTTCGCCCCGACCTCGGCTCAGACGCAGAATGCCCGCGCCGCCATGGCCCAGCCGCAGTTCAGGGCCAGCCAGAACAATGGCGCGCCGCCGGTGGCGGCCGTCTCGCGGCCCGGCCAGTTCCAGGGCCCAGGCGTTGTCGGCGCGCGGTCAGCAGGTCCGGGGTTCCGCGCCTTCACCCCGCCCAGCCAGCCACGCAACGCCGCCAGTGGCTATCAGCGGCCGGCCTACTCGCCGTCCGCTGGCGCGCCGGCTTACCAGCCGCGCAACGCCCCGCCCTCAGGGAACGGCCCGGGCGGCTATCAGCCGCAGCGCTACAACAACGCGCCGTCCGGCGGGCAAGGCTTCCAGCCGCAGCGCGGTGGACCTCCCCCTGGCGGCCAGCCGCCGGTCCAGCACAATGCTGCGCCCCAGGGCTATTCGCCGGCCCCGCACTACACGCCGCCGCCGCAACCGCACGCCCCGCCGCCCAAGCCGCCCAAGGGAGATGAGA
>JBEKQJ010000162.1:0-7119 GCA_049519835.1 Caulobacteraceae bacterium | reverse complement strand
CTGCTCGGCGAAGACTGCCACATCATCGCCAACACCGCCTGGCGCAATCCGGCCGGACACCAGGGCGGCCGCTGGCACATCGATGCCGGACCGCATGTGCCGAGACCGGCGGGCGTGCCGTGGCCGGAAGAGATTCCCTACCCGATCTTCGCGGTCGGCGTGCATCTCTTCCTGATCGACTGTCCGCCGGAAGCGGGGCCGACAGCGGTCATCCCCGGCTCTCACCGCTCGGGTCGCATGCCGCCGCGCGACGCCGACGACCAAGGGATGTCGCTCAGCTACGAGGACCGCGGTCCGGTGAGCTTGCCGGCCAAGGCCGGCGACGCCATCGCCTTCGTCTCGGACGTCTGGCACTGCGGTACGCCGGCCGAGGCCGGCTTCGGGCGCTTCTTCCTGCAGTGCCACTACGCCCGCCGCGACATCGCTCAGCGCATCTATCCCACCGACGAGGTGAGCCACGTGGCGGCGGAGGCGGCTGTCCGCGCCGGGGACGAGCGCGAGCGCCGGCTCATCGGCCTGCACCCGATGTTCTTCTACGACGGCTAGGTCCGCGGCGGCCGCAGGCGCACTTTTTTTATCCGCAGATTACGCAGATTGCGCAGATTTGGGGCCTGGCCGAGCTTGCTGCGCCAGTGCGGCCGACAAGGACCATCGCGCGCCTTCGGCGCGCAAATGGACAGTCCAGCACACGCTTCCGGCGGCGTGGCTTCGCTCCGGTCCCATCTGCGAAATCTGCGTAATCTGCGGATAAAGACGAAAACGCGGACCCTCGCCTAGAACCTTAGCGCCCGCGCCTCCTTGACGTGCGGCAGAGCGCGGATCCTGGCGATCAGCGCATCGTCGGGCGCCTGGTCGACGCCCACCAGCGCGATGGCGTCGTCGCCGGCGGCCACGCGGCCGAGGTTGAAGGTGGCGATGTTGACGCCGGTCTCGCCGAGCAAGGCGCCCAGCGCGCCGATGAAGCCCGGCTTGTCGAGGTTGTTCACATAAAGCATGGCGGGCGCGAAGGCGCTCTCCAGGTCCATGCCCTTGACCTCGACGATGCGCGGCGCGCCGGCCACCACCGTGCCGGCGAAGGCCCGGCGGCCCATCTCGGTCTGCACCGTGATGCGGATCAGGTTCTCGTAGATCGGCGAATGATCCTGGCGCGACTCCGAGACGGTGACGCCGCGCTCGCGCGCCACGGCCGGGGCCGAGACCATGTTGATCTCCGCCAGCATGGGCCGCATCACCCCCGCCAGGGCGGCGGCGGACAGCGGCCGGACGTTGAGGTTCGCCACCTCGCCTTCGAAAGCCACATCCACGCCCTTGAGGCCCACGTCGACCATCTGGCCGGCGAAGGCGCCCAGCCTTTCGGCCAGGGCGATGTAGGGCCTGAGCTTCGGCGCTTCATCGGCGGTGACCGAAGGACTGTTCAGGGCGTTGGTCACCGCGCCGGTCAGCAGATAGTCGCTCATCTGCTCGGCCACCTGCAGGGCGACGTTTTCCTGCGCCTCGCTGGTCGACGCCCCGAGGTGCGGGGTGGCGATGAAGTTGGGGGCGCCGAACAGTACGTTTTCCTTGGCTGGCTCCTCGACGAAGACGTCGAAGGCCGCGCCGCCGATGTGGCCGTCCTCCAGCCCCTGGCGGAGGGCCGCCTCGTCCACCAGACCGCCGCGGGCGCAGTTGACGATCAGCACGCCCTTCTTGGTCTGGGCCAGCGCCTCGGCGGAAAGGATATTGCGGGTCTTGTCGGTGAGCGGCGTATGCAGGGTGATGACGTCGGCCCGCGCCAGCAGCTCCGGAAGCTCGACCTTCTCGATGCCGATCTCCACCGCCCGCTCCGGGGCCAGGAACGGATCGTAGGCAATGACCTTCATCTTCAGGCCGTTGGCGCGATCGGCGACGATCGAGCCGATATTGCCGGCCCCGATGAGGCCGAGAGTCTTGGCGTAGAGCTCCACGCCCATGAAACGGTTCTTTTCCCACTTGCCGGCCTGGGTGGAGACGTCGGCGGCCGGCAGCTGGCGCGCCAGGGCGAACATCATCGCGACGGCGTGCTCGGCGGTGGTGATCGAGTTTCCGAACGGGGTGTTCATCACCACCACGCCGGCGGCGGTGGCGGCCGGAACATCGATGTTGTCGACGCCGATGCCGGCGCGGCCGATCACTTTCAGGCGCTTGGCGGCGGCGAGAACCTCCTTCGTCGCCTTGGTCGCGGATCGGACGGCGAGGCCGTCGTAGTCGCCGATGATGGCGACCAGCTCGTCCTTGCTGAGACCGACCTTGACGTCGGCCTCGACGCCGCGGTGGCGGAAGATCTCCAGGGCGGCCGGAGAGAGAGAGTCGGCGATGAGCACACGGGGGGTCATTGGGAATCCTTTCATTGGAAGCACGGAGCGCGGCCGTCCCGGCCGCCATTTGCGGGCGAGACGCCCGCGCTCCGAGACAGCTAGGCCGGCAGCAGCTCAGCGGCGGTCTGGGCGAACGCCCAGTCGAGCCAGGGCGTCAGGGCCTCGAGGTCGTCCTGCTCAACCGTGGCGCCGCACCAGATGCGCAGGCCCGGCGGGGCGTCGCGATAGCCGCCGATGTCGAGCGCTACGCCCTCCTTCTCCAGCGCCTGGGCGAGGCGTTTGGCGAAGGCCGCCTGACCGTCGGCCGGCAGGGCTTCGACGGCCGGGTCGACCACCTTCAGGCACACCGAGGTGTTGGAGCGGATGGCCCGCTCGGCGGCCAGGAAGTCGACCCAGGGCGTCTTGGCGACCCAGGCCTCCAGGACGCCGAGGTTGGCGTCGGCGCGCGCCTTCAGCTCCGCCAGACCGCCGATCCCGGCCGCCCAGCGCAGCGCGTCGAGATAGTCCTCCACGCACAGCATCGAGGGCGTGTTGATCGTCGAGCCCTCGAAGATCTCGGCGTTCAGCTTGCCGCCCTTGGTCATCCGGAAGAGCTTGGGCATCGGCCACGCCGGCGTATGGCTCTCCAGCCGGGCCACCGCCCGCGGCGAGAGGATCAGCACGCCGTGGGCCGCCTCGCCGCCCAGCGCCTTTTGCCAGGAGAAGGTGACCACATCGAGCTTGGGCCAATCGAGCGCCTGGGCGAAACAGGCGCTGGTGGCGTCGCAGATCGTCAGGCCGTCGCGGTCGGCGGCGATGAAGTCGGCGTTCGGCACCCGAACGCCCGACGTCGTGCCGTTCCACGTGAACACCAGGTCGGCGTCGGCGCGCACCTTGGAAAGGTCCGGCAGTTGGCCATAGGGCGCTTCGAGCGTCTCCGCCGGCAGCTTCAGCTGTTTGACGACGTCGGTGACCCAGTCCTTGCCGAACGACTCGAAGGCCAGGACCTGCACGGGCCGCGGCCCAAGCAACGACCACAACGCCATCTCGACGGCGCCGGTGTCCGATCCGGGCGTGATGCCGATCAGATAGTCGGCTGGGACCTGAAGCACCGCGCGGGTCTGGTCGATGGCGGCCTTGAGGCGCGCCTTGCCAGGGCTCGAGCGGTGCGAGCGACCGAGGATCGCCGAGCTGAGGTTTTCGGGACTCCAGCCGGGGCGCTTGGCGCACGGACCGGAAGAGAAGTGTGGCCGGGCCGGCCGCATGGCCGGCGTGGCGAGGTTCGTCATAGCAATGTCTCCCATCCTTGCAGATGGGCAGCGCCCCGTTGGGAGGGCGTGGCCCGCGCGCCAAGAGCCAGCGTTCGAGCCCTGGCGCAAGCGGAATCTCGCAGTGCAGCGTAAATACCTGCGCGTGCCGGCGTCCGGATAACCGGTCCACATTTAGTCCGCAGATTTCGCACGCCGCACGCCCCGAAACGCCCCGCTGCCATTCGCCCTGTTCTGTGTCATCTGTGGATAACCCAGGGAGGAGCCGCACATGGCTGGCGCGCATCTGCTTGATCGCCTGATCGGCGATGAGTTTCCCACCTTCGCGTCGGCGGCTGACGTCGCCGCCTTCGAGGCGACGCCGTGGCGCGACCGGATCGCGGCGAACTCCACCTACGAGGCCCTCGAGCTGGGCGCCTCGCCCGATCCGGACGCCCCCGCGCTCCAGTTCCTGCCCAACGCCGACCCGGCCGATGACCCCGTCGTCGTCAGCCACGGCCAGTTCATCGGCCAGGTGACTCAGGCGGCAAACGCTTTCCATGCGCTGGGCGTCGGCTCGCACGATGTCGTCAGTTTCCTCCTGCCGCTCATTCCGCAGGCCTTCGTCACCCTGTTCGGAGCCGAGGCGGCCGGGATCGTCAATCCGGTCAATCCGCTTCTGGAAGCCCACCAGATCGGCGAGATCCTCCAGGCCGCTGGAACCAAGGTGCTGGTCACGGTCGGCCCGACGCTCGGCCCCGACATCTGGCGCAAGATCGAAGCCGTCCGTGGCCAGCTCCCGAACCTTGAAGCGATCGTGGTCGTCGGCGATCCGGCCACGGACGACGTGCACGCCTTCGACGCCCTGTTGGCGACGCAGCCATCGGATCGCCTCGTCAGTGGGCGGCGGATTCAGCCCAGCGACATCGCCGCCTATTTCCACACCGGTGGCACCACCGGTCTGCCCAAGCTGGTTCGCCACACCCACGCCAACCAGGTCTACCAGGCCTGGGTCGTGAACCTGATGCTGCGCAACCCGCCGGGCGCAAACATGCTGTTCGGCATGCCGCTCTACCACGTCGGCGGCGCCCTCACCCAGGCGCTGGCCGGTCTCTCCTCCGGCGGCTGTCTCGTGGTCCTCTCGGCCGCCGGCTGGCGCAACCCGGCCGCCGTCCGCAACATCTGGGGCCTGGTCGAGCGCTTCCGGCCCCAGGGCTTGGCCAGTGTGCCGACCGTGCTCGCCGCCACCCTCGCCATCCCGCCGGGCGGCGCCGATCTCTCCAGCCTGCGTTACGCCTCGGGCGGCGGCTCGGCCATTCCGGTGGCGGTCGGCACAGCGATCAAGGAGGCGTTCGGCCTGCCGGTCTACGAGGTCTACGGCATGACCGAGACCTCCAGCGTCCACACCATCGCCTACGAGCACCGCCCCGCGCCGCTCGGCGCCGTCGGCTTCCCCGTGCCCTACGCGCGCGTCCGTGTCGTCAAGCTCGATGCGGACGACAAGCTCGAGCGCGACTGCGTGCCGGACGAGATCGGCGTGGTGATCATGGCCGGGCCAGGCGTCTTCGGCGGCTACCTCAACGACGCCCACAACCAGGGCGCCTTAGTCGACGGCGACTGGGTAAATTCCGGCGATCTCGGCCGCCTCGACGCCGACGGGCGGCTGTGGATCACTGGTCGCGCCAAGGATCTCGTCATCCGCGGCGGCCACAACATCGATCCCGGGCCGGTGGAGGACATCCTCTTCCAGCACCCGGCCGTCGGCTTCGCCGCCGTCGTCGGCCAGCCGGACGCCTACGCCGGCGAACTGCCGCTCGCCTATGTGCAGCTGAAGCCCGGCGCCAGCGTCGAGCCGGGCGAGCTCGAGGCCTGGGCCCGCGAGCGCACGCCCGAACGCGCCGCCACGCCGGTCGCCGTCGTCCTGATCGACCCCATGCCGCTAACCGGGGTCGGCAAGGTGTTCAAGCCGCAACTCCGCTGGGACGCCGCCCGCCGGGTGTTCGAGGCGACGCTTCAGGACATCGGCGCCGACATAGCCGTGGAGGTCGGCCCGCACGGCAGCCATGGCAGCCTGGCCAAGGTCACGCTCTCAGGCGTCCCGGAACCGCAGCGCGCCGCCATCGCCGCCGAAGTCGACCGCCGCCTGAACCCGTTCGTGATGCGCCACGAACTCCACTGGCGAGCCTAGCGCGTTCTTCTCCTCCCCCCCCTTTTTTGGGGGAGGGGGACCACGAAGTGGTGGAGGGGGTCGGCGAAGGAACGAGCTCGTGCGGCGTCTGCCCCCCTCCCCGGCTTCGCCGGTGCTCCCCCCAGAGGGGGGAGAGAATCAGACGGTCAGCATCACCTTGCCGACATGCGCGCCGGCCTCGAGATAGGCGTGCGCCGCGGCGGCTTCGGCCAGCGGAAACGTCCGGTCGACCACGGCCTTGACCTTGCCCTCCGCCACCCACGGCCAGACGACGCGCTCGACCTCCGCCGCCAGGCGCGCCTTCTCGTCGGCGCTACGCGGGCGCAGCGTCGAGCCGGTGATCACCAGCCGCTTCTGCATCAGAGTCTGGATCGGCAGCTCGACGACGCCGCCGGCCTGAAAGGCGATGTGGACGAGCCGCCCGCCCGTCTTGAGGGCTGCGAGGTTCTTCGCAAAATAGGGGCCCGCGACCATGTCGAGGATCACGTCGACGCCGCCGGCCTCGGAGGCGACGGCGGCGAAATCCTCAGCCGTGGCGTCGACGGCGATGTCGGCGCCAAGGGCGCGGGCCTGGGCGACCTTTTCCGCGCCGCGGGCGGTGGCGATGACCCGCGCGCCGGCCGCCTTCGCCATCTGGATGGCGGTGACGCCAATTCCGGAGGTGGCGCCGTGGATCATCGCCGTCTCGCCGGCCTCGAGGCCACCGTGCTCGAAGAGGTTGGCGTAGACGGTGAAGACGGTCTCCGGCAGGCCGGCGGCTTCGACGAGCGTGAGGCCGGCCGGGATCGGCAGGGCGTGGCGCGCGTCGCAAACGGCGTATTCGGCGTAGCCGCCGCCGCCCAGCAGAGCGCAGACAAGATCGCCATCGCGCCAGCGGCCGGCGCCACGGACCACCTCGCCGGCGACCTCGAGCCCGAGGGTCTCCGGCGCGCCGGGCGGCGGCGGATAGAAGCCCATCCGCTGAAGAAGGTCGGGGCGGTTGACGCCGGCCGCCCCCACCCGGATCAGGATCTGGCCGTCGGCCGGCGCCGGTCGGGCGATCCGGGTCGCATGCAGGGCCGAGGCCGGCCCCTTGCCGCCTTCGACGGCGACGGCGGTCATGGTCTCGCTGCTCATCCCGTCTCATCCCCTGCGCGAAGCGCCGCGCGGCCTGAGATAGCGCGCCGCCCGCCACCCGGGAAAGATGAAAGGAGGCGTCCCGCGACGACACCCCGTGAGGCCCCGAACGACGTCCGCTTCCGGGCCGGAGGTCAATGACCGCCTACGACCTGTTGCGGACCTCGGGTTTCGCTTTCGCCAAGGGCCGGCGCGAGGCTGTTGCGTTTGCCGAACGAGCAGGATAATACTGAACCATATGGTTCAGTATATGATG
>JBEKQJ010000161.1:0-7186 GCA_049519835.1 Caulobacteraceae bacterium | reverse complement strand
CGCTCGAAGGGCTCGACCTCGGCGCGGCCGGCCGCCTGCACGTCGAGGGGCTGACCGGCGACCCTTGGCGCGATCCGCGCCTGGCGCGCCTGACCTTGAGCGACAAGCAGGGCGTCTGGCTCGACGCCCACGGCGTCGCGGTCGAGTGGCGGCCTGGCGAACTGCTCGAGCGGCGCGTCCGCATCGCCTCGGCTAGGGCGCAGGACGTCGCGGTTCTCCACACCCCACAGGCCGAAACCAAGCCCGGTGGCGGCGGCGCGGCTGCGGTCTCCGTGCGCGTCGATCGGCTGAACGCCCGCGTGCGCCTGACGCCGCAGTTCGCCTATCGCCAGGGCGACTACGATGTCGCCGGGGCGTTCGACCTCGAGCGCTCCGGCGCGATCCGCACCGATGTCTCGGCCGCCAGCCGCCTGCACGCCGGCGATCACTTGAACGCCCACATCGACCTCGGCCACGACAAGACCTTCGCCGTCGTCGCCGACGCCCTCGAGGCGCAAGGCGGGGCCATGGCCGGCGCGCTCGGCCTCGCCCCCGACAAGGCTTTCACTCTGACCGCCCGGGCCGGCGGCTCGATGCGCCAGGGCGCCATCTTCATCGACACCCGCACCGGCGCGGCGTCGCCGCTTGAAGTCCGCGGCGGCTGGAACCCGGCGGGCGGCGAGGCGAGGGGGGTGGTCGACCTCACCGCCTCGAAGCTGCTCGACCATTGGCGCACGGTGGTCGGGCCGACGGCGCGGTTCGACGTCACCGGCCGCAAGGCCGCCGACGGCCTGTTCGATTTCGCGCTGACGGCGGCGGGCAGCGGGGCGCAGCTCACCGCCCGCGGCGAGGCCGACATCGGGGCCCAGAAGACCGGCCCGAAGGGGCTGGCGCTCGACGCCCGCGTCGCCGCCGCCAACACGCTCACCAGCTTTCCCAAGATGGGCGCCGCGCACCTGGCCGGCGTCCTCACCGGCGATCGCCAGAAATGGCGCTTCGCGGGCCAGGGCGAGGTCGCGCAGGTCGCCGACGCCGGCTACCAGCTGGCGCGGGTGAGCGGGCCGGTGACGCTGGAGCCGGCCGGCCACGATCTTCTGATCACCGCCGCCCCACGCGGCGAGGGCGGGGGCGGCAAGGGCCTGCTTGAGGCTCTGCTCGGCGCCAGCCCGTCCGCCACCGGCGAGATCACCCGCTTCGCCGACGGCCGCATCCTGATCCGCAAGGCGACACTGCAGGGCGTCGGCCTGACCGCCACCGGGGCCGGGACGCGCGGCATTCTGGGCGATCTCAGTTTCAAAGGTACGGGCAGCTTCTCCAACCTCGCCTTGGCCAGCCGGGAGGCCAAGGGCGTGGTCGACTTCTCATGGACGGCCAGCCAGGCCGGCAAGGCCCCCTGGGCGCTCGGCGTCGACGCCCGCGGACGCGGCTTCAAAAGCGGCTTCGCCGAGGCCGACCAGCTGCTGGGTCCGGCGCCGCATTTCACCGCCCAGGCCAGCTGGAGCCCCCCCGGCCTCGCTGTCTCGACGGCGACCCTGGCCGGCGTCGCCGCCGAGGCGAGCGGGTCGGGACTGCTCGGCGGCGATGGCGCGCTTGGCCTGAAGCTCGCCTGGACGGCCCACGGGCCGCTGGCGCTCGGGCCGGTCGAGATCGACGGCGCCGCCAAGGGAACCGGCGACATCTCGGGCCACCTGGAATCCCCGCGGGTTGATTTCCTGGCCGACATCGCCTCGATCGCCGCGCCCGGCTTGCCGCTCGAGAACGGCCACCTGGCCCTGACCTTCCAGCGCGCCCCCGACGGCGGCGACGGTCAGATCGCCTTGACGGCCACCAGCCAGTACGGCCCGGCCGCCGCCAAGAGCGCCTTCCGCCTCGTCGAAGGTGGCATCGATCTCAGCGGCCTCGACGTCAACGCCGGTGGGGTCACCGCCCACGGCGCGGTCGCCCTGCGCGATGGCGCGCCGTCCAGCGCCGACCTCGCCGTCGGCGCCGGGCCGGGCGTGCTGCTCGACGCCGGCCGGCTCGAAGGTCAGGTCAAGATCGCCCAGGCCGCCGGGAGTCCGCACGCGGACATCAAGCTCACGGCCGGCGAGGCGATCCTCGCCGATGGCGGGGTGCGCCTGAAGTCGCTCAGCTTCACCGCCGACGGTCCGCTTAAGGCGTTGCCCTACAAGATCGCCGCCAACGGGCCCTCGGAGGCGGGGGCCTGGCGCCTCAACGGCGAGGGGACCCTGTCGCTGGTCGGTGACGCCCGCAATACCGCCACCTTCGCGGGCGCCGCCCGCCTGCGCCGCGCCGATTTCCGCACCCTCAAGCCGATCACGGCGAGCTGGGGGAAGGACGGCCTCGATGTCCGCGGCTCGATCGGGGCCGGGGCCGGCCACGCCGACGTCGAGATCACCCAGCACGCCGGCGCAGCCAGCATCAAGGCGGCCCTTGCCGACATCGACATGGGCCTGATCAGCGAGGACTACGTCGGCACGCTCTCCGGCCAGCTGGATTTCGCCGGCCGCGGCGACCACTTGGCCGGCGACATGGATCTGCGCCTCTCTGGCGCCGGCGGCCGGGACCTGCGGGGCGCGCCGCCGGTGAACGGCGAGGTCAAGGCGCGGCTGGCCGGCGAGGTGATGAACGTCGACTTCGATCTCGGCAACAGCGCCGGCCTCAAGGCGACCGGGCAGCTGGCGCTGCCGACCCACGCCTCGGCCGAGCCGTTCGCCTTCAGCTTCGACAGCCGGCGGCCGATCTCCGGCCGCTTCGCCATCAACGGCGAGATCAAGCCGGTCTGGGACCTGCTGCTGACCGGCGCCAACAGCCTCTCCGGCCAGGTCAACGCCGAGATGACCCTGGGCGGCACGCTCGCCGATCCCCGCGCGGTCGGCCAGGTAGCGCTCGACCACGGCCGGATGACCGACGCCGACACCGGCCTCGATCTGCGCAATGTCACCCTGCGCGCCACGCTGGCCGACAACGCGGTCGATGTCGGCCAGTTTTCGGCCGACGACGGCCTCAAGGGTCAGATCAGCGGCCAGGGCCGGGCGTCGCTGACCCGCGACGGCGCATCGAGCTTCCGCGCCGACCTCAGGAACTTCCGCCTGATCAACACCGACCTCGCCAGGGCCACGGCCTCCGGCGCCCTGACGGTCAACCGCGCCGCCGACGGCAAGGTCCAGATCTCCGGCGCGCTCACCCTCGACAGCGGCCAGATCTCGCCCAACGCGCCGGTGGCCACCGGCGTCACGCCCATGGAGGTGGTGGAGATCCACCGGCCGGACGAACTCGACGACGAGCCCGCTGAGCATGTCTCGGCCAAGGAGGCGCCGGTCGCCCTCGACGTCTCGATCAAGGCCCCGGGCAAGGTCTTCGTGAAGGGCCGCGGCCTCGATCTCGAGTTGTCGCTAAACTCGCATGTCGGCGGGTCGCTGGCCGATCCGGTCCTGACCGGCGAGGCGCGGGTCGTGCGCGGCGACTACAACTTCGCCGGCCAGCGCTTCCAGCTCGACGACCGCGGCGTCGTCTATCTCGGCTCGACCGCCCAGACCATTCGCCTCGATCTCACCGCCACGCGCGACAATCCCACCCTGACGGCGGTCATCCGCATCACCGGCACGGCGGCGCGGCCGGTGATCAAACTCTCATCGACGCCCGCACTGCCGCAGGACGAGATCCTCTCGCAGGTGCTGTTCGGGGCCTCGGCCTCGCAGCTGTCGGGACTGGAGGCGGCGCAGCTGGCGTCGGCCGTCGCCGGGCTCTCAGGGGGCGGCGGGCTGGACCTGATCGGCGGCCTGCGCAGCCTGGCCCACCTCGACCGCCTGGCCGTGGCCCAGGACGCCGTCACCGGCACGACCATCTCTGGCGGCAAATACATCACCGACCGGCTCTATCTCGAGCTTACCGGCGGCGGACGCGAAGGCCAGGGCGCCCAGCTCGAGTGGCGCATGAAGAAGCACTTCTCGCTGGTCGGCAAGCTGGGCAGCCAGGGCGACTCGCAGGTCGCGATCCGCTGGCGTCGCAACTAGTGACGCCGACGTTCTTTCTCCCCCGCCCGCGGGGGAGAAGGTGCGCCGCAGGTGCGGAGTCTTACCGCGTGTCGGGAGGTTCCGGAGAGAGCGCGAGAGCTGAATCGCCCCTCATCCGACCCTTCGGGCCGCCTTCGCCCCGGAGGGGAGAAGGAACAACGCTCGGTGATTGATGAGTTTAGTGGGTGATCCGCGGGCGGAGTTGGTAGCGGCCCGGCTCGAAGTTGTCGAAGACCATGCCGGCGTGCGGATGATCGACCGGCCGATCAGTCTCGTCCGCCAGCAGGTTCTGCTCCGAGACATAGGCGACGTACGTCGACTGATCATTCTCGGCCAGCAGATGGTAGAAAGGTTGGTCTTTCGACGGCCGTGCATCGACGGGAATCGCTTGCCACCACTCTTCGGTGTTCGCGAACACTGGATCTACATCGTAGATCACGCCGCGGAATCCGAAGTTCCGGTGCTTGACCACCTGGCCAATGGCGAACTTGGCGAAACGCATGTTCATACTGGTCATCTTCAACGCTTTATGCTGAACGGGCACTGAAATTTCTAATAGCACAGTTACGCCTGACAAGCGCGCGCACTGTCGCAGCCTGTCGCAGGCGGCGGCGCGGGAGCTCTGCCAGGAATGGGAGCGCGGGGGCTTCTAGTTAAGGTTTTCTTAAGTTTCAAGGCTATTTAGGGCGCCGTCGGCATTTCCCCCGGCGCCGCGCATGTTCTAGTGTCCGCGACGAAAGGACGCGCCCGCCGCGGGCGAGTCGGGTTGACTTGGACACGAAATGACTGAGGCGCACGCCGCGCCGGCGAGCGCCCGCCGTGAGGGCGAGGTGTACGCGGCGCTGGACCTGGGAACGAACAACTGCCGGTTGTTGGTGGCGACGCCGCGCGGCCGGAGTTTCCGCATCGTCGATTCCTATTCCCGCATCGTCCGCCTGGGCGAGGGCCTGGCCCAGAGCGGCCGGCTGGCCGAGCCGGCCATGACCCGAGCGGTGGCCGCGCTCGGGATCTGCGCCGACAAGATTCGTCGCCGCGGCGCCTCGCACGTCCGGGCCGTGGCCACCCAGGCCTGTCGCACCGCCGCCAATGGCGCCGAGTTCCTGGCCGAGGTCGAGGCCAGGACCGGGTTGCAGCTCAAGGTGATCACGCCAGCCGAGGAAGCGAGCCTTTCGGTCGCCGGCTGTCTCAACCTGCTCGACCGCACTGCCGATGCGGCGCTGATTCTCGATGTCGGCGGCGGCTCGACCGAACTCTCCTGGCTCGACCTGCGCGGCGAACTGGAGCTGGATCCCGGCCGCCGGGGCTATTGGCGCCCGCCGGTCACAGCGTGGCTGAGCGCGCCGGTCGGTGTCGTCACCCTGGCCGAGCGCTTCCCGGCCGGGGCCGATCCCGACCTGACCGGCTTCCGCGCCATGGTCGCGGCGTTCAAGTCCGAAATCGCCGGCTTCCGCGGCGCCGACTCCCTGAACCCCGTCTTCGAGGCCGGCCGGGCGCACCTCATCGGCACCTCCGGCGCCATCACCAGCCTCGCCGGCCTGCACCTCCAGCTCGCCAGGTACGACCGCAGCAAGGTCGATGGCCTGTGGCTGACCCGCGCCGACTGCCAGGCCGTGGCCGAACGGCTGGCGGCGCTGGAGGTCAGCCAGCGCGCCGCCGAGCCGTGCATCGGGCCCGATCGCGCCGACCTCGTGCTGGCCGGCGCGGCGATCCTGGAAGCGGTGCAGGAGCTGTGGCCGTGCGAGCGCGTGCGGGTCGCCGACCGCGGCCTGCGCGAAGGCCTGCTGCTGTCGCTGATGGCCGAACAACGCCAGCGCCGCCGATGAACGACGAGCCGCCCAAGCGCCGCATGGTGCGCCCGCCGACCGGCGGCGGTCCCGCGCGGGTCAAGATCGAACGCCTGAAGACCAGCAAGCAGCGCACCGCGTCCTCGCGCGTCTGGCTCGAGCGCCAGCTTTCGGACCCGTTTGTCGCCGAGGCCAGGGCCCAGGGCTGGCGCGCGCGGTCCGCCTTCAAGCTGATCGAGATCGACGACCGCTTCCACCTCATCCGCCCCGGCGTGCGAGTGCTGGATCTCGGCTGCGCGCCGGGCGGCTGGCTGCAGGTGGCGACCGCCCGCGGCGCGGCGGCGGTGGCCGGCGTCGATCTGCTGGCCACCGATCCGGTCACTCGCGCCACCATCCTGCAGGGCGATTTCACCGATCCCCAGGTCCAGGCGCGGCTCCTCGAGGCGCTCGGCGGGCCGCCCGACCTGATCCTTTCCGACATGGCCCCCAACACCGTCGGCCATCGCCAGACCGACCACCTGCGGATCATGGCGCTGATCGAGTCGGCGACCGATTTCGCCCTCGCGGTCCTCAAGCCCGGCGGCGCCTTCCTGACCAAGGCCTTCCAGGGCGGCGAGACCGCCGAGGGCACCGCCCGGCTCAAACAGGCCTTCGCCGAGGTTCGCCACGTCAAGCCCAAGGCCAGCCGCGCCGAAAGCTCCGAACTCTACATCCTCGCCAAGGGCCGCAGGGCCTAGCCGGCCGCGTGCGGCAGGTCGAGGACGACGATCCGCCACTCGGTGTTCTCATCGATCATCATCTCGGCGAGCTGGGCCGACAGCTCGGAGACCCGGGCCAGCGATGGGCCCTCGGGCCTCACCGCCAGGTCGACGATCTGGCCGCGCAGGGCGGTGAGGCTCTGCACCATGGCGTTGGCGCGCCGCTGCAGGCGGGCGAACTCGCCCTGGTTGTTGATCGAGGCCAGCGCCGCGCCGAGCGAGGGCAGGAAGGCCGAGAACAGGATCAGCCAGTCGGAGACCCGCTCGGGCCGGTCCGGATCGATGAACCGCAGGATCCAGTTGCTGCCGACCGCCAGGATGGTGACGGCGAAGAGGATCAGCGACATCCGGTGCAGGCGCTGGTGGATGCGCTCCATGCGATGGGCGTTCATGTGATGGAAGCCGATCTGCCCGCGCTGCGGCGACGCCGTCCCCAGGAAATCAAGCAGTTCGGCGCAGCGCGCGGTGACGTAGGCCCGGTCGACCCGGGCGTTGGGCGCGCCGATGTCGCGAGCGATCGCCCTCGCCTGCCAGTTCATCCAGCTGCGGGCCGGATCTCCGTAACTGGCGAGGTGGGCGGCGGTGCGGGGCAGGGGGCGGGCCCCGCCGAGCGGGATGAGAATGCGCAGCTCGCGGGTCAGCTCGGCGA
>JBEKQJ010000160.1:0-7214 GCA_049519835.1 Caulobacteraceae bacterium | reverse complement strand
AAGCGACGCTGGATAACGTCGGCCTCGGCTCGAACGGCCAATATGACTTCAATTTCCACGTCAAGAACTACGGCCCGAACAACACCTATTTCAATGTTCAGTTCGCACTCGTCTGAATAGAAGCGCGAGCCAGGAAGGAGAATTGCTATGAATATCTCAACCATTTTCGACGACGCCGGTCGCATCGCCTCCGCTCAGGAGGTGACGAGCGCCGGAAAGACCAACGTCAAGCTTGTCCCCGGCCCCGGCCAGCATCACGCCGTGCTCGCCGCCCCGAGCCACTACCATGGCAAGGCCTTCTCCGAGGTGGCCCACCACCTGAAGGTCGTCGGCGGGTCGGCCAACCCCTCGCTCGCCGACAGGTGAGGCGAGCCGTCGGACAGCAGGCGTCCCGCATCTGACGCCTGCTGCGTACCGAATGCGGTCATCGGAGCGTCGCCCGCAGACAGGCGCTCCGGTGACCGCAGGGGCGCCACGGGATGGTTCGTTCCGTCTGATCGCTGGCGGGTTAGCCGCGGACAGCCTCGAAGGTCAGCGTCCGATCGCTCGCGCGACAAGGTCGCGTTCGGTTGTAGTCGCCAATGACCTCGATGCTGGCGAAGCCGGCGGCGGTCAGGGCCAGCTTCGTCTCCTCGACACCCCAGAGTCGCTGCGACATCGGCTCGAGCTCGGTTTCGACCAGCGCATTGTCGCGCCAGCGTTCATACCGCGTGCGCCACTGCACCCGCTGGCAGTTCCAGTCGGTCGCCACGCGCTGACCATGCACGGTCAGCAAGTCGCCATTTTCGGCGGTCCAGCTTCGCCGGTCATCCGACATGTCGGCGGCGACCGAAAGCGAAATCAGGTCGAGCACCAGAAGACCGCCTGGCGAAAGGTGATCTCTGAACCGGCGCAACACGGCCATGGCGACGTTGAAGTCGTCGATGAGGGTGAAAGTCCCCACCGGCACAAGGATGGCGGCGAACGGCTCCGGATAGCGGAAGTCCTCGAACTGTTGCTGGCTAAGGCGTGGGGCATGGCCGCGGGCCACGGACTTGGCGCGACAGCGCGCCAGCATGTCGGGACTGGCGTCGAAGCCCGTGACGTCGTGACCGGCGTCGAGAAGGGGAACGAGCGTGCGCCCCGTGCCGCACGCGGGCTCAAGGACGGGTCCCTTGATCTCAGCCAGACGGGCCAGGTGGAAGCGTGTATCGGGAAGCGAGAAATAGGGCTTGTCGAGGTCATAGACCTCGGCGGCCAACGGGCCGTAGCGATTGACCCGCGTATTCGCGTTTGAAGGCATCGAAATCCCCATGCGGCGAGCGATCGTCGCCCGCCTGAACCTGCGGTCGCGAAAGAGCGTCGGCCTTCGCCGGCGCTCGCGAAATGCCTGCGGCTAGCCGCGGCGATATTTGCGACCTAGGCTTTCATGGTGGCGCCAGCATACGCCGTCCGAAGGGGTCCGCAATGGACCCCCTTCGGTTACTGGCGGCTCAGGGCTGGGGCGATCGCTGCGATCAGTTGCCGGTCAGCGAGCCGGCAGGGGCCTGGAGGCCCATATCCGACCAGCCGCGGCAGGGGCCGTCGCGCTCGGCGATCAGATGCGCCTGCTCGTCGGGGCCAGCGATCGTGGCGTTGTGCATCGCCGTGGTCCGGCTGGCGTCGGCGCGGTCCAGAACATTGGGCGTGCGCCCGGCCTTTTGCAGGTCCATGAAGCGGTTGATGCCGGTTGGATCGACCCGGGGTTGCAGGGCGTCGGAATCGATCAGGCCCTGGCAACGGGCGATGCCGACGTAGGCGGCGTCGTTGACGTGCAGGTTCTGGGCGGCGGCAGGGAGCGCCGCGGCCGCCAGGCAGGCGGCGGCAATGAGGTGGTTGGCTCGGGACATGGTGTCGGTCCTCCTGCAAAATCAACTTTCGGCGCGGTCGAATGGTTCCGCGCGCCTGCGGCGACGTTCAGCCGTCCTCTCTCGTGTCGAACCGCCTTCTCAGTCGCTGGCTTCCGGCGGCGATGGTCGGCATGATCGTGACGATCGAGGTCGCCGATGAGCCCAGCCCGCCACTCTATCCACCAGCACCAACGTCACTTCGGGTGGGATAACGCCATCGCGCCGATCTTGACCATCGCGCCCGGCGAGACGGTGGCGTTCGACTGTCCGGACGCGGCCGGCGGACAGCTGTCGCCGACCAGCACCGTCGACGACATCGCCGGGCTGGACTTCAGCCGCATCAATCCGGTGCTGGGTCCGGTCTATATCGACGGGGCGCAGCCGGGCGATGCGGTGAGAATCCGCTTCGGGGACTTCGCGCCGTCGGGCTTCGGCTGGACGGCCAACATTCCAGGCTTCGGCCTGCTGGCCGACCAGTTTCCCGATCCGGCCCTGCATCTGTGGTCCTACGACGCCGCCGCCATGACCCCGGCGCTGTTCGCCAGCTTCGCCCGCGTGCCGCTGAAGCCGTTCACCGGCACGATCGGCCTGGCTCTGGCCGAGCCGGGCAGGCATTCGATCGTGCCGCCGCGCCGCACCGGCGGCAATCTCGACGTCCGCGACCTGTCGGCAGGGACGGTGCTCTATCTGCCGGTGGAAGTGGCCGGCGGCCTCTTCTCGGTCGGCGACACCCATGCCGCCCAGGGCGACGGCGAGGTCTGCGGCACGGCGATCGAAAGCCCGATGGCGGTGACGCTGAGCTTCGATCTGATCAAGGACGCCAACCTCGCCTCGCCGCGCTTCACCACCCCGGGGCCGGTCACCCGGCATTTGGACGCGATGGGCTATGAGGTGACCACCGGCATCGGCGGCGACCTGATGATCGGCGCACGCGAGGCGGTCGGCCGGATGATCGATCTGCTCACCGCCCGTCATGGCCTGGCCGCGGTCGACGCCTACATGCTGTGCTCGGTGTGCGGGGACCTCAGGATCAGCGAGATCGTCGATGCGCCCAACTGGGTGGTGTCGTTCTATTTTCCGCTGACGGTTTTCGGCTGAGGCGGCTCGCGTCGCCGACCACCTCATTCATCGCTGCTGCGAAAGGCGGTAGAAGCGGACAGTAATAAGAGGGGGAGCCGCCATGAGGATCTCGCTGTTGGCCCTGGTCTTGGCGCCGGGCATGGTCTCGGCCGCGGCCATACCGCCGCCGCCGCCAACGCCGCAGATACCGGTCACCGACACCTATCATGGCGTCGCCGTCACCGACCCCTACCGCTGGCTGGAGGACGCAAAGGACCCCAAGGTCAAGGCCTGGAGCGACGCCCAGAACGCTCGCACGCGCGGCTACCTCGACTCCCTGGCGGTGCGCGCGCCGATCCGGGCGGAAATCGCCCGCATCGTCCGCGGCGCCTCCGTGGCCTACTACGGCCTGACATCGCGCGGCGGGGCCGGCGGCGGCCAGGTGTTCGCCGAATTCTCCGATCCGGCCCGTCAGCAGACGATGATCGTGGTCATGAATGCCGCGGCCGATCCCGCCAGCCAGCGGATCGTGGTCGATCCCAACAAGATGGACCCGAGCGGACATACGGCGATCGACTGGTGGAGCGCCTCGCCTGACGGCGCGCTCCTGGCCGTTTCCCTGTCACGCAACGGCAGCGAGGACGGCGACTTGCACATCTATCGCGTGGCGACCGGCGAGGAGGTGGGGACCCCGATTCCCCACGTGCAGTATCCCACCGCCGGAGGGGGTGTCGCCTGGACGGCCGCGTCCGACGCCTTCTGGTACACCCGCTATCCTGGCGAGGAGGCGCCGGCCGCCGAGCGCCACTACAATCTACAGGTCTATTTCCATCGACTGGGCGCGGACTGGACCGCCGATCCCTTGGCGCTGGGGACCAAGGACGGTCTGGAGCGGATCAGCGAGATCTTCCTGACCAATCCCTCGGCGAGGCCGGCGATCGTGGCCATGGTCCAGCGCGGCGACGGCGGCCAATTCGCCCAGTATCTGCTGAGCGCCCCAGATGAGACCCCCGCCGCCGCGATCCGCCTCTCCGACTACGACGACAAGATTGTCTCGGCGGTCGTGGGCCCGGACGACGCCGTCTATGGCGTCTCCATGGCGGCGGCCCTGAACGGCAAGATCGTCAAGGCGTCCGGCCGGCTGGCCGCAGGCGCCCTGGCGGCCGCGCCGGTGATCGTGCCCGAGGCCAAAGTGTCGATCCGCATCGACGGGGCCGAGGCCGGCATCCCTTCCCTGGTGGTGACGCCGGAGCGATTGTTCGCCCGCTACATGGTCGGCGGCCCGACCGAGGTGCGCGTCTTCGACCACGCCGGCAAGCCGGCCGGGGCCGTGCCGACGCCGGCAGTGACCGACGTCGAAGAGATCGATCCGATGGCCGACGGGACGGTGCTGTTCGACGTCACCGGTTTCATCCAGCCGCGCTACTTCGCCCGCTGGACGCCGGCGACCAATACGGTTGCGAAGACAGCTCTTGCCCAGACCAGCCCGGCCGACTTCAGCGACGCCGAGGTGCGCCGCGTCTTCGCGACCTCTAAGGACGGCACGGAGGTTCCGCTCAGCGTGATCATGCGCAAGGGAACGCGGCTCGATGGCGCCAACCCGGTCCTGCTCTATGGCTACGGGGGCTATGGCATCAACGAAACGCCCCGCTTCCTTGGATCGCTCGGCCGCGCCTGGCTGGATGGCGGCGGGATTTATGTCGACTCCAATCTGCGCGGCGGCGGCGAGAACGGTGAGGCCTGGCACAAGGCCGGATCGCTGCTCAACAAGCAGAACGTGTTCGACGATTTCGACGCCGCCGGCGAATACCTGGTCGCCCAGGGCTATACCTCGCATGACCGCCTGGCCCTCTACGGCGGCTCCAACGGCGGTCTCCTGATGGGCGCGACCATCACCCAGCATCCGGCGCTGGCCCGGGCCGTGGTCTCCGCCGTGGGCATCTACGACATGCTGCGCTTCGAGCTCGATCCCAACGGCGCGTTCAACACCACCGAGTTCGGCTCGGTGAAGGACCCGGACCAGTTCCGCGCCCTCTATGCCTACTCGCCCTACCATCACGTGCGGGCGGGCGCGGCCTATCCGGCTATTCTGCTGACCGCGGGCGACAACGACGGCAGGGTCAACCCGCTCAATTCGCGCAAGTTCCTGGCTGCCCTTCAGGCCGCCGACCCCGACGGCCGGCCGCTGCTTCTGCGCACCAGCGCCACCTCCGGCCACGGCATCGGCGATTCCCTCGACGAGCGCATCGACCGCACCACCGACATGGTGAGCTTCCTGTTCGACCAGCTTGGCATGACACTCACGCCGCACTGACAGGCCCCGGGCAGGGCCAATCCGATGGTCCGCCCTAGTGGGCCGGGTGAAGCGTGTAGATGCGGTTGTTGAGGCCGAATACCAGCGTCGTCGGCGACAGCCGGTGATAGGCGACTTCGGAGCAGCTGGTCTCGATCGTCCGGACGGTGTGCGTCGTCATGCCGAGGGCGCGGGCCAGCGCCTCAGCATCCCGTGGTTTGCCGTTGCGATCGGGCTCGGCGAGGCCGCCTTCGAACAGCAGATCGGCCGTATCGTCGTGAACGTTGAAGGTGGCGTGCGGACATCCCAGCGGCGACGGGCCTGTGACGGAGTGGGCCGCAAAGGTGACCACCTGGCCGACGAGCCGCTTCTCTTCTGCAGGGCCGCCCTGCTGCTGCGGATCCGCCCACGGCGCAAGCGCGGCCTTGGCGATCAGCCATCGCCCCATGACATCGGGGTCTTTCGCCTGCGCCGAAGAAATCAGGCCGAGACAAGCCACAGCGCCCAGAGCGGCGCGCCACCGAACATGAGCCATAGGCATGGCGCCCCCCGCCTCCTCCGTAGGTCAGCAGCCTTCATGACCTATGGACGCCACGGATGGAAGCTGGACATCTCCTGCGCCGTCTGCCCGGACGACAGATGACAGGTGCGTCTGATGAGCGTAGCGTTCGTTCCGGGTTCAGGAACGCAATGGCGGAGGCCGCCCAATACTAGGCGCGATGCCGGTTCGCCAGCGCATTGAGGGAGGAACTTCAAGATGTCGAGATCGATCTTCACGACCATCGCCGCCGCGGGCGCCCTTGCCCTGGGCGTCGCCGTATCGCTGCCGGTCGCCGCCGATCCGATGGCGCCTGTCGCGGCCGGCAATCCCGACTTCATCCTCGTTTCAGGTGGGTGCGGACCCAATGGCTGGCGCGGGCCGGGCGGCGCCTGCCATTGGAATCGCGGACCCGGATGGGGTCCGCGCGGCTACTACTGGGGCGGCCGTTACTGGACCGGCAACGGCTGCCCGCCCGGCTATTGGCGCGGGCCCTGGGGCCATTGCCGGAATACGCCCTATCACGGTCCGCTTCCGGGCGGCGGCTATAAGCCCTGATCGGGCGACACCGGTAGGGGCCAGGGCTCGTCATCCTGGGGTCGCAGGCGGCAGGTGAACTGTCGCCTGCGGGCGGTATTGCGCAACGCTGTGCGACCACCCAGAGTTTCGCGATGACCATCACTCTCACCGCGTTCGAACGCTCACCCGATGGCGGCAGGGGACTGGCGCGCGACACCCGCGTCCGCTGGGCGCTGGAGGAAGTCGGCCAAGCTTACCAAGTCCGTCCGCTCTCGTTCCAGGCGATGAAGGAGCCGGCGCATCTGGCGCTGCATCCGTTCGGCCAGATTCCGACCTATGAGGAGGGCGATCTCGCCCTGTTCGAGACCGGAGCGATCGTGCTCCATATCGCCGAGCGCTATCCGGGTCTGCTGCCGGCCGACGCCAACGCCCGGGCGCGGGCGATCACCTGGCTGTTCGCCGCCCTCAACACGGTGGAGCCGCCGATCCTCGAGCTCTCCAACGCCAGGCTTCTGGAGCATGACAAGCCCTGGAACGAGGCGCGCCTGCCCCTGGTCATTGATCGTGTCCGCGACCGGATGGAGCAGCTCTCTCCTCGCGCTGGCGACGCCGAATGGCTCGACGGGCCGTTCACCGCCGGCGACCTTATGATGGTCTCGGTGCTGCTCAGGCTGAAGCCGTCGGGCCTGCTGTACGAATATCCGACCCTGGCCGCCTATGTCGCCCGCGGCGAAGCCCGGCCAGCCTACCAGCGGGCGTTCGAGGCGCAATTGGCGGCGTTCAACCGCGGCGCGGCGTCGGGGTGAGCGCGGCCAGGATCAGTTCGCATTGACGTTCAGCGTCGTGGCGACCCACCTTCGTCAGGGCTTCACGAACTTCAGGGTCATACGGTCGCTTTCGCCGATCGCCGCATACTTGGCGCGGTCGACATCGCCAA
>JBEKQJ010000159.1:0-7223 GCA_049519835.1 Caulobacteraceae bacterium | reverse complement strand
GCGGTAGTCTACCGCACGCCGTTAAACCGAGGCGGCGCACAAATCGTCGAGCCCAGCGGAGCCTCAGAACTCCAGGACGATCTTGCCGAAGTGTTCGCCGGCTCGCATCGCCTCGAAGGCGGCCACCGCTTCAGCCACCGGATAGACCTTGTCCACCACCGGGGCGATGCGGCGGGCCTCGATGGCGCGGCACATGGCCTCGAACATTGTGCGCGAGCCGACCATGACGCCCTGCAGTTTGGCGCCCGTCCCGATCATCGATGGGAACGGCAGGGGCTCGGCCGCGCCGCCAAGAACACCGATGATGGCGATATGGCCGCCGAGCGCGATCGCCTTGAGCCCCTCGGACAGCATCGCGCCGCCGACGCCCATGATGAAGTCGATCCCACGACCGCCGGTAAGCGCCCGCGCCGCCCCGCCCCACTCCGGCGCCTGGCGATAGTTGATCCCGTGATCGGCGCCGAGGGTCGCGGCGCGGGCCAGCTTGTCGTCAGAGGAGGAGGTGATGATCGTCCGATAGCCTGCCGCCTTCGCGAACTGCAGGCCGAAGATCGACACACCGCCTGTACCCAACAGGAGCACGGTGTCGCCCGGTTGCAGACGGGCATCTTCAAACAGCGCCCGCCAGGCGGTGAGCGCGGCGCATGGCAGGGTCGCGACCTGATGGTCGTCGAGGAAGTCCGGCGCCTTCGAGAGGCCGTCTTCATGGAAGGTCGCCAGCTCGGCGCCGGCCCCCGGGACCGGCCAGCCGAGCGCCGATGTCAGCCCTGCAATCGTCGGGGGTCCGGACAGCCATTTCTGGAAGAACATGGTCGCGACCCGCTCGCCGCCTTTGAAGCGAGTGACCTTCTCGCCGACCGCCTCGACGATCCCGCAGCCGTCCGAGAACGGCGTGATCGGCAGACTGAGGCCACCGCCGTAGAGGCCGTTCATCATCAAGAGATCGCGGAAGTTGAGCGAAACGGCGCGCATGCGCACCAGCACCTCATAGGGACCCGGTGTTGGCGTCGGAGCGTCGATGAGCTTCAGGTGCTCGAGGCCAAAGCCATCGGTCAGTTGTAAGGCGCGCATTCGTCGGACTCCGTTGCGGGCGTGGATTGGGTCTGGATCAGCCGCCGAGCTGGAGGCGGCGGGCGGCGGCCATCTCGACGTAGAGCGCCAGGACTTCCGCTTGCAGCGGCTTGTCGCCGTGCGCCTCGGCGCCCTCATGCAAGGTGATGAGCTGGCGGCGGAGGTCGGCGTTGGCGGCGTCGAGCGCCGTCAGCGACAGATCGGCGGCGGCGTCCGCCCCCTCTGCCCCGGCCTTGGCCAGCAGGGCGGCGATGGCCCCGTTCTCCCACACCCTGGCGGCGACGCCCCGCTCGGCCTCCTGGGCGGCGAGGCTGGCCAGCATGGCCAGAATCCCGGCCCGGCCGGCCAGATAGTCGGGACCGGCCTCCGGCGGCAGAGGCGTCGTCAGGCCGATGGCCTGGCCGACGAGGATGTCAGGCAGCCGCGGGGTCATAGCGGCCCCAGGGCGGCGAGGCGCTCGGCCAGAATCTCGTCCTGACGGCGCGCGGTGTACCAGCCGGAAAACGCCAGGATCGGTTCCGCGAAACCACCGTCGCGCCACTCTTTCGCCGCCGAGGTCCAGATCGCCTGACCCTTTACCGAGGCGAACAGCGCCCACCAGGCGAGGGCGGCCTCGTCGACCTTGACGCCGCTGGCCTGCTGCCAGATCGCCAACGCCTCGCCGCGTGGGAGCATGCCGGAGATGCGCGGGTCCCCCGGGATCGACCACAGCGGGTCCATGGCCCAGCCGAGATCCTCGAGCGGATCGCCGAGATGGACCATCTCCCAGTCAAGCACCGCCACGATCTGGCCGACCCCATCATGCAGGAAGTTGCCGGTCCGATAGTCGCCGTGGACCACGGAGAGGCGGGCGGCCGGCGGCGGCGGGGCGTGATAGAGGCGGCGGATGGCGGCGCGCACGATCGGCTGAGGGTGCTGTTCGTCCGCTTCGATCACCCCGGCCCAATAGTCCAGCTCGCGCCGCCAGCACGCTTCGGGCGCAGGCGGGGGTCCGATATCGAGCAAGGGCAGTCCGGCGAGCGGCTCGCCGGCGATCCGGCCCATGATGGTGAAAAACTGTTCACCGACGGCGGCGGCGTGCGGTCCGAAAGGATCGGGCGCGAACGGGCTGGAGGGAACGCCGCCTTCGATCTTGCGCATGATGAAGAACGGGCGCTCGAGCTCGGCGCCTTCCTCCTCAAGGATCACCGGCTCGGGTGCGTGCACGTTCTTGCCGGCGAAGGAGCGCAGGGCCAGGAACTCGGCCCGCCGGTCGGTCTCGATGAGGCTGCCGGGCGGATCGCGCCGCAGGATGAAGCCCTCGCGGCCGGCCGGCGTCACCGCCTCGTAGCGATAGGTTTCGCGGCTGGCGCCGCCGGAGATACGGGCCAGGCTCTCCACCTGCGTCGCCACGCCGGAGGTGCGCGTCAGGTAGGCGGCGAGTTGGTCGGCGAGGGTCATGCTGGCGGCGTCATCAAGCGAAATCGAGGATGTCCTTGAAGCCGGATGGAGCGTGCGGCCCCAGCACCAGCTGCTCGAGGACGGCACGGCCGGTCTCCGTCTGGCCCTTGGCGTTGGTCCAGGTGGCCTTGGAGATTGCCTGCACGTGAAGATGGTGCGGCAGGCGCACATCGGTGTCGGCCAGCTTGAGGTCCTCGCGCTCGACAGCCAACTCGCCGTGATTGAGGCCGTGGCTCCATTTGGGATGGCCATAGCCGAGGCCGAGCATGAAGAACTCGAACTGCGGCTCGTAGACCACCTGCCCGCGTCCTCCGGGCTCCTCCCACGAGACGGTGGCGCGGCGGGCATGGCGTGTGCCTGGCTTCCACTCGATGTCGATCGCGGTGCGGTCGATCTCGTGCTGGCGACCGCTCTTCTGCGGCGCCCAGACGGCGCGGCGATTCCACGGCTCGCCCTGGGCGTCGTCGTTGCTGTGAAAGAAGAAACTGCCGGTCGGGAAATTGGTAGGCGACCAGATCCAATAGAACTGCATGGGAGCCGGCGGCGCGAGTTCCTGCGGGTCGCGCGCGCCGATCGGCCTCACGCCCCACGAACGGTCGCGCGTGCCAAACCATCCGTCTACGGACGTTCGCTTGCCATCCAGTTCAACCCAACCGGAGTAACGGCCGTTCTGGGTGAGGCGCGTGTAGTCCATGAAGGCGCGCGGGCCGTGCCGACGAACGAAGCGCGGCTCCTCGATCGGGAACGAGCGGCCCTCGAAGACGAGGTCGGCGGCGACGCCCTGATCCGGCGCCTCGACCACCAGACGCAGACGCTGCAGCGGCTCGACAACCTCGATCCTAATCGGGCCAGCCTGGAGGTCCATGCGCTCCATGTTGAGCCATCGACTGGCATGGAGCGAGGTCTGAACGCCGTCGCGGATGATCGAGAAGCTGGCGTCGACGATGTTGAGGTGGGGATAGACCCCGAAGGCCGCAGCGAAGAAGTCGCCCCCCTCCTCGCCGTAGCCGTTGAAGAAATAGCGGTCGTAGAAGTTCCGGTCGGTGCCGGCGTAGGCGATCGGCTCGCTGGTCTGGTGGATCGGATAATCGTCGCCCTTGGTGAGCGCCATCGCCGTCTCCTGCCCTTGCCGACCCTTGCCGAGACCCTAAGGTCGTAGCCTCGACGCTGGCAACCGTGACGGAAGGTCAAGATGGGCAGGATCGAGCGACTGCTGGCGGCGTTGGCCTGCCTCGGCGGACTGACGTCGGTGGTCGCCGGCGCCTTCGCCGCCCATGGGATGGCCGATCCGCTTATGAAGGATGTGGTCCGCACTGGTTCGACCTACGGCCTCGTCCACAGCCTGGCGGTGTTCGCCGCCCTAGGGCTCGGCCGCAGCCGCTGGGCCGCCATCCTGTTTCTCGGCGGCGCCCTTCTGTTCAGCGGCTCGCTCTACGCCCTGGCGCTCGGCGCGCCACACTGGCTGGGCGCGGTGACGCCCCTGGGCGGCCTATCGTTCATGGCCGGATGGGCCGCCCTGGGATGGGCTTGCCTCGCCCAACGGAAACCCGCCTAAGGATTTGCGCAAAAGGGGAGATTGAAATGTCCGCGCCCGAGATGCCCGCCGCCCAGTTCGTCGACGTTGGAGATGGCGTGCGGCTCGCCTACTACGAGGCGGGGCCAAAGACCGGACTGCCGATCGTCCTCTGCCACGGCTTTCCGGAGCTGGCCTATTCCTGGCGCCACCAGATCAAGGCCCTGGCCGACGCCGGCCGCTGGGTGATCGCCCCCGACCAGCGCGGCTATGGGGCGAGCGATCGGCCCGAGGCGGTGGAAGCCTATGACATCGCCCATCTCACCGGCGACATGGCGCGCCTGCTCGATCACGTCGGGGCCAAGAAGGCGGTGTTCGTCGGCCATGACTGGGGCGGCATCGTGGTCTGGCAGATGCCGCTGCGGCACGCCGATCGTGTCGCCGGCGTCATCGGCCTCAACACACCCTTCATGGCGCGCGCGCCGGCCGACCCCATCGAGATCATGCGCAAGCGGCTGGGCGAGGAGATGTACATCGTCCACTTCCAGAAGCCCGGCGAGGCTGACGCCGTGCTGGCCAAGGACGTCGGCAAGGCGATGAGCTTTTTCATGCGCAAGCCGATGCCCGGGACGCCGCCGGCGACTGGCGGTCTATCGAGCGACGCCGAGCGTCCGGCGGGGACCTCCGCCTTCGCGCTCATCCGCATGCTGGAAGCCTACGACCCGAGCTTCGATCCGCGGCCGACCTTCCTGACGCCGGAGGAAATGGCCGTCTTCGTCGACACCTTCGATCGCACCGGCTTCACCGGCGGCATCAACTGGTACCGCAACTTCACCCGCAACTGGCGCCTGGCCGAAGGGATCGCCGACCGCGTCGAGGTCCCTTCCCTGATGGTCATGGCTGAGAAGGACGCGGTCCTGCCGCCCTCGGCCGCCGACGGCATGGAAGCTTTCGTCCCCGATCTGGAAAAGGTGCTGATCACCGACAGCGGCCACTGGACGCAGCAGGAACAGCCGGAGGCCGTCAATCACGCCATCCTCGACTGGCTGGACCGCCACTTCCCGCGCTAAAGAGGCGGGATGGACCGCGCCGCCGCCCAGGCCCGCAATGCTCAACCGATGTCGTCGGCCGGGCGGCGTAGTCTCTATGTCGAGACCGATCCGTTCGACTCCGGCTGGCTGACCGCGGGCGGCCACGAGATCTACTACGAGGAGTGCGGCAGCCCGCGCGGGCGCCCGGCAGTCGTGCTGCACGGCGGCCCGGGTGGGGCGATCAACCCGACCATGCGACGCTTCTTCGATCCCTCGCGCTGGCGGATGGCGCTGTTCGACCAGCGCGGTTGTGGCCGCAGCCGCCCTGCCGCGAGCCTGGAGGACAACACCACCTGGGACCTGGTTGAGGACATCGAGCGCCTGCGCCGCCGCCTCAGCGTCGAACGCTGGACGGTATTCGGCGGTTCGTGGGGTTCGACGCTCGCCCTCGCCTACGCCATCCGCCATCCGGAGCGCGTGGCCGGCCTCATTCTGCGGGGGGTCTTCCTGCTGACCAGACGCGAGCTGGCCTGGTTCTACCAGGACGGCGCCTCGATGATGTTTCCGGACGCCTGGGCGCGCTTTGTCGAACCGATTCCGCCCTGCGAGCGCAGCGACATGGTCGGCGCCTATTATCGTCGCCTGACCGGCCCCGACCGGGCCACGCGCGAGGCGGCGGCGGCGGCCTGGAGCCAGTGGGAGGGCGATACGCTCTCCCTGCGGGGCCCCCAGGCCAGACCGGCCAAATTCAATGAGACGGAATTCGCCCTTTCGTTCGCGCGCATCGAAAGCCACTTCTTCGTCAACGGCGGCTTCTTCCCCGAGGATGGCTGGCTGCTGAAGAACATTGCGCCGGTGCGCCAGATCCCAGGCTGGATCGTCCAGGGCCGCTTCGACGTGGTCACGCCCATGGAAAGCGCCTGGGCGCTGAAGCAGGCCTGGCCGGAGGCCCGCTTCGAGGTCATCTGGGACGCCGGCCACGCCTCCACCGAGCCCGGCATCGTCGACGCCCTGGTGAGAGCGACGGATCAGGCGCTGGCGACTTAGACCGGGCGCCAGCGCTGCAGCGCCAGGCGGCGCCGAATACCAACGCAACTATTTCTGCGTCGTTACTTGACCCGTCGGTTCGCAATCGGCTTCATGAATAACGGCAACAAAGCGGCGACTTTGTAACAACCGCCGTGTGCGTTCCTGTTCAGCTTGAGTTTGGGACTTCGCCCCGTGGCGAATGAGCCCTCTTCGATACGCCGATCCGGGGAGCGACCATGACCTTCACCTTTACCAGCGGCAGCGGCGCCACCTCGAACGGCTCCGGCGGCCTGACGGTCAATGAAACCGGGCAGGTTATATCGGTGACAATCGACGAATCAGGCGTCTACGACATCGACGCTTACGGCGCCCAGGGCGCCGACTCCTCCAACGTTTACGCATTCGAGGGCGGCGCCGGCGCAACGATCGGCGGAGATGTCTATCTTCAAGCCGGCGACACGCTCCAAATCGTCGTCGGAGCCGAGGGCGTCAGCGCTCCATATGGCTCTGGTGGCGGCGGCGCCAGCTTCATCATTGAAACCAATGGCGGCGGCGAACTCCTGGCAGTGGCCGGGGGCGGCGGCGGCGCGGGATATTACGGCGACGGCGGTGACGGCCAGGCGGGCCAAGCCGGCGAGACTGGTTTTGGGGCCAGCGCCGGGGCTGGTGGCGCTGCCGGCCTTGGCGGCATGGGCGGCGGTCCCGCCGATGACACGGTCGGCGGCGGCGGTGGCGGCGGTTTCACCGGCGGCAACGGCATCTACTACGGAGTTGGCGCAACCGGAATCGGCGAAGGGGCATCCCCGCTTGGCCACGCATTTGGAGGCGGCTCCACGGTAGGCGTGGAAGGATTCGCCGGCTCAGGCGGTTTTGGCGGCGGCGGCGGCGGTGGCGGCGGCGGCGGCGGCGGCGGCGGTGGCTACGGCGGCGGCGGGGGCGGCGGCTCATCCGCCGGCGGCGGTGGGGGCGGCTCCTACTTCGCATCGTCGGTCGATGGTCAGTCGACAACGCTTGGCACCGACACGACCGGCGGTCACAGCGGCAATGGCGAGGTGACGATCTCGCTCGTCTCCACCGTCTGCTTCTGCTCCGGCACACGAATTCTCACGACCCGCGGCGAGGTTGCGGTCGAAGACCTC
>JBEKQJ010000158.1:0-7245 GCA_049519835.1 Caulobacteraceae bacterium | reverse complement strand
AGGAGCGTGGGCCGATCGGATTGACGTGGCCCCAGTAGCCTTCCGTCTGCGGATGAACGTTCGGATCGCCGTAAACCTCCGAGGTGGAGGCCTGGAGGATCTTGGCCTTCACGCGCTTGGCCAGGCCGAGCATGTTGATCGCCCCGTGGACGCTGGTCTTGGTCGTCTGGACCGGGTCGTGCTGGTAGTGGATCGGGCTGGCCGGGCAGGCCAGATTGTAGATCTCGTCGACTTCCACGTAGAGCGGGAAGGTGACGTCGTGGCGGAGGATCTCGAAGCCCTTGTCGTCCAGCAGCGGCAGGATGTTGGTCTTCGCGCCGGTGAAGAAATTGTCCACGCAAATGACGAGATAGCCGTCGGCGAGCAGCCGCCGGCACAGGTGTGAGCCGATGAAGCCGGCCCCGCCGGTCACCATTGCGGTCTTGTTGGTCGGCATGCGCCCCGCCGTTCGTTGCCAGTCGGACCAGGATAATCACGTTTCGGCGGCCGCCGTTGACTCTTTGTGTCGCAGGCCTAGAACAAAAAGAGAACATAAAGGGTGTCCGAATGTCGCGCCAGGCGCGTCTCATGGCGATGCGGGCGAGACTCTCCGGTCTGGAGAGCGCGGTCCCGCGGGCTGTTTTGCCCTTCGGCGATCCCCGGGTGGACGGCTGTTTTCCCGGCGCCGGCCTGCCGCTCGGCTGCTGGCACGAGGTGACGGGCGAGGGGATGGAGATCGAGACGGCCGCCGTCGCCGCAGCCTTCGCCGCCGTCCTCGCCGCGCCGCTCGGCCAACGCGGCGAGGTGGTGTGGATCCTGCGCCGCGACGATCTCTACGCCCCGGGCCTTGCTGGCCTCGGTTTTCCAGCCGAGCGCCTGATTCAGGTCTGCGTGCGGGACGAGGCGGAGGCGCTCGCCGCTATGGAAGATGCGCTTGGCGCCGCCGGCGTCGCCGCCGCTATTGGCGAGGCGGAGAGCCCCGATCTCACGGCCGGACGGCGCCTGCAGCTGGCCAGCGAGCGGCATGGCGCCACCGGCTTTCTTGTCCGCCGGCGCCTCTACGGGGAAGCGACGACGCCGAGGGGTTCGGCGGCGGCCACGCGCTGGCGGGTCACTCCGGCCCCCAGCGAGCCGGCGCCGGGAGAGCCGGGCCTGGGGGCGCCACGCTGGCGGGCCGTCCTGGAGCGCTGCCGGGGCGGCCGCACGGGGGCCTGGATCATGGAGAAGAGCGATGGTGCGCATCCTCTGCGCGTGGTCGCCGGACTGGGCGATCGCGAACTGGATCCGCCGCAATCCGTCCGCCTCGCGGGGTGAAGCCTTCGCCCTGGCGGCGAGCGAACGCGGTGTGCGCCGGCTCGCCGCGGTCGACGCGCAGGCGGCGGGTTTGGGCCTCTTCGCCGGCCAGAAGGCGACCGACGCCGTCGCCCTGACTCCCGAGCTCACGATCGCCGAGGCCGATCCGGCCGCCGACACGCGCGCGCTCGCCGGCCTCGCCGACTGGTGCGCCAGGTTTTCGCCGGCTGTGGCCGTCGACCCGCCGGATGGCCTCTTCCTCGACATCACCGGCGTCGATCACCTGTGGGGCGGGGAGGCGGCGATGATGGCCGATTTCGTCGCTCGCCTGGCCAGGAACGGCCTTCCTGTGCGCGCCGCCATCGCCCCCTCGCCGGGCGCGGCCTGGGCCCTGGCCCATTTCGGACCCGACCGCGCGATCGCCGACGAGGCCATCGCGGCGCTCGCCACGCTGCCTGTGGAGGCTTTGCGGCTGTCAGGCGCCGACGCCGCCCAACTCCGCCGCCTCGGTCTGCGTACGATCGGAGCGGTGGCCGCCCTGCCGCGCGACCAGGCCGGCCGCCGGTTCGGCCCGGAGGTGATGCGCCGCCTGGACCAGGCGCTCGGCGCCGCGCCGGAGGCGTTCGCCTTCGTTCGCCCGCCCAACCCGTGGTTCGCGCGCCTGGCCTTCGCCGAGCCGATCAGCGCGCCCGAGGACCTGGCCCGAGTCGCCGGCGACATCGTCGCGCGGCTCTGCGCCCGGCTGGAGGCCGAAGGCCGTGGGGCGCGGCGGTTCGATCTCGCCTTCCACCGTCTCGACGGCGTCGCCGAGGCGGTGAGCGTGGGCCTGGCCCTGCCGGGACGCGATGCGGCGGCCATAACCCGGCTCTTCCTCCCGCTCTTGGAGCGCATCGATCCCGGCTTCGGGATCGAGGTGGTCACGCTCGGCGCGCGCGAAACGGCGGCGCACGTGGCGCGACAGCCCGGTCTGCCGCCGCTGTCCGGCGACAGCCACGACCGCGAGACGCTGGCGCCCCTCGTCGACCGGCTGGCCAATCGCCTGGGCGAGGCGGCCGTGTGGCGCGCCGAGGCGTTCCCCAGCCACGCGCCGGAGCGGGCGGTCGCCCGCCGGCCGCCGCTGTCGACCCCGACGGACGGCGGCTGGGATCGCGAGCGGCCCAGGCCCGTGCGCCTGTTCCGCCGGCCCGAACCCGTCGAGGCCGTAGCTCCCGTTCCCGACGATCCGCCGGTGATGTTTCGCTGGCGCGGCCGCGCCCACAAGGTGCGCCACGCCGAGGGACCCGAGCGGCTTGGCGAGGAATGGTGGCGCCGGCCCTGGAGCGAGGCCGATCCGGCCAGCGCCCGCGATTACTACCAGGTGGAGGACGAGGACGGCGCGCGCTTCTGGCTGTTCCGCGACAGCCCCTACGGCGGCGCCGAACCGCCTTGCTGGTGGCTGCACGGCCTGTTCGGGTGAATCCGCGGACGAAGAGAAAGATTTTATCCACAGATGACACAGAAGGTTTATCCGCAGATTTCGCAGATTTCGCAGATCAATGACGATAGGCGTGATCCCCAGACCTACGCCATCATCGGCGCGGCCATGGCTGTCCACTCGGCGCTGGGCGCGGGCTTCCTCGAAGCGGTCTATCGCGAAGCCCTGACGATAGAGTTCGAAGCGAGGGCGGTTCCGTTCCGGCGCGAAGCGCCCCTGAAAATCGCTTACCGAGAGAAGATACTATCCGCATCGTACCGAGCCGATTTCGTCTGCTTCGAAAGCGTGGTCGTGGAAACGAAGGCGCTGGCGCGCCTTGCTGCGGCCGAAGAAGCCCAGATCATCAATTATCTGAAAGCGTCTCGGCTCGAACGCGGCCTCTTGCTGAACTTCGGGGCAGCAAGCCTCGAATATCGCCGCTTCAGTTTCTCCAAAATCAATCTGCGTTCATCTGCGTAATCTGCGGATAAACAAATGACCTACGCCGAGTTGCAGGCCGTCAGTAATTTCAGCTTCCTGCGCGGAGCTTCGCACCCGGGCGAGCTGGTGACGACGGCCAAGGCGCTCGGCCTCGCGGCCATCGGCGTCGCCGACCACAATACCCTGGCGGGGGTCGTGCGCGCCTGGGCCAAGGGTCGGGAAATCGGCCAGAAGGTGTTGACCGGCGCGCGTCTCGACTTCGCGGATTCCACCCCGAGCGTCGTCTGCTATCCGACCGATCGGGAAGCCTGGGGGCGTCTCACCCGCCTGCTGACCCTCGGCCAGCGCCGGGCGCCCAAGGGCGAGTGCTGGCTGACGCGCGATGACCTTCTGGCCCATGGCGAGGGCCAGCTCATCCTCGTTGTTCCCCCAGCGCGGCTCGAAGAAGCGTTCGAGTCCGCGTTGGCCGGTCTTGGCGAAGCCTTCGCCGGACGCGCATGGCTATTGGCCTCGCGGCCCTACAGCGGACGCGATCTCAAACGCTTGTGGCGGCTGGACGACCTGGGTGAGCGCTGCGGCGCGCCAATGATCGCCGCCGGCGATGTGCTCTACCACGGCCCCGAGCGGCGCGCCTTGCAGGACGTGGTCACCTGCGTGCGTGAGAAGTGCGCTGTCGCCGACGCAGGCCTGAGGCTCGAGGCCAACGCCGAACGGCATCTGAAGCCTCCCGCCGAAATGGCGCGTCTCTTCGCCAAATGGCCGGCGACCGTGGCGCGCACCCTCGAGGTGACCGATCGCATCCACTTCGACCTCGGCCAGCTCCGCTACGAATATCCCGACGAGCCTGTGCCGCCGGGCAAGACGGCCATGGCCCACCTCACGGACCTCGCCTGGAAGGGCGCCGCCTGGCGCTATCCGGCCGCCATTCCGGACAAGGTGACCAAGCTTTTGAACCAGGAGCTCGCGCTGATCGAGGAGCTCGACTACCCGAATTATTTCCTCACCGTGCACGACATCGTCGCCTGGGCGCGTGGGAAGGGCATTCTCTGCCAGGGACGCGGCTCGGCGGCCAACTCGGTGGTCTGTTTCTGTCTGGGCGTGACGGCGGTGGATCCCACCGAGCCCGACCACGACATGCTCTTCGCGCGCTTCATCTCGAGGGAGCGCGACGAGCCGCCCGATATCGACGTCGATTTCGAGCACGAGCGGCGCGAGGAGGTGATCCAGTATGTCTACGGACGCTACAGTCGCGAGCGGGCGGCGATCTGCGCCACGGTGATCCACTATCGCCCGCGCAGCGCCATCCGTGATGTGGGCAAGGCGCTGGGCCTCACCGAGGATGTCACCGCGGCGCTGGCCAACACCGTCTGGGGCAGCTTCGGCGACGGCCTACCCGACGACCACATTCGCCAGGCCGGTCTCGACCCCGAAAGCCCCAAGATCCGCCGCGCCGTAACGCTGGCCGAGAGCCTGCTCGGCTTTCCCCGCCATCTCTCCCAGCACGTCGGCGGGTTCGTTCTCACCAAGCGCCGGCTGGACGAGACCGTCCCGATCGGCAACGCCGCGATGAAGGAGCGCACCTTCATCGAGTGGGACAAGGACGACATCGACGCATTGGGCCTGATGAAGGTCGACGTCCTGGCGCTCGGCATGCTCTCGGCCATCCGCAAGGCCATGGACATGATCGGGGTCGCCGAGCTGGCCGACATCCCGCGCGAGGTTCCGGCCGTCTACGAGATGCTGTCCAGGGCCGACTCGGTGGGCGTCTTTCAGGTCGAGAGCCGCGCCCAGATGTCGATGCTGCCGCGGTTGAAGCCCAAGCGCTTCTACGACCTCGTCATCGAGGTGGCGATCGTGCGGCCGGGTCCCATCCAGGGCGACATGGTCCACCCCTACCTCCGCCGCCGCGACGGGCTGGAGACAGTCGATTTTCCGGCCCCGTCGCCGGACCACGGTCCGGCCGACGAGCTTCGCTCGGTGCTTGGCAAGACCATGGGTGTGCCGCTGTTCCAGGAGCAGGCCATGCGGCTGGCGATCGAGGCGGCGAAGTTCACGCCCGAGGAGGCCAACGGCCTGCGCCGCTCCATGGCCACCTTCCGCAGCGACGGAAACCTCGGCTCCTACCGCACCAAGTTCGTCGGCGGCATGACCGCCCGCGGCTACGATCCCGACTTCGCCGCCCGCTGCTTTCGTCAGATCGAAGGGTTCGGCTCCTACGGCTTCCCCGAAAGCCACGCCATCAGCTTCGCCAAGCTGGTCTGGGTGTCGGCGTGGATCAAATACGCACGCCCCGACGCCTTCTGCGCGGCCCTGCTCAACAGCCAGCCCATGGGCTTCTACCAGCCGGCTCAGCTGGTCCGCGACGCGCGCGAACACGGCGTCGAGGTGCGTCCCGTCGATATCCTGTCGAGCCACTGGGATTGCACTCTGGAGCCGGCTGGGGAGGGACAGCTCCGCGCCGTGCGCCTCGGCCTACGCCAGGTCTCAGGCTTGCGCGAGGAAGAGGCCACGCACCTCGTCGCCGCGCGCGAAGCTGGCGCTGCAACCCTGCGCGACCTCGCCGCCCGCGCCGGGTTATCGCGCCGGAGCCTGGAACTGCTGGCCGAGGCCGACGCCCTGCGCTCGCTGGGTCTCGATCGTCGTCAGGGCCTGTGGGCGGTCAAGGGCCTCGCCCCGGAGGCCAAGGCCGAGAGCCTCGCGCCGCTGCTGGCCCTGATGGGGCCGCCGGCCGAGCCGCCGCCGGCCCTGCCGGTCATGTCCTTGCCGGCTCACGTGGCCGAGGACTACCGCACCGCCGGCCTGTCGCTGAAAGCCCACCCCTGCGCCTTCTTCCGCACCCTGCTGACCGACCTCGGCGCGGTGACGGCGGCTCGGTTGAAGACTCTGCGCGACGGAGCCCGCGTCTCGATCGGCGGCCTGGTGCTGACCCGGCAGCGGCCGGGAACAGCCAAGGGGGTGGTTTTCGCCACCCTGGAGGACGAGACCGGGGCGGCCAACGCGGTGGTCTGGCCGGATGTGTTCCTGGCCAACCGCCGCACGGTCATGAGTTCACGTTTCCTGGTCGTGCACGGCCGTCTGCAGCGGGTCGGCGACGTCATCCACGTCGTCGCCGAGCGATTCACCGACCTGACGGCGCGCCTCGCCGACCTGCGTGAGGCCGAGGGCGTCCCCGTAGGGCGGCTGCAGCGCAGCCGCGACTTCCACTGACCTCAGTGGGTGTCCAACTGAGTCGAGTTCACCCAACCGCGGTTGCCGTTGGCGTCGTCGATCTCCATCCACACACCGTTGCGCTGGCCGGTCGGATAGATCTGGGCCCCGGGCTGCAGGTTGAAGACCACCCTCGAAGTCGCCGACGGTCCCGAATAGACATTCATCGGCTGCGTGGCGCGCTGGCTGGCGATCGGAGCGTTGGCCGCCTGGCCGCCGGGCTGTTGCTGCTGCATGTAGTGCACGAGGTCGACGAAGGCGTTGAAATAGGCGGCCATCACCACCTTGCCGATGTCGGTGTTGGTGTAGCTGCTGCCTTCCAGGCCCCCGAAGCCGGTCATGCCGCCCAGAAAGCCGCCGCCGCCGAAGCCCCAGTCGGACTTCTTGGCCACGCCCTCGGCGATATAGAGCTGCTCGGTGGTGCGCGCATCCTCGAGCGTGATCAGAGTATGGGCTTCCGACCGCTTGACATTGAGACCGCCCGCCAGCGCTCCAAACCCGCCGGGCACGAAGCCGCCTAGCAGGCCGCCGACATTGGTGCCGCCAGCGTTGCGATTGGAATCCGCAATGTCGGGGATAATGAAATAGTCCGCCGCAGCCACCTGGCCATGGCCGACGTTGGAACCGCGCTGGAGTTCGCCGGAGGAGTTCAGGCCCGTTTCCTGCGTGTGCATGGCGAGGCCCGCGTTACGGTCGACGATCCTCAGGCACCCGGAGCGCAGGGCGTAGAGCTTCAGCACCGCTTCGGGATTGGACAGCCCGAGGCCAGTCCACCAGTCGTGCTGCGGCTCCTGAATCGCCGCGCGGCCGAGCGGCTGGGCGCAGTGCGGCAGTTCGGGCGTCATCGAATTCTTGGGTGGATTCTTGTCCAT
>JBEKQJ010000157.1:0-7301 GCA_049519835.1 Caulobacteraceae bacterium | reverse complement strand
CAGGCCGCTTGCGCGTCGTCGGCGACGGTGCCCTTCCAGCTGGCCATGTAGTCGATGAAGGCCGGGCCCAGGCGTTCGTTGGCCAGGTAGGCGCGAGTCACCGGCAAGGCCGTCTGCTGGAAGTCGGCGTCAGCCGCCACCTGTCTGGGGAAATCATGGTGCAGGATCGCTGCGCGGCCGAGCAGAACGAAATCGGCCCCGTGCTCCAGTGCTCGCCGGCAGTCGGCCCCGCTGGTCAGCTTGCCGGCGACGCCGAGCCGGGTCCGCCCGCGCGGCAGCTCGGCGAACCAGTCGATCAGCGGCCGCTGAGCGAAGACCTCGTCGACCGGCGGCTTGAAGGTGCTCCACAGCGACATGTCGAGATAGTCGAGCGCCCCTTCGGCCAGAAGCTCGCCCGCCAGCGCGATCTGCTCGCCGGTCTTAAGGCCGAACCGCTCCGGCGACAGGCGCAGGCCGAGCTGGAAGTCCGGCCGCGTGCGGGCCCTGACGCCGGCGATGATCTCGCGCACGATCCGGACCCGGTTCTCCAGCGAGCCGCCGAACCGGTCCGTGCGGCGGTTGGTCTCGGGCGAAATGAACGCGCAGAGGATGTAGCCGTGGGCGCCGTGCAGCTCGACGCCGTCGAAGCCGGCCCGCTCGGCCCGCACCGCCGCGGCAATGAAATCCTCGATCAAGGCCTCCACCTCACCTTCGGTGAGCGCCCGCGCGCCGGTCTCGGCGTCCTCGGAAGGGCCGACCGGCGTTTCGCCAATAAGGTCGGCCGGCGAGCGGATGCCGGCGTGGTGAAGCTGTACGGCGGCAAGCGCACCCTCGGCGCGGATAGTGGCGGCCAGGCGCGACAGGCCTGGCAGGTGTTCGTCGGAGAATACCCCGAGCTGGCCGGGGAAGCCCTGGCCGATCCGCTGCACGTGGGCGGCGCAGGTCATCACCAAGCCGAATCCGCCGGTGGCGCGATAGGTCAGCCAGTGGAACTCGTCGTCCGACAGCCGGCCGTCGGCATGGCTCTGCAGGTTGGTGAGCGGGGCCAGCATGAAGCGGTTCTTCATCGCCGGGCCGTGGGCGAGGGGCAGGGGGGCGAATAGGTCGGTCATGGCGACAACATGCCCGCGCCTCGCCGGATGCGAAAGGCGAGATGTTCTGAAGCGCGCGTCAGGCTATCTAGGGGACATGAGACAAGCTCCGCCCGAAGAAGCCGGCCGGATCGTCGAGGCCGCCAGGTTTCTGGCCGCGCGCGGCTGGGCGCCGGCCACGGCCGGCAACTTCTCCCATCGCCTCGTCGACGGCGACGTCGCCATCACCGTTTCGGGGGCCCACAAGGCCTGGCTCAGCCCCGAGGAGGTCATGGTCGTCGACATGGAGGGGAACTCGCGCGACGGCCGTCGGCCCTCGGCCGAGACCGCCCTGCACCTGATGGCCTATCGCATCTTTGCCGACGCCCAGGCGGTGCTCCACACCCACTCGATTCCGGCCGTGGTGGTCTCGCGGCGGGTCGGCGAGACGCTGCGCCTCGAGGGCTACGAGCTGCTCAAGGCCTTTCCGGGCGTCACCACCCACGAGACCGCCGTCGAACTGCCGGTGTTCGACAACAGCCAGGACATCGCCGCCCTGGCGGTCAAGGTCGCCGCCGCCCTGATCGTCCAGCCGGCTCCCGCCTTCGTGATCCGCGATCACGGCCTATATGGTTGGGGAACGAGCATGGCCGAGGCGATCAAGGTCGTGGAAGCCGCCGAGACGCTGATCGCCATGGAGCTGGAACAGATGCAGCTGGAGGGCCGCGCATGAGCCGCCTCACCGTCTTTGCCGACGACGCCCCGGGCGCCGCGCGCCTGATCACGAGCGATCCGGCCGAGATCGCCGCCGGACTTTCCGAGATCGGCGTCGTCTTCGAGCGTTGGGCCGCCGAGGCGCGGTTATCGGCCGATGCGGACGACGCGGCCGTGCTTGCCGCCTACGCCGGCGACATCGCCCGGCTGAAAGCCGCCGGCGGCTACCAGGCTGTGGACGTGGTCCGCGTCACGCCCTCCACCCCGAACACCGAGGCGCTGCGCGCCAAGTTCCTGGCCGAGCACACTCATGCCGACGACGAAGTGCGCTTCTTCGTCGAGGGCGCGGCGCAGTTCTATCTGCACAAGGGCGGCAAGGTGTTCGCGGTGGTTTGCGAGGCCGGCGATCTGATCAGCGTGCCGGCCGGCACGCGCCACTGGTTCGATATGGGCGAACAGCCGCGCTTCACCGCCCTGCGCCTCTTCATCTCGCCGGAGGGATGGGTGGCCCAGTTCACCGGGGCGCCGATCGCTGAAGACTTCCCGAAATTCGAGAAGGCGGCGTGATCGAAGTCCGCGGCGTTCATGCCATCGTCACCGACATCGAGGGCACGACCAGCAGCATCGCCTTCGTCCATGAGGTGCTGTTTCCCTACGCCAGGTCGCGGCTGGACGCCTTCGCGGCTGCACATCCAGCCGAGGCCGACCCGCTCGTCGCCGAAGCGGGCGGCCTCGCTGTGCTGCATCGCTGGATGGACGAGGACCGCAAGGCGACGCCGCTCAAGACCCTGCAGGGGCTGATCTGGCGCGAAGGCTATCTCAGCGGCGACCTCAAGGGTCACGTCTATCCCGACGCCGCCAAGAGCCTTCGCCGCTGGCGGGCGCAAGGCCTGACCCTGGCGGTCTATTCCTCGGGTTCGGAAATGGCCCAGAAGCTCCTCTTCGGCCACAGCGTGGCGGGCGATCTCTCGCCGCTGTTTTCGGCCTGGTTCGACACCCGCGTCGGCGCCAAGGCCGAGCCGGCCAGCTATGCGGCGATCGCCGCGGCGCTCGGCCGCGCGCCAGTTGAGATCCTTTTCCTGTCCGACATGACTCCGGAGATCGTCGCCGCCCGTGCGGCGGGCCTGCAAGCGGTCAGGCTGGTTCGCGACGGCTCGCGCGCGCCTGGCGAGGCGGCCAGCTTTGATGAGATTTCCGTAAGTTGACTTTGCCTTCTGGCCGGGGCCGATGAGCGCCAACACCATTCGGGGGAATCGATGAAGCGTCTGAAACTCGCCCTGGCGGCCGCCGCCGCGCCGCTGCTCTTGGCCGCGACCGCCAACGCCGCCCTGCCGCGCTTTCCCCAGCCGGCTGGCGATCGCATCGTCTTCGTCGCCGACGGCAATGTCTGGTCGGTCGACAAGAACGGCGGCGCCGCCGAGCGCCTGACCAGCGCCCCGGGCCAGGACATGTTTCCGCGCGTCTCGCCGGATGGGAAGTGGATCGCCTACACCGAGGCCAGCAAGGCCGGCACCGACATCTGGGTCATTCCGGCCTGGGGCGGCGCGGCGCGGCGCCTGACCTATCATCCGACCACGGAGGCCGGCACGGGTGGTCGTCACGGTCCGGACAACATGGTCGTCACCTGGACGCCGGATTCCAAGTCCGTCGTCTATCTGACCAAGCGCGACGCCTGGAACGGCTGGATCCAGAACATGTACCAGGTCCCGGTCGCCGGCGGCGCGCCGACGCCCCTGCCGATCGACTCGTCGGTGGGCCTGGCGACCTACGGGCCAGACGGCCACACCATCGTCTACAACCGCATTTTCCGGAATTTCCGCACCTGGAAGCGCTACAACGGCGGCCTGGCCCAGCAGCTGTTCACCTATGACCTGAACAGCCGCCAACTGACCCAGCTGACCACCTGGACCGGCACCAACACCTCGCCGATGTGGTACGGGCGGAAGATCTATTTCCTGAGCGACCAGGACGCCAACCGCCGCGCCAACATCTGGGTCCTCGATCTCGACAGCAAACAACTCAGCGAAGTCACCCATTTCACCGACTACGACGTCGACTTCCCGGCCCTCGGCGGCGACGCCATCGCCTTCCAGCAGGGCGGCAAACTGTGGCGCCTCGACCTGCCGAGCGAGAAGGTCGCCGAAGTCCAGGTCAACGTGCCTGACGACGACATCCGCAAGCGGCCCCACGTCGCCGACGTCAAGGAACAGATCCGCACCGTCGACCCGGCTGGCCAGCCCGACTTCGCCCTCGCCCCCAACGGCAAGCGCACGCTGTTCTCAGCCCGCGGCGATATCTTCAGTGTGCCGACGGAAGACGGCGCCACCCGCGATCTCACCGGCACGCAAGGGATCGACGAGGACCACCCGGCCTGGTCGCCGGACGGTAAGCTCGTCGCCTACACCACCGATTCCACCGGCGAGCAGCAGATCGCCGTGCGCCCGGCCGAGGGCGGCGCCGAGCGTGTGCTCACGTCATTCCCGCAGGGCTACCTCTACGGCCCGATCTTCTCGCCCGACGGCAAGACCCTCAGCTTCAGCGACAGCTCGCACAAGCTTTGGGTGGTCGGCGTCGACGGCGGCGCGCCCCAGCAGGTGGCTCAGGACAAGTTCAGCGAAATCCACGACCAGGCCTATTCGCCGGACAGCCGCTGGCTCGCCTTCAGCATGACCGCGACCAACCGCCGCCGCGACCTGTACCTCTACAACCTGACCAGCGGCGTCCTGACCCGGCTCGGCGACGGCTCGTCGATCGACGCCAATCCGGTGTTCTCGCCGGACGGCAAGTATCTCTACTTCGCCTCCAGCCGGCATGAGAATCCAGTCCCGTCCGACACCGATTTCGACTTCGCCATCCTCAAGTCGACCGGCATCTACGCCATCCCGCTCGCCCGCGACACCGCCTCGCCGCTCGCCCCCCGCTCCGATGAGGCCGACACCGACGGAGAACCCAAGAAGGATGAGCCGGCCAAGGACGACAAATCCGGCAAAGCCGACAAGTCGGCCAAGCCCGCCGCGCCCGAGCCGACCCGGGTCGATCTCGATGGCATGATGGCCCGCGCCGTGGCCATCCCGGTCGATCCGGCCAATATCGCCCAGCTCGACGTCCGCAAGGGCAAGATTTTCTACCTCACACAGCCGATCGGCCTGATCGACGGCTCGCTCAAGGGCGAGACATCGGCCCTGCGCGTCTACGACCTCGAGAAGCGCAAGGACCAGGTGGTGGCCGAGGACGTCGACGCCTACTCCCTGTCGCTCGACGGCCAGAAGGTGCTGACCCGCAAGGACAGCAACTACGCCGTCCTCGACGCCAAGCCGGACGCCACCAAGGATTCCGACTCGGTCAAGAAGCTTGACCTGTCGCACATGCGCGAGCTGGTCGATCCGGCCCAGGAATGGACCGAGATGTTCAACAACGGCTGGCGGCTGGAGCGCGACCTGTTCTTCTCCACCGCCATGAACGGCGTCGACTGGAAGGCCGTCCACGACAATTACGCCAAGCTGCTGCCGACGCTCGGCTCGCGGGAAGACCTCAACTACCTGATCGGCCAGATGCTCGGCGAAATGTCCAATTCCCACACCTACGTGGGCGGGGGCGACAACGGCGAGACCGGACCCACCGTCCACGCCGCCCTGCTCGGCGTCGACTGGGCGGTCGATCCGGCCTCCGGCCGCTACCGCATCGCCACGATTCTCCCCGGCGACAACACCCGTGACGACTATCGTAGCCCCCTGGGCCAGCCTGGCCTGGCCGTGAAGGCGGGCGACTATGTGCTGGCCATCAACGGCGTCGAGCTGCAGGCTCCGACCGATCCCGACAGTCTGCTGCAGCTGGCCGATTCCGAGACCACGGTCGACCTGACGGTCGCCGACACGGCCACGGGCGCGCGCCGCCACATTGTCGTGACACCGGTGCGGGCGGAGGGCTCGCTGCGCGAAGCCGCCCAGATCGCCCACAACCGTGAGGTGGTCGACAAGCTTTCCGGCGGCCGGATCGGCTACGTCTACATGTCCGACATGGAGCAGCTCGGGCTGCAGCAGTTCGTGCGGCAGTTCTACGCCCAGCTCGACAAGCAGGCGATGATCCTCGACGACCGCTGGAACGGTGGCGGCTTCATCGCCCCCTTCGCCCTCGAGCGGCTGCGCCGGGTGCTCGTGACTCTGGGCACGAACCGCGAATCCGGCGTGGGCACCGAGCCGGAGGAAGTTCTGAACGGGCCCAAGGTCGCCCTGCTCAACCACTGGTCGGCCTCGGACGGCGACATCTTCCCCTACCTCTTCAAGGCTTACGGCCTCGGGCAGCTGGTCGGCACCCGCTCATGGGGCGGGGTGCGCGGCATCCGCGGCAACTGGCAGATGCTGGACGGTGGCTACGTGACGATTCCCGAGGATGCCCTGTTCACGCCCGATCGTGTCTGGGCGGTCGAGAACCATGGTGTCGATCCCGACGTGGAAGTCGAGAACAACCCGGCCGACCTCCTGGCGGGTCACGACGTCCAGCTGGAAACGGCGGTGGGCATCCTGATGAAGCAGATCGCCGGCAAGCCGGCCGGCCTGCCGGCCCCGCCGCCGCTCGTCCCGGCTTACCCGCCGAGCGGGATCGTGCCGCCCCAACCGGGGGATTAGCGGCGGCGACTTGCCGCCTGCTAGTCGACTCGCCGGCGCCAGCGCCGCACGACGATGGTCGGACCGCCGCCGAGGCCTAGGAAGAAGCCGATGTCGTAGGCCACCGAGGCCGCCCTGGTCTCATAGAGGTGGATGTCCCAGGGAATGGTGTTCGGCAGGAACTTGTGGCCCACCTCCACCAGCAGGGTCACCGGCGCAATGATCCCGTGCCAGACGCCGAGCAGGAGCTGGAACGGCCACGCCTGATGTGCGGCGTTCGCCGACTCTGGTCCGCCGGCGGCGCAAGCCGTCAGCAGCAGGGCCAGCCCGATGGCGGCGGCGATGCCAAGTTTCGAGGTCTTCATGACGTATCCTTGTGGCTACGCCAGTTAATGCGTGGGCGGCGGTTTGGCTCCGTTCAGGCCTCGAAGCGGAACGCCGTCCCGTCGCGGCGAATGCGGCCGGCGGTCGGCGCGGAGAAATGCGTGCCGATCACCAGCGTCTCCTCGTCGGCCCACTCGGCGAACAGCCGGGCGCGGGTCTTGGCCGACTGGACCTGGTCGCTGTCGAACACCGGCGACCAGTCAGGATGGGCGATCTGACATGGGTGATGGGTGGAATCGCCGGTGATTACCGCCCGCTCGCCCTGGGACTCGATGACCACGCAGACGTGGCCTGGCGTGTGACCAACACTCGGGATGAGTCGCACCTCCGGCGAGATCACGTGGTCCATCTCGACCAGGTCGGCCAGGCCGGCGTCGAAGATCGGCCGCACCGAGTCGGCCAGGATTTGCTGGGTCTCGTCTTCGTCCACCGATGACCAGTGGGCGTATTCCTCGCGGCCGAGCAGGTAGCGGGCCTTGGGGAAGGTCGGGACCCAGCGTCCGTTCTCCAGCATCGTGTTCCATCCCACGTGGTCGACGTGCAGGTGGGT
>JBEKQJ010000156.1:0-7378 GCA_049519835.1 Caulobacteraceae bacterium | reverse complement strand
CCCACCCGCTATTCGATGGGCCCGCCATCGGCGCCCAACGCCAGCTCTGGGACCTCCAGGGCGCCGGCGGCGTCTGGTTCTGCGGGGCTCATTTCGGGGCCGGCTTCCACGAGGATGGTCTGCAAGCCGGTCTGGCGGTCGCCGAGGCGATCGGCGGGGTACGACGGCCCTGGAAGGTGGCCTCGGAATCCGGCCGGATTCTCAGTACGCCCCTCCCCGTCGAGACGGCGATCGCCGCGTGAGCGCGCGTGCCTCAGCGCTCTATCGCGGGCTGGTCGTCCACACGCGCGTTCGCCCGCGTGAGCACAGCTTGCGAAAACGGATCCCGATGCTGCTCATCGATTTAGACGAGTTGGCCGAACTCGACCGCGAGCTCAGACTCTTTGCGGTAGATCGGTTCGCGCCGCTTTCGCTCGAGGCCACGCACCATCTGACAGGAGACGCCACACCGCTCAAGGCGCAGGTAGAGAGCCGCCTGGCTGATGCCGGAATCCGCGCCGGCGGCGCGGTGCGCCTCCTGTGCATGCCGGCAGTGTTCGGCGCCGTCTTCAACCCGCTCAGCGTCTACTTCTGCCACCGGCCAAACGGGGAACTCGCGGCCGTGCTTTACGAGGTCAACAACACCTTCGGCGGCCGACATTGTTACGTCCTGCCGGCGCCAGAGGGTGCGCAGGGCGGCGTGATACAGGCCTGCGACAAGGCCTTTCACGTCTCGCCGTTCATGGACTTCGACCTCCGCTACGAGTTCCAGCTCGCGCCGCCGGGCGAAGCAGCCTTCATCGGCATCCGGGTCGCCGACCACACCGGCATCGTGATGACGGCCGCCTTCGCCGGCATGCGCGAGCCGCTGTCCGACAGGAGCCTGTTCAAGGTGCTCTTGAGCCATCCCGTCCTCTGGCTCGAAGTGCTGGGCGCTATCCACTGGCAGGCCCTGCGCCTGTGGTTCAAAGGTCTGCGGCCGCCCGCCCCCGAGCGTGGCCAGGACGTCACGCTCTCGGCGTGAAGACTTCAGGGCCGCCGCGCGTGCTGGCCGTCTTGCAGCCAAGTCGGCCACGTGGATTGCCAAGTGGCCGCTAGAGGTGGCGCGTCTCGGCCGGGGACTCGCCCCAGTTATTGTTCAGCCCGTCGTAGAAGGTGACAGGCGCCGACATCAATTCATCGATATCTACGCCATCCAGGCAAGCGACGTTGAGGTTGTAATACTTACTGCCGCTCATGTTCGGCGTATCAACCCATTCAAAAGGCCGCACGCCACAATTTCGGCAGAAGAGATGGTGGGCGACGGGGTTGGCGCCTCGATAGTCGGTTAGCTCGGACTGGCCGGCGATCAGACGAAACACTTCAGGCGCAGCGTCGACCGACCACAACCGCATCTTTGTACAGATTGTACAGTTGCATTTGCCGGTCCCGGCGCTGATGTCCACGTCGGCTTCGAAGCGGACCGCGCCGCAATGGCAACTGCCGGTGTACGTCTTCAGCACTTAAGGATCTCCCCAACTGTTCGAGGTTTAAGGCGCCCATCCGCCCCGACCAGCGCCTCATCCCCTCGGCGTAGCAGAGTCGGAGCCGTCCTCGGCCAGCTTGGCCTTCGACTCGTTGGCGGCCGAACCAAAGATTCCCTTGGCCATCAGCGAGGTCTCCAGGTCGCGGCGGCGCTGGAAGACCTCGGCCCGCGCGCCGTGGGCGTGGACGCTGTCTGGCGCCGCTTGAACGGCCAGCTCCGCCAGATGACAGGCGAGACGAATATCTGCATCGGCCAGCTGCAAGGCCCGATTGGCCAGCCTGTCGGGGCCGCCGGCCAGGGACGCCAGCTCGGCCGCCAGCGCCGTCTCACGGGCCGGTTTCAGGTTGGCAGGGTTGCCGTCATACCAGCCGCCATAGAGCCGCCAGATGTTGCGAACCACGAACTCTGGCTCGTCGTAGAGCGGCCGCAGCCAGGGCCGCGCTAGAGTGTCCGGATCGACGAAGACCTCATGGACGATTTCGTTCAGGCGCGCGCCGGCGTTCATCATGGCAAGGGTGTCGGCCACCAGTTTTTCGAGCACTTCGGCCACGTCGGTCAAAACCTTGTCGATCCGCGCCTGTCCGGCGATCGGGAGGCCGTGGGCCGGCAGGAAGAGGTCTGCCCCCTGAGCCGCCATGGCCCGCATCGCGCCGGCCCACTCCAGTGGGTAGCGCTGGGCTTTCTGCGGATTGCCGGCGTTCGGGAAATTCCAGATGAAGAAGTCGCCGGCGCAAATCGCCTTGCGCGCAGGGATCCAGGCCCAGGTGTGATCGTCGGTCTCACCGCGGGCGTGGCGCAGATGAACGTCGAGGCCGCCGACCTCGAGGTCGAGCGCGTGGGCGTAGGTGGTGTCCGGTCGGGGCGTGGCGGCTGGGAGGAACCGGGCCTCGCCGCCGATCGAATAGCCGGCGCGGATGAACTGGCCGAACTGGCGGGCGTTGATGACGCGGTTGTAGCCGTCGGTCATTTCGTAACGGTCGAAGCGCTTGGGGACATTCTCGTGGCCGGCGAACCGCGGCCGCGGATCGCTGCGCCCCTCGGCGTCCGCCACGAAGGCGCCTGCCCCGCCAACGTGGTCGACGTGCCCGTGGGTGTAGACCACGGTGTTGAAGCGGTCCTTCGGCCGCCAGCGACGCACCGCCTCGACCACCAGTCCGCCGCCGGCCGGCCCTGAGGTGTCGAAGGCGACGAGGCCGTCATCGGTCTCGAACAACACGCAGTGCGAGAAGGCCTCCACCATGGCCACGCCGTCGGCGATCTCCGACAACTGGTGGTTGATGCGATTGAGGGGACCAAGTTCAGGCGGCGCCAGACCCTCGTCGATCACCCTGGCGGACATCGCCAACAGGTCGGCCATGCGTTCCTCCCTCCGGGACTTGATTGTCCCCTGTTGTGGGCCCGCGAGTGTGGCTGCAGCAAGAGGAGGGTCAGATCTCGAAGAGATCCTGGGCAAGGTAGCGGCCCCCGGCCACGCCGCCCGGACAGGCGAACAGACCGCCGCCAATGTGGGTCACGAATTGGTTCAGCATGTCGAACTTGGACATGCGGTCGAAGAGCTTGATGAACCCGGTGCGAGGATCGCGCTGGTAGCAGATGAACAGCAATCCCGCGTCCAGCTCCATCCCCTGGCGCCAGGGCGGCCAGCGCTCGGCGACAAAGCTGAGGCCATTGTCATAGGAGTAGGAGCGGCGGAGGATCTGGGCGCCATCGTTGGTCTGGGGCGCAGCCAGGCGCACGTGCGAATTCTCGGCGATCAACGGATTGCCGTCGGCGTCGTTGGCGTCGAGATCGAGCGGGGTGAATTCGCCCTTGGCGCCGATGGGCGCGCCATCGGCCTTGCGGCGCCCCATGGTCTGCTCCTGGAAGGCCAGCTTCATCCGATCCCAGTGCTCCAGGGCGATCCTGGCCGGTCGCGCGACCATATAGGTCCCGCCGCGCATCCACGCGCCGCCCTCGTCGCCGACCCAGACGAACTTATCCATGTCCGCCGCCGCGACGTTGATGGTGCCGTCCTTGAAACCCATCAGGTTGCGGGGTGTCGCCTTCGGATCGGCGCCACGTGAGAGGAAGCCCGCCTGCGCCCAGCGCAGCTTGGCCACACCGTCGGCGAGGCGCGCCAACTGGCGCACGGCATGGAAGGCAACCTGCGGATCGTCGGCGCAAGCCTGGACGCAAAGATCGCCGCCGGTGCGCGCCTCGACCAGCTGGTCGCCGACAAATTTCGGCAGGTCGACGAACGCAGGAGGCCGCCGCGCTGACAGGCCAAATCGGTCGACCCCGTCCTTGGCGAACAGACCCGGGCCAAAGCCGAAGGTCAGAGTCAGGCGGCTGGCGGAAAGATCGCGCGCCTCGCCGGTGTCGGTCGGCGGACTGGCCGGATCGTCAGGCGGCCCAACCAGCATGGACCCGGCCGCGAGCGCTGCGCTGGCCTGCGTCCACGTGCGCATCAGGGCGGCGATGTCCTCGCGCTTTTCGGCCATGATGTCGAAGGTGGCGAAATTGACGTGGGCTTGCTGTGGCGTCGCCACCCCGGCCTGATGGGAGCCGTGGAACGCGAGCATGCTCGCGGATTCGGCGTTCGCCACTGCCGCCGCCGGATGCACGGCCACCGCCGCGCCGGCCAATCCAACCGCTCCGGTCAGGAACCCACGGCGCGAGGCGACGAGTTTGTCGTCCGGGTTCATCGCGAGGCGCGCATCAAACTGTTTACGTCGTCCATGACGTAATAAAAGCCGGTCTTGTCCGGGGTCATGGCGATGCCGAAGAGGTCGCCGTTGCCAGGCGGCGACTGGGCTTGGTCGTTGTTGATCCACTGAGCATAGACCTGCTTGCCGGCCGCAGGGTCGACCTCGACCAGGCGTCCGTCCTTTCCATTGCAGACCAGCAGGTGTCCTTCCGGCGACCACGCCATGGCGAGCGGCCAGGACAGCAGCCCGTTGCTGGTCACGGGTTTGCCCGTACCCGCGCTGTCGGTCCTGGCGGCGGCGTTGGGGATGGCTGTAATGAGGTTGTCGAGACCATCTGTGACATAGAGCGTGCCGTCCGGCGCCAGGGCGAGGCCCGTGGGACCTAGCAGGAAATTGTCCCGGTCGGCGCGGGCGGAAAATCCATCGCCGACGACCGTCTGGCTCACCAGGACCGGGGGCTTGCCCTCCGCGATCGCGATCTCGAGCCGAAGAACCGTGGCCTTGTGGATCACCACCGGCAAGTGGGTGGCGGGGTCGATGACGTCGGGGCTAGGCAGACCGAAGCCGGCCATGCTGATGAACAGCGTCGCCCTGGCGCCTTCGTCCAACACCGCCATGTCCCCCCACGGATCGTTGATTGTGGCCCCAGACCAGGCGGCGACCACGACGCCGTTCGGGTCCAGGACCAGGACGCAACCGTCGCCCTTGGTCGCTGTCGTGCCGTCCTTGCTAGGGGTGCTGCCGACGATCACCCAACCGCTCTTGAGCATGGCCATGGCCGTGCTCAGGCCGACCCCGCCCGGGCACTGAGCGAGACCCTGGGGAACTTTGGCGAAGAGGTAGGTCTGCCTGGTCGAAGGCCGATAGCCCACGATGGTCGTCCCCGTGCCCTGGAGGTTGGAGACATCATTGAAGTTGTCGACCAACACGTCGTCCGCCTGCACCTTGCCGGCGCTCACCGGGGCCACGACGACCGCATAGGGGTTGAGGTCGCCGTTGTCGGTTACCGTAGAGGTGAGAGTCGAGTGCTTGTGGATGGTCTCGAGGAAGCCCTGAGGGGCCGCCGCCGCGCCGGTCGCGATCAGCGCGCCGGCCGCAATGGCCGCTGTCAGGCTTGTCGCGCGTGTTCTCTTCATCATGGCTTTCGGACCCCGCTAGAAGAGCACGTTGGTGCGCACGCCGATCACCAGCTCGTCGCCTGCGCGCGTGGACGGCGAATTCGGGTTGAGGACGCCGCCCCCGGGATTGAAGACGTACTGGATGTCCGGCTGGATCTGCCACCAGGGGTGAATCTGATACTGATAAGTCGCTTCCAAATAGGTCTCGCTGCTGCGGATCGGGCTGAACGCCGTCGGATCGGTCTCGTGAACGAGGGCGGCCACATCCTGATCGAAGCCCTGAGCCCGGGCGCTCACGTGGGCATAGCCCATGCCGAGCCCGATCGTGTCGTCAGGCCGGTTGGGGAGGGGATCGTGATAGACGACGCCGGCGTTGAGGCTGAAGTCGACCAGGTTCCGGTCACCTTGCGGTGTGTCCATCACCCGGCCGAAGACGCTGACCGACCGGTTGGGATAGGCGGCGTCACGCCAGACCATCTGGTCAGCCACGGCGTAGATCGAATAGTCGCCGTGGTGAGGCAGCGGGATGCCCGTGGTGTTCTGGCTGGCCAGCGGTGTCCCGGTGTTGTCGAAGCGCAAGTCGCCGAACTGCTCAGAATCGTACCAGACGCCCAGCTTGTAGGTGTGGCCGAGCGGCGCGCCGCCGCCCGGGTAGACCATACTGCCGACAGCGGGATAGGTGTACTGCAGCTCCAGGAACGCCAGCACGCCGCCATTGAGTGGGAAGCTGACGCCGGAGGGATTGGACTTCTGCGAATCGCCTTCGTTGTTGGCAACGGGGCTGCCGTTATAGACGCCGGCCAGGATCGACACGGGATTGATCGGCCGATAGCGGAACCGGACGCCCAAAGCCGATAGCGGATAGGCCGGGCCGCCGCCAGGAAGGTCCGCCGACGGAACCATCGGCCAGCCGAACATGGTGTTGACGAAGTAGGCGCCGTTCGGATTGACGATGAATTCCTGGTCGACGCTCTGCTGGCCGATTTTGATGTCCAGCCGATCCTCCGGCAACAGCTTCTGATCGTACCACGCCTCCCAGAGCCGGGTGGCTCGATCGCCCTCGATGCCGCTGGCGGTTTGGAGGCTGGCGAGATTCTCGGCGCTCAGGTTGCGGCCATGCAGCTGCAGGGCGCTGACGTTGAACGTGCCGCCGTACCAGCCGAATCCCCGTTGGGTGTCGAGCTGCAGGATCGCTTGGGTCAGGCCGTCGTACTCGAAGCCGCGCTTGGTCCCGCCGGTGACGTTGCCGAGCGCCTCGCTGGTCTCCTGGATGGCCAGCGAAATCCCGAACTTGCTGAGCTGGGTGCGAAGGCCGAAGAGATCGCCTAGCAGGAAGTTGCTGCGCTGGAGGTTGCTCAGAAAGCCGCTCGACTGGCTTTCCGGTGTTTCCCCTTGTTGCTGCGACACGGGCACCGAGATCGGCGGCGGTGCGGCGAGGGCCGGTAAGGCCCAACCGCAGGCGATCGCCGCGCCCCTGAGAATCCGTCCCACCTGTCCCAATCGCTTCGCCGTGTTCATGCCGGAGGCGATAATGCGAGTGGTTCTCAGTTGCAAGCTATTGCGACGCGTTCGCAGGATGACGGATATACGCGAAGCGGCGGCGGCTCCGGCCGCCGGTCAGGCCCGCCGCGGGCGGCGCAGGGTGAAACGCTCGAAGGGCGACAGGCGCCCGTCCTCGACAACGTCGTAGTAGACGACCTCGATCGTTGTCTCCCCACCGGGCGCCCCCGGATCCACTGTGAAGGCGGCGAAGCCGTAGGCATGGGCAGCGTTCCGAACCGCCGACCAGGGGGCCGGCTCATGCGCATAGATGGGGGGTCGCTTGCCGGTCGCCGGGTCCTTTTCGCCAACGGCGGTGATCACCCGGCAGGCCGGCGGGTCGAAGAAGGCGCCATTGGAGGGCTTGGACGTCCCGCCGCCCCCGATCACCATGTGCACGCAGCCCTTGGTCGTGTCGATCACGTCGGTGGCCGTCGACGCCGGGATTGGCGTCAGCGTCGCGTTCGCCTGACGTCCGCGGATCGGGTGCGAACGTTCGTAGTGATGCTCGTGGCCGCAGACCACGAGGT
>JBEKQJ010000155.1:0-13686 GCA_049519835.1 Caulobacteraceae bacterium | reverse complement strand
ACACGCGGTAAGGATCGGCCGGCTTCCTTTGCCGGTTTCGGCTCGCTACAAGGCCCGCAACGCGGGCGTAGTTCAGAGGTAGAACGTCAGCTTCCCAAGCTGAATGTCGCGAGTTCGATTCTCGCCGCCCGCTCCAGCGCCCCTCGGCGGGACGCGCAAATCCATGATCATCGGCAAATCATCGGCGCGTACGTCTGTCGCACGCGCCGGATCGGGTGTTCAATTCTCGTCGGGGCGCTGAACTGATTCTGCGCCGGCCAGCGCGAGCAGGGGACCGGCATGAGGGGGAATGGTTGGCTGCTGGCCGTGGCGGCGGCCGTCGCCGTGAGCGGCCTCGCCGGTTGCGCGTCGGTCGACCGCTTCTCCGGCCACATGACGACCTTCAATTCCGAAGCCGAACACACGCAGGATCAGGCGATCATGCTCAACGTGTTGCGCGCGGCGGCCTACCGGCCCCTGTCGTTCACGGAATTGCAGAGCTTTTCCGACACGGTGACGCCATCGGCCAGCCTCTCGCTCAGCGCGCCACTGGCTCAGAACGGCAGCATGACGCCTACCACCCTCAGCCCGACGCTGGGCGTCACCGGCGGCCCGACCATTTCGGCCAGCTACATCGGCACCCAGGACTTCTATCGCGGCATTCTCACGCCCTTGCCGATGTCGACGATCGATCTACTCGTGCAGCGACGCATCCCCTCGACGGTTCTGTTCGATCTGCTGTTCTCGAAGATCATCGTCAGGCAGGCCCCCAACAGTTCGGTCGACGACGGCAAGCTTGCCGAGGCAGAGGTATTCACCGCGATCAATGATCCGGCCCACGCCGATACGCGGCTCACCGCCTATCAGGACCTTGTCGAGGCGCTGCTCAACGAGGGTCTGACCACCGGGGCGGGGAAATCCGAAGCCATCGCATTCGGGCCGCTGCTGACCGACAGTGACCTGTCCGCCGATGACCGCATCGCCAAAGCCGCCACCGCCGGTCTCAAGGTCGAGGAAGTCGAACCCTGCGACCTGACGGAAGCGGACGCCTTGTCTCTCACACGCCGAACCGAGGTGGATTTCCTCTCTCTGACCAAGGCGATCAAGCCTGAGTGCAAGGTCATCGGTCAGGCTGAAGAAACACCCAACGTCCCCAAAGCCCCCATCGACGCGGCCAAAACCGCCATCTTCGCGGCCGTCGCCAAGGCCAGGGCGCCGCTGGTCTACCGGCTCGTCAAGGCCGGTGACAAAGCCGATCCCCGCTTCTGCATGACCGGCCCGCGTTCACCCGATGGCCTGACCCATGTGCCCGCCGGCAATTGCCAGTCTGGCGCCGCCGCCAAGGCGCCGCCAGCGGAGGACGGCAAGTACAAGCTCAGAATCACCGCCCAGGCGCAAAACGAAGGCAACGAACAACGCCTGTGCGAAGCGCTCAATGAGGCCGCCAAGAGCGGCGCCGCGCTCGATTGCAGCCATGGCGAATGGCTCGCCAATGGCCTCGATGTCGATCTCGAGCCCCGGTCGACCTACAGCATCATCTACTATCTCGGCGAACTGGAGCGGCGGGAGCGGCGCGGCGAGCCGCCATTGCTGATCAAGGCCGGGGACGTGATGACCGCCATTCCCGCCACACCTTGCCGGAGCGCGGATCAGGTCCTGTCGTCAGGCCCCAATCCCTATCGGTGTCAGACTCTGTTCTACATGCGGGAGGGGAGCGCGCCGAGCCGCAGCTATCTGAGCGTCGTCTATGACGGCCGAACCTACGCCGTGCCGGACAACGAGGTTGAAGCCGGCAAGACGAATGAAGTTCTAGACATCCTGAACGAGCTTATCGCGCTCAATCATTCGGCCAAGGATGCGCCCGCGAGCAGCCTGATCACCGTAGTCGGCGTGCACTGATTGGGGGAACCCCTGTGAGCTAGCCTCCCACCGAGGCGCAGTCGTCTGGAGAAAGCCGAAAGGCCTTCTTGAGAGCTCATCAGGATGGATTTTACCCAAAGCTCGGGAAGCTCTTCCGCCGGAGCGGTTAGACGCTATGCAGACGGAGAAACCGCGCCGGAATATAGGCTGCGAAGTAAACGACTGTGACTGTGCGACGTTAAAGCGCAGAGCCTCGATCAGTCCACCAACTTAAGATTGATTTAGGCGCCAGTAGCAGCCGCGTCTCATCAAAGTGGCGCGCACAAAGGCTTGGGGGCGGCATTGTATCCGACTGCCGAGATCGCGGGCGTCGCGTGCGCCGTCTTCCGTCAGCATAAGCATCGGACATCGGCGATTGGCGGCCTGGCGATGCCGCTGGCTCTGGCCAACCCCTCTCCGGCTCCGCCTCGGCCGTCGTCGCAGACGGCCGAGCCGCACGTGTGGGTGGAGCAACCCTAGGTGCGCGACGTCACTCCATCCGGCATCGAGGGCGACCTGGCCTTCGTCATCGCTTGCGCCGCGCCGCCGTCGCGCGTCGATCGCCGCCGGCAGGTGGAACTGGCCCGTTCGGTAAGCTGGAGCCGGGTCGAGCGCCTCGCCAACCTCCATCTTGTTCGCCCGCTGCTCCTGCGCCGTGCGGCCGCCCTGGCGCCCAGGCAGATTCGCGAGCGCTGGGCCGTCGAGCTGCGCCAGATCGGCCTGCGCACCCTGGGCCTCACTTCGGCTCTGATCGCGGTCACCCGCAGTCTGCAGAAGGCAGGCATCCCGACCCTGCCGCACAAAGGACCCGTGCTCGCTTTGGCGGCGTACGGTGAAATCGGCCTGCGCGAGTGCGCCGATCTCGACCTGCTGGTGCCGGAGGACAGGCTCGCCGAAGCTTTGGCGGTCCTGGCCCGGGCTGGGTATGCGCGCGATACGGACCTCGCCTGGCTGTCGGCCAGCGCTCTGCGCCGCTGGACCGGCGAGGTGAGCTGCCGGTCGGCTCAGGCTGTGAAGGTCGATCTGCACTGGCGGTTCACGCCGCCGCATTATCCCCTGCAGCTCGATCCGAAATGGATTTGGCCGAACCTCCGACCCCTGCGCCTCGCCGGCGCCGAGCTGCCGGCGCTGGGCCCGGAGGCGCACTTTCTGGTCCTGGCCGTCCACGGCGCCAAGCACGCCTGGGCGGGCCTCGGCTGGGTCACCGATCTCGCCTGGCTGATCGATGCCGGCTTCGACTGGTCGGCGGCCGAGGCCCTCGCTGCCAAGGCCGGTTGCCTGCGTGTGTTCCGCCTCGCCGCCGTCCTCGCCCGTCAGGTCTTCGGCTCACCGATTCCGGACGGCCTCGCCCGGGCGGCTGCGCGGGATCGCGGGCTCAGCCGCCTCGCGGCGCGGGTCCAGGCGCGCTGGCTGCAATCGCCGGCCACGCCGGTCGGGTCTGGTGAACTGCTGAGCTTCGTCGCCACGCTCGATCCCCGCCCGCTCGTCCTGGCGCGCCACCTTATCGGCCTGGCGACGCACCCGACCGAAGGCGACTGGCGGGCCTTCCGCCTGCCTGAGAATCGTTTCGCCCTTTATGCGCCCGGACGCCTGGGGCGGTTTGTCGCCCGCCCCTTCGCCCGCGTTGACATGCTGCGATAATCCACCGCCGCGGCCGCCGCACAGAGTCCAGGGCTGATCAGACCGGAGGGAGTGGGGCGATTGAGCTGAATGTCGGGGGTTCGATTTCCCGGTCCGCTCCAACGATTTCAGGCCTGGATGGCGCTATCGCTGTGTTCGCGGCGCCTTTGTAACAGGTGCCCTCGGCGACCTCGCCGACCCGGCCGCGATCGATACTTCGCTTACCAGAGTCGGAGCCTCTTGCTGACCACGTCGCAATGGCGCGAGTTGTTGTCGAGAGAGCCGGTAGATTAAGGTGTCGTCTTCCCAGATTTCGACACATTGCCGATAAGGTGACTCGGCGAGCCGATCGCCGGCGTATTTGAGCGCACCGTCTTCATTTGCCGCTGTCGCGAAGAATAGAGTGGGTACGGACACGCGATCGTCATAGATATAGAAGGCGAATATTCGCTCCGAAGTGTCGCTCGATGTGCTGGAGGGGATGGACATTCTAATAGCTGCCACGGCGGCCAACGTCCAGTAATCAGTCACCGAGTACTTTGGAATTGTGAAGCACGAAAGTCAACAGGCGCGAAATCTGCAGGGCTGCGCCGTGATACTCAAATCGTGTGATCTCGGCATGGGCCCGCCAAAGGCGAGACTGCCGCTAGGTTTAATGTCCTTCGGCGCGGTCCGATGGCGCGCCACGCCTTCGACACCGGCCCCTTGCGCCAAAAAGAGCGGGGCCCGACGGAACGTTCCGCCAGCGACAGAGGCTAATGGCTCAAGGGTGGTTTTCCCTCATGCGCGACCAACAGGTCGCGCATTTCGTCGGCGTGATCCTCTTCGACCGTGAGGATGCCCTCAAGCATCACCCGGGTGGTCGGATCGTAACTGGCGAAGTGGCGGATCAGATCGCGGTAATGCTCAACGGCAATGCGCTCGGCAATCAGGTTTTCCTTGATCATGTCGACGAGGTTCGCGCCCTCCGCGAACTGTGACACTGACCGGGTCGCCAGGCCTTCCGGATTGAAGTTGGGCGTGCCGCCGAGCTGGGTGATGCGCTCGGCCACTGCCAACGCGTGTTCGTGCTCCTCCCGGGCGTGCTCGGCGAATTCCTTCTTTACGGACTGGCTCGAGATGCCGGTCGCCGCGATCGAATGTTGCGTGTAGCGCAGCACGCAGACGAGCTCGGTCGCCAGGACGCTTTGCAGGATCTCCACCGTCTTGGCCGGGTCGCCGCCATAGGCCGGCGTCACGGCGCCTTCCCCGATGCTCTTGCGCGCCAGGGCGCGCAAGGCCTTCACGTCAGTGACGAATGGAGTGGCGGCCTTGCTCATTTCAGTCTCCGTTTTGGTCAGCCCGACCCTGTGCCGCCCGATCTAGAGCTCCAAGCGCATCGAGCCGTGCATATGTTCCGACCTCTGGCCGCCAATGCGGGCGGCGACCGCTGCGGTGAAGGCGCTCAGGACCATGCCGACGGCGGCAAAAAACGCCGCCTGGGCAAGGATGTGGGCGGCGCGGACGGGGTCGACAGCCGCCGCCGGCGTGGTCGGCGCCAGCTGCGCCACGTACGGCCCGATGACGAGCGCGGAGAGGATCAGGCCGACGATCGCCGACAAGGCCCAGACGACCAGGCCCTGAGCGGTGTCGCGAAAGTGCGCCTCGTCGATGTGGGCGAGTGTCCAGGCGTGCCTCAGGCGGCCAGCCAGATAGCCGCCGAGCCCGGCCGAGATCACCTGTATGGCGACGGCGCCAGCGCCGAGCTCGGGCGTAAAGGCGTCGAGGGAACCGCGTGAGGCCAGGGCGCCTGCGGCCAGATCGTAGCCGAACCCGGATGCCAGAACGGTGAGGAAGATCGACGTCGCCACCGCCACCAGGCTGCCGGCGATGATCGCCGACCAGGAGAGCGCCGGTTCCATCGGGACCAGCCCGTCAAAAACCCTAACATCAGTCATCGGATTATCCTCCCCGCCGCTCAGAAGTGGTGCGTGCAAAGCGCGAGCAGCAGGATGATCGGAATGGGTATACCGAGGAAATAGAGCAGGATCGAACGCATGTCAGATATCCATTGTAGCCTGTCAGATCGATAACGTCCGACAGCAGAGTTAGTTGCAACTGTGTCGAGAATAGCGGAATATTGGATGGGCAAGTGACCAACGCGCGTCAAGCTTTGACCAAGCGCGTGGCTTGCTGCACTTGGTGCGATTTCGTCTTGCCAGGCTTGGTGGTCGAACAGCCTGACGATGTCTTCCCTCGAAACTCGCATCGGGCCACTCGGTTCCCGGCCCGACGAAAGCAAATCAACCGCGCAGGATGCATCCTCGCGCCCCGAAATTCGTTCTCTCTATGCGCAACTCCGGGGCGGACTTGGAGGACTAGAAATGACGCTCAGCCACTTCCGCCGCCAAGCCGATGGCGCGTCCAGAAGTGATGATTATCGACAGTCAAGTCGCCAGGCGACGGGCCGGAGCCGGGCGTTCATTGATGCGATCTGGGCGCCAATCCCGTGGATACTGGAAGCCGCGTTCGTGCTTCTGCTGATGCTTGGCGACTATGCGGGAATGGTGACGGTCGCCATACTCCTGGGGCTCAACATAGTGTGCGGCCTGGTGTGGGATGGACAAGGGTGGCTGCCTAGAGATGTGAGCCACACTGCGCCGCTGGCAAGTCGTTCCGCAGACCTTCCGGCCTCAGCATTTGGCGCCTTCAGCCTGCGGCCGCCACGGGCGCAAGACGACGCCCGGATCGAGGCGGTTCCTTCCGAGCCGGCGCTCTCAGCCTGACCTTGGCCGATCAGCGAGGGTTGGAACCTTTCGAGGCCTCAGACTGCTTAGAGCGGGTGGGGACGGGCCGATCGGACAAGCGCTTGGATTACCATCAGCAGCGTGCGGACGAAGCCGTCAGAGGACTTCTCGACGGGGCCAACGACGCACTCGAGAGTTTGCGACAGGCGGCGGAGCTGGCGAGGAACCCCTCGCTGCGCCTCTTCTTTGCGCAGCAGGCCGAGGAAGGCGAACGCCTGGCGGCGGAAATCCGCGCTGACCTGGAGACGCAGCCCATCACTCGCAACGATGACGGCACGCTGGTCGGCGCTCTGCACCGTGTGTTCGCCAGGGGACGCAACCTTGTGTCGGGCGACAGCGATAAGGCCATCGTCGAAGAGGCCGCTCGTGGCGCCGCGCTGGCCGTGAACCGCTTTGCGGCCGTCGCCGAAGACGGGAGCATGCCGGACGAAGCCCGCGCGGTCGCTTCGAGAGCGATCGGCGCCCTGAAGACCCAGCGCGAAGCCTTGGATGCGCTTCGCGAGCAGTACGCCTAGCCGGCGCCGACGAGACACTTCACCAGACAGGAAGGACCAGGACATGGTTGCGCGCTTCAAACTCAACGAGGACGACCATAGCTTCCTCGCCGCGCCGCAGGGCGCCTCACTGCTCTTCTCCGGCGCCAGCGGCACCGAGACATGGATAGAGCGCAGCGAGGACACCACCGTGCGACTCGGCATCCAAAGCGTAGCCGTAGCCACGGCCGATGGCGGATGCCTAGGGGTGTGTATCGAGGCCGCGGGCGCCTCGGCGAAGGGTCAGGATGGTCCGGGCGTTATCGAATTCCATCTGACAGCCAGCCAAGCGGTCCACGTGACGGTCAAGGCCGGCGAGCGCTTCGCGTTCAAGGCCTATCCGATCGCCGAGGGCGCGCAGGTGCTGAGAACGATCGTCTGGTCCTGCGACCTGGATGGGCCCGCCGCACCTGAACTCGCGGCGCGCGCGCAGCGGACGCGAACCAGCGCCTCCACCTGACTCCAGGTCAGCGGCATCGAGACCGGCGCGCCCGGACGGCCGCGCGGCGAAAGCGGGGCCACGGCGGTCGCCATGCGGTCGTTGCGCAGATAGTCCAGGAAGATGCGACCGGTGCGCTCCTTCTTGGCCATGTTGATCACGTAGCTCTGGGGAGAGTCTGCGGCCATCACTTGGCAGACATCGCGGGCAAAGTTCTTGGCGCTCGCCCAATCGAGCCCCTCGGCTGCGAGCGGGGTCACCACGTGCAAACCCTTTCCGCCGGTAGTCTTGCAGAAGCTGATCAATCCCAAGGCTTCAAGACGCGCCTTGACCTCGCGCGCCGCCTCGATCACCGCCTCGAAAGCGACGTCCGGGGCCGGATCGAGATCGAAGACCAGCCGGCCCGGTTGCTCCGGCTTGAAGGGCTGGCAGTTCCATGGATGCAACTCCAGCGCTCCGGTCTGAGCTGCGGCGACCAGGGCCTCCACCCGATCGAACTCAACGTAGGCCTCGCGATCTCCCGCCACCCGCACTTCGGTGATCAGCGACGACTGGCCCTTGCCCGGATGCCGCTGAAAGAAACGCTGCCGACCGTCGATACCGTCCGGCATGCGAAGCATTGAGCAGGGGCGGCCTCGAACGTGTGGCAGCATCCACTCGCCGACCGCCTCATAATAGCGGGCGAGCTCGAGCTTGGTGACGGGCTCGTCATCGCCCGCATCTGGCCAGAGGGGCTTGTCGGCATTGGAAATCGTGATCCCCATCACCGGCGTTGAACCTCGCGGCGTCACTGTGGCGCGACTGGTTGTAGGCGCGCTGAGCTTGGTGGTCGACGCGGGCGCCGGCGCTTCGGCCTCCACTTCCCGGGCCGGCTTGTCGTCGCGCAGCCCCTTGAACGACGCTTGCCGGATCGCACCGTCACGCGTGAAGCCGGCATACTCGATCTCCGCCACCAGTTCGGGCCGCACCCAATGGACCCCAGCCGCCTTCTTCGGCGCGTCCTTGCCGTTGAAAGGACTGTGTTCGGTTTCCAGCGCCTGCAGGCGCGGCATCAGCCCCGCGACCACGTCACGCCCAAAACCCGTGCCTATGCGACCGATGTGCGCCAGCTCTCCGTCGCGGTTCACGCCGGCGATCAGCGAGCGGAACGCACTGCCGGTGGTCGTCCAGCCGCCGATCACCACCTCGTGGCCCTGCCGGCACTTTGATTTGAGCCAGCTCTCGCCGCGACCGGACTGATATGGCGCGTCGAGCCGCTTGGAGACGACGCCTTCCAGATGCATGCGACAGGCAGAGCTCAGGACCGCGTCGCCGGCGGTGACGAAGTGGTCGACATAGCGGATGTTGGCAGGCGTATCCGCCACCGTCGCCTGCAGTCGGCGTTTCCGCTCCGCGAGCGGGAGTGGGCGCAGGTCCTGGTCGCCCTCGAACATCTGGTCGAAGACGAAGAAGACCAGATTCCGGGTGTCGCCCTCGGAGATGGCCGCCTGCAGGGCGGCGAAGTCCGGCGCGCCGGTGTGGTCGAGCGCCACGACCTCGCCGTCGACGATGCCGTTCGCTAGTTTCGCGCCGCTCTCGACGATCTGCGAAAACCTGGCCGACCAATCGAGGCCCTTGCGTGTGAGCAGGGTCGCATGTCCGTCCGCGGTTCGCAGTTGCATGCGGTAGCCGTCGAACTTGATTTCGTGGGCCCAGCCGGGGCCGGACGGAGGTTTTTCCGACGACTTGGCCAGCTGCGGTTCGACGAAGTGGGGTAGGCTGGCGGCCACCGGGGCGTTTTTCGGGCGCGGCGCTTGCTTCGGCTGGCTCGAGGCCTTTTCGGCGGTCTGCCAGACCGAGCCGGCGGCGGCGCCCTTGGCGGTCATGAACGGCGTGGCGGCGCGGCCGGCCCCGCGGGCGATTTCAGCCATGGTCCGGCCAGACGCGACCGAGCGATCGCTGTCCGCCGGCCCGGCGGCGTTATCTTCCGCAGCCTCGTCGCGATGCTTGATCAACAACCAGGCGGCGTTGCCGTCATCGTCGCGCTTGGTCCGGACCAGCACCCACGAGCCGTGCATCCGCTCGCCTTCCATGACGAACTTCAATTCGCCCCTGCCCAGCGCGTGGCCAATCCGCTCGAAGCCTTTCTCCGGCGCCCAATAACCACGGTCCCAGAGCATCACCGTTCCGCCGCCGTACTCGCCTTGGGGGATGGTTCCCTCAAAGTCGCCATAGGCGAGCGGATGGTCCTCCACCTGGATCGCCATGCGGCGAATCTCGGGGTCCAGCGAGGGGCCTTTGGGGACGGCCCAGGAGCGGAAGGTTCCGTCAAATTCGAGCCGCAGATCAAAATGGAGATGGCTGGCGGCGTGTTTCTGAATCACGAACCGCAGCGCCTGCGACGGCAGGACTTTCGCGCCGCGGCCGGAGGGCTCGGCGGTCAGGGTGAAGTCGCGCTTCTGCCTGTATTTGCCGAGCTTGGCGGCGGCCATGATCTTCCCGTTCGGTTCGACAGCTTGAACGAACGGGCGGACCTAATGATCCGGCGTGCGCGTTCACCGTGAAGGATGCCAAATGTGACCGCCCCCCCAACCTGCCAGTTCAGCGTCTATGCCCGCCACCTCGACAGCCACCATGCGCGGGTGCTGGTCGAGGCGAGCTTCGAAGCCGCCGCGATCGCCTATGCCGAGGACCTTGATCCGTCGCTCCTGGAGGGGCACGCGATCAGTGTCATCGTCCGCGAGCTCCCGTCCGGCCACGCGCGCTGCTTCCAGATCGATCTCGATGCCGGAGACGTCGCGCCGTGCGAGCGCGACCGAACGAACTGACGAGACAGTCGTTGAATCGACCTGACCGCGCCGCCACGGCGCTTGGAGAGGATGGCCATGGCCTACCGTCCGAGTTGGCAGGGCCATCTGAAGCTCTCGCTGGTGACCTGCCCCGTCGCGCTCTATTCCGCCACCAACGCCGGCGGCGACGTCCACTTCAATCTGATCAACCCGAAAACCAACAACCGTATCCGGATGGTAGTCACCGATCCGGACACCGGGCCGGTCGAGCGTTCCGAATTGGTCAAGGGCTATGAGATCGCCAAGGGCGAATACGTGCTTCTGAGCGATGAGGAAATTCAGGCGGTCAAGCTCGAGAGCACCAAGACCATCGACATCGAGCAGTTTGTATCGGCGGACGAAATCGATCGCCTCTATTGGGACAATCCCTACTACGTAGCCCCGAACGGCAAAATGGCCCAGGAAGCCTTCGGGGTGATCCGGGCGGCCCTGGAGAAAACCGGCGAGATCGCGCTTGGCAGGATTGTCATGGCCACGCGCGAGCGGGTGCTGGCGTTGGAACCGCGAGGCAAGGGCATCTTGGCCTATACGATCCGCTCGCAGGCCGAGGTGCGCGATTCGGACGAGATCTTCGGCGGGATCAGCGACGCCAAGCCGGACGCCTCGATGATCTCCATTGCCGAGAAGATCATCGAACAGCGCGAGGGACCGTTCGATCCCAGAAAATTCGTCGACCGCTACGAGGAGGCATTGAAGGCCTTGATCGCCGCCAAGCAGAAGGGTCACAGGCCGGCGAAGGTCGCCGAGCCAGATGACACCAACGTGGTCGACCTGATGTCGGCGCTGCGCGCCAGCCTGGCGGGGCGCGGCAAGGGTCGAATGAAGCCGGCGGCGCACAGCGGCGGGAGCAAGCCTGTCGCGGCCAAGGCCCGAGGGCGCAAGCCCCGTTGATCCGTTGTGACGGCTCTCCGGGTTCCGCCGCCTTTTGGTCGATTCGGCGGGTCAATTGGGTGGTTTTAACGGTCCAGGTTGGGACTTTCGCCAGGGTCGGCGCGTTCAAGCCAGCGGGGGCAATCGCCCAACCTGGAGAGCACGACATGGCCGACCAAAGCGTTCCACATCACGAGACCCTGACCCTGATCGCATCCGACAAGGTCGAGGGCACGCCAGTATTCAACCACGAGGGCGAGAAACTCGGCAGCGTTCGCACGTTGATGGTCGATAAAAAGTCGGGCCACGTTCAGTATGCGGTGCTTTCCTTCGGCGGCGTGCTGGGACTTGGGGCGGACTTCTATCCGCTGCCGTGGGAGTCGCTGATCTATGACCCGACTCAGGGTGGTTACGTGGTCGACATCGACAAGGACCTCCTGAAGAGCGCGCCCCACTACAGCCCGACCGACGAACCGGCCTACGACGACGCCTACGGCGAGACGATCTACAGCCACTACGGCGTCGCCTACCCGCTCGCCTAGTCGCTAACGCCCTCTGGCCGGCGGAGGAGTCTCGGCCGGCCGGAGGGCGTCAAGCGGCGACAGCGGTGGCTCAGAGAATGGCGCGGGATATGGCCTTGAGCGGTTTGGAGGCGGCCCGGTCCGCCGGCCTGACCTATGTCAATGATCAGGACCCTGGCTTCCGGCGTGTAGTAGATAGGAGCGGCACGGACTACTTCGACGCGAAGGGTCGGCGGTTGCGCGATCCTGCTGCGCTTGAGCGCGTGCGTCGCCTAGCCATTCCGCCGGCTTGGCGCGAGGTGTGGATTTCGCCCGACCCGTTCGGCCACATTCAGGCGATCGGCCGCGACGCGCGTGGCCGCAAACAATACCGCTATCACGCCGACTGGCGCGCCGAGCGTGACGCTGACAAGTACCATCGGCTGCTCGCCTTCGGTCGTGCGCTGCCCCGGCTTCGCCGGCGCGTCGACGCCGACCTCGCAGCTCCGGGCTTGCCGCGCCAGAAGGTGCTCGCTGCCGCCGTGCGGCTGTTAGAGATCACCCTCATCAGGGTGGGCAACGACGAATATGCGCGCGACAACAAGAGCTTCGGCCTCACCACGCTGCGCAAGCGTCACATCCGGCTTTCCACCGTCGGGGCGGTGTTCGAGTTCCGCGGCAAGTCGGGCAAAGCCCACCGAACCAGCTTCCATGACCGCCGCCTGGCGCGGGTCCTGAAGCGTTGCCAGGAACTGCCTGGGCAGCGACTTTTCCAATACATTGATGGGTCCGGCGAGCGCCGCTCGGTCGAGAGCCAGGACGTCAACGCCTATCTTCGGGAAGCCATCGGCGAGGACTTCTCGGCCAAGGACTTTCGCACCTGGGCTGCGACGCTCGCGGCCGCGCGGATGCTCTCCCTGCATAGCGCCGAGCCCGGTCACGAGCCGACCCGGAAGGCGATAACGGTATGCGCCAAGGCAGTTGCAACATTGCTGGGCAACACGGCCGCCGTCTGTCGCGCGGCCTACATTCACCCGCTGGTCTTCGAAGCATACGAGCAAGGCCGGCTCCGGCCCGAGCTCTCGGCTGATGCGCCTCGCGCCGAGGCCGCGCTGTTGAGGCTATTGGCGCGCAACGTGTCGACCCGCTAGAGCGAATATCACTGCCGTTTTGCTGTGACATCGAAAGTCATTGCTCAGGCAATCCGAATTTGCGCAACCGCGCCCGATTTGCCAATACTTGCCAAGGGGATGACTTGGGCCGACCGCCACCGGAACGACCCTCATCCTCCCGCGTTCCGCGACTGGACACTGCGAGAACCCGTGTGGACCGATTGGCGCCGAGAGAAGACCCCAGCGTACCAACGGAAATGATTGAGGGGGCGCTTCACACCCCGACGCCGGAGTTCCTGGCCGGCGGCGGCGAAATGGGCGCGCTGATCCGGTCCTATGACTGGACGGATTCGCCCGTTGGCTCCGCCACCTCCTGGCCGCAGGGGCTGAGGACCGCCATCCGCATCATGCTCACATCGCGCCAGCCCTTCTGGGTCGGGTGGGGAGAGGAGCTGACTTACTTCTACAACGACGCCTACAAATCGATCATCGGCGGCAAGCACCCGTGGGCGCTCGGCCAGCCAACACGTGAAGTGTGGGCGAGATCTGGCCCGATATCGAACCGCTGCTCGCCACCGCCATGGGTGGGGTCGAGGGCACCTATGTCGAGGCGCAGCTTCTGATCATGGAGCGCAACGGCTACCCCGAAGAGACCTACTACACATTCTCGTACAGCCCGATTCCCGACGACGAGGGCAGACCCGGCGGGATCATCTGCGCGAACACCGACGATACGCAGCGGGTGATCGGAGAGCGGCAGCTGTCCTTGCTGCGCGAGCTCGCGGCGCAAACCGTCGATGCGCGTAGCTGGCAGGAAGCGTCGCTCCGCGCGGTTGAGGCGCTGACCACGAACCCGCGCGACCTTACCTTCGCACTGCTCTATATGGCCGAACCCGACGCCGAGGTTGCCGATCTGTTGGCCTGCGTTGGGCTGGCCGGTGTTCAAGTCCCGCAGTCCCTGCCCTTGGCGGGCGAGACTCCATGGCCGATCGCGGCGGTGATGGCCGACCACGAGATGCTGCTGGTGGAAGACCTCCCGTCTCGCCTTGGCGTGGCGCCGATCGGAGCGTGGGACCGGCCATCGACGCGGGCAGCCCTTCTGCCGGTGACGCCGGCTGGC
>JBEKQJ010000154.1:0-7436 GCA_049519835.1 Caulobacteraceae bacterium | reverse complement strand
CTGGGGCCACGTCAATCCGATCGGCCCACGCTCCTGCTACGACGAGGGCAAGCGCTGCGCCGAGACCCTGTTCTTCGACTACCGCCGCCAGCACCGCCTGGGGATCAAGGTGGCGCGGATCTTCAACACCTACGGCCCCCACATGCATCCCAATGACGGCCGCGTGGTGTCCAATTTCATCGTCCAGGCGCTGAAGGGCGCGCCGATCACCATCTACGGCGACGGCGCCCAGACCCGTTCGTTCTGCTACGTGGACGACCTCGTCGACGCCCTCGTCCGGCTGATGGCGACGCCCGACGATGTCACCGGTCCGATCAACCTCGGCAATCCACACGAGTCGACCATGCTCGAGCTCGCCCAGCTGGTTCTCGAACTCACCGGCAGCGCCTCCAGGATCGAGCACCGCCCCCTGCCGCAAGACGACCCGCGCCAACGCCAGCCGGACATCACTCTGGCCGAGGCGACCCTCGGCTGGAGGCCGGCCACACCCCTCAAAGAGGGCCTCACGCGCACCATCGCTTACTTCGACGCCCTGCTCAGGGACGCCCTTCCGGCGGCGTGACCTCGACCACTCGCTCGATCAGCTGAAGCGCGAACGTCGCGGGCGCGACCGTGGGCATCGACCTGAGGCTGAGGAACTGAAAAAGCGCGACGCTGGCGAACATCAGGGCCTGGATCAGCAGCACCAGCAGCGAAACGCCGATCGTCGAGGCCCAGCCGGGGATGGCGAAACCCGTGAACAGCTTCAGCCCGACGACCATCAGACCCGCGATGACGATGACCACGCTCACCGCCAGGGCCGCGCAGATGATCCGGATCAACATGACATCCATGTAGACCGAGATGATCGACAGGCCGTGGGTCACCAGGGAGACGAAGTTCATCTTCGAGCGGCCCGCGTAGCGCTCCCCGCGCGTGGTCGGAATGCTCAGGGTCGGCAGGCGCGAGCGCATGATCCCGGCCACCAGGCTGTTCCAGACGGCAGGCGAATGGGTCAGCGCGGTCAGGGACGCTCCCGGCAGAATGCAGAAGTTGCCGAACTGTATCCGATGACCCGTCAGCACATGGAACAGCCGCCGATAGACAAAATAGCCGGCGCGGAATCCCAGCCCCTCTGAGCGACGGCCGCGCAGAGCCAGGATGATCGCCGATCGATGGCTGTCGCTGGCCTCGATCAGGGCCGCCACATCCTCGGGCCGATCTTCGCCGTCGGCGTCCATCACCAACACCCGCTCGAAGCCGCCCAGCCGCCGCGCCTCCACCAGACCGGCGGCGATGGCGCGCTGATGGCCGAGATTGGCGGCCAGTTGCACGACCGTCACGGCGATCACGGCCCCGCGGCCCGAGACGGCGGCGGCGAGCGCGTCGGTCGGCGGCGGCGGAAACGAACCATCGTCGATCGCGAGCACCGAGAGGCGCCGGCCATTCAGGGCGGCCAGCCCGTCGAGCTCGGCGATCAGGCGAGCCAACGAGACCCAATCGTTCAACACCGGCGTCACCAGGGCGATCACCTCGTGGCCGGTCTGCCCCGTCAACCTGTCGTTCATCACACACCCCGCCCGGCCGATCCTTATCGACGACAAGTTGTTGCATGTTAAGCGAATGGACGACCCTGGCGAACGCGACTAGCGCTTCTCGCTCTGGGGCGGAGAGATCCGATGAGCGGGGCGTCCGGGAACCTGGCGAGCGAAGAGGCGGGCTTCCGATCCGAGGTCACGCTTGGCGCTCTGGCCGCCGTCGTCTGCCTGTTGGCCGCCGCCGCCCCGTTGCTGGCCCAGCCCAACCTCTTCCTGACCGACGACTACGCCACCCAGTTCATGCCGGCTTTCGGCGAAATCGCCCGGTTGCTCTCGCACGGCCAGTTCCCCCTGGTGACCAACCGGCTGTGGGAAGGCGGCGCGCTCCTGCAGGAGTACCAGTACGCGGTCTTCAACCCGGTCTCGCTGGTCCTCTACGTGATCATCGCCCGGACGGGCGACATGGCGCTTGGCGCGGCGATCTACGCGCTCACGCACATCGCGATCCTGGCCGCCGGCGCTTACAATCTGGCCAGAGCCCTGCGGTGCCGGCCGCGATATGCCTTCCTGGCGGCCGTCGCGGCGCCCTTGTCGGGCTGGATTTTCTGGTGGGGCGCCATCAACTGGATCCCGGCGCTGGTCAGCATGGCCTGGCAGGTGTGGGCCTGGGGGCTGCTCCTGCAGACCGCGCGCCGCCCTTCCCTCGCCCCGCTGGCGGCGGCGGCCGTCGCCATGACCCAGCTGTCCGGTTGGCCATTCGCCGACCTGGCTCTGGTCATCTCAGTGGCGGCGGCCGCGATCATCGCCCTCGACTCCTCGCAGCCGCTGCGACCGATCGCCTGGGTTGGCGCCGCGTTGGCCGCGGGTGGCCTCCTGGCGGCGCCGGCCGTCCTGCCCCTCATGGCCTACACCGCGTTCGCACCGCGCGGCGCCAGTCCCGCCCAGTGGAGCGCGGACCTGCCCGCCTTGCTCGGCTTCGGGACGCCGCTGTTCAGCGCCACCTGGCGCGGGTTCGACGGCCTCCTGCAGACGGTCCGCCATCCGATCGTCTACGTGGCCTGGTTCGCGCCCCTCGCCCTGGTCAACACCGACTGGCGGCGGCTCTGGAAATATCCGACCGACCGCTTGCTGATCGGCGCGACGCTGGCGTTCGGCCTGCTGTCGATGGCGCCGGAAGTCTGGCAGTTCCAGTACATGGTCCGCCTGCTGCCCTACTTTCAGCTGGGGATTCTCCTTCTCGCGACCCGCGCGCTTTCCGATCCGGCCAGGAGCGGCTGGAGCCTCTCCAGGTCGATCTACGTGGTTTGCGCCGAGACCTACCTCGCCATCTGTCAGTCGCCCGAGTCGCGTCTGAGTCTTCTTCTCGTCGGCCTCGGCCTCGCCGCGGGCGCCTGGATCAGCGTCCGACTGATGAAGCGCGATGGGCGAGCCTGGACCCTTTTCGCGCTGGTGTTCGGGCTGGCGGCGTTCGAATCGACGGCCTGGACCGTGGCCGCGACGCCCTACCCGCGATTCCCCAACCGCTGGTCGCCGCCCACGATCGCCGCCGTGGGTCCAGGATCGGCGGCGGACGGACCCATGCGCTACGCGATCTATCAGCTCGACCCCGAAGAGCCCGGCGCGGATTTCTGGCGAAGCTACGAGCCCGGCAACACGGCTTTGTCGCTGGCTGGCGGCGGCAGCGTCAGCGGCTATAGCCCGATGGATATCCTGAGGTTTCAACCATGGTTCTGTCCAGCTCACTTCGGGACGCGCTGTCCGGACGCGGCGACGCGGGTGAATGCGCCCGTCCTCGCCACCGGGCGCAGCATCCTCGACCTGACCGGAGTCGATCAGGTCGATATCGAGCACGCGCGAGACGCGCGCGCCTTCGCGGCCGGCGCCGGCGCCGCCTGGAGCGAAGCCCGCAATCCCGCTGGCGGTTGGCGTTTTGCGCGGCGGCAGGCCTCGAGCCTCCTCACCTGGGCCACGCCGGGCGCGTCGGCCACTGTCCGTTCCAGCACCACGGCGAAGATCGTTCTCGACGCCCGCAACGGCGCGTCGACGCCGGGAACCCTGGTCCTCGCCCGGGCCTGGTATCCCGGCTGGACCGCCATGCTTGACGGTCGACCGGTCCCTGCCCGTCAGCGCGCCGGCGTGCTGCTCACCGTCGGCCTGCCACCCAAGAGCGCCGGCGAGCTGAGCGTGAGTTTCTGGCCGACGGGTCTGACCCTTGGTCTCCTGCTCGCGGCGGCAGGCTTGTTGCTGGTCGTCACGACAAGCCTCTTTCCGCGTCTGGTCGACAGCCCGGCGGACCGTCTGCAATCCTGGCTGGGGCGGCGCGCCGAGGGAGTGGCATGACCATCGAGCACATCCTGATCGCCAACCGCGGCGAGATCGCCATCCGCATCGCCAGGGCCGCCCGCGACCTCGGCCTTGCGACCACGGCCGTCTACGCGGCTGGCGACGGCGCCTCGCTGCACGTCAGATGCGCCGATTTCACCCAGGCCCTGCCGGGCGCCGGGGCGGCCGGCTACCTCGATATCGCCGCGCTGATCGCCGCCGCCAAGGCGGCTGGCTGCGACGCCGTGCATCCGGGCTATGGCTTCCTCTCCGAGAGCGCCACATTCGCCGCCGCCTGCGCGGCGGCCGGCCTCACCTTCATCGGCCCCTCGCCCGAGGCGCTGGAAGCCCTGGGCGACAAGGCGCGCGCCCGTACGCTCGCGGTCCGCAAGGGCCTGCCGGTGATCGAGGGCGCGGCCGGGCCGGCGGACGAGGCGGAGATCGCCGCCTTCTTCGCGAGCCTGCCTGACGGCGCGGCGATGATCATCAAGGCCGTGGCCGGCGGTGGCGGCCGCGGCATGCGCGTCGTCCGCGAAGCTTCCGAAATCCCCGCCGCCTTCGCTTCGGCCGGACGCGAAGCCTTGGCCGCCTTCGGCAACGGCGGACTCTATGCCGAGCGGCTCATCGAGCGGGCGCGCCATATCGAAGTGCAGATCGCCGGCGACCGCACCGGCGTGCTGGCTGTGGGCGAACGCGACTGCTCCCTGCAGCGCCGCCACCAGAAGATCATCGAGATCGCCCCGGCCCCCAACCTCGATGCCGCGACCCGCGAGCGCCTCTACGAAGCGGCCACGACGCTCGCCGCCGCCGTGCGCTACCGCAACCTTGGCACCATCGAATTCCTGCTCGACCAGGCGACCGGCGAGTTCTTCTTCATCGAGGCCAACGCGCGCCTGCAGGTCGAGCACACCGTGACCGAGGAGGCCGTCGGCCTCGATCTGGTGCAGATCCAGATTCGCCTGGCGGCCGGCGAGACTCTGGCCAGGATCGGTCTCGAGGCCACGCCGACCCCGCGCGCGACGGCCGTCCAGGCGCGCGTCAACCTCGAGACCCTGGAGGCCGACGGAACGGTGACGCCCTCTGGCGGCATCCTCGCCGCCTATGAGCCGCCGACCGGTCCGGGCGTGCGCGTCGACGGCTATGGCTGGGCAGGCTACCAGACGAGCCCCGCCTATGACCCCCTGCTCGCCAAGGTGATCGGTGTCGCGCCCAACTTCGCCTTGGCGGCGGCGCGAACCTCGAGAGCGCTCGCCGAGTTCCGCATCGAGGGGGCGGAGACCAACATCGGCCTGCTGCGGGCCCTCCTGGCCAGGCCGGAAGTCCTGGCCGGCGAGGCGACCACAAGGTTCATCGACGAGCACGCCAGCGCATTGGTCGCCGCCGCGGCGGACCTCCCCGCCTGGACGCTGACGCCGGCCGTCGCTCCGATCGCCAAGGCGCCAGCCGAGATCGAGGCTCCTCCCGGAACCGAGGCGGTGGTCGCCGGCCTGGCGGCCACGGTCGGCGCCGTCGAAGTGGCCGAGGGCGATCTCGTGCGGGCTGGCCAGACCGTGGCCATCCTCGAAGCGATGAAGATGGAACATGTGTTGGCGGCGCCCACCGCCGGCCGCATCGCCCGGCTCGCCGTCGAGAAAGGGGAGGTGGTGGCCAAGGGCCAGGCCATCGCCTTCATCGCGCCCGAGGATGTGGAGCATGCCGGAGAAGACGAGGTCGGCGACATCGACCTCGATTACATTCGGCCGGACCTCGCCGAGACCCTGACGCGCTGGGCCTCGCTGCAGGACGCCGCCCGGCCCGAAGCCGTGGAGCGGCGTCGCGCGCGCAATCAGCGCACCGCCCGGGAGAACATCGCCGACCTGGTCGACCCGGACTCGTTCCTCGAATTCGGCGCCTTCGCCCTCGCCGCGCAACGCCGGCGGCGGTCGGACGAGGAGCTACGCCGGATGAGCCCGGCCGATGGCCTGGTCTGCGGCCTGGCGCGCGTCAACGGCGCGCTGGTCGGCGAGGCGCAGGCCCGCTGCGCCGCCCTGGCCTACGACTTCACCGTGTTCGCCGGCACCCAGGGCCACATGAACCACCTCAAGACCGACCGCCTGCTGGAGGTCGTCGAGCAGGAGGAGTTGCCGGTCGTGTGGTTCGCTGAGGGCGGCGGCGGCCGGCCGGGCGACACCGACGGTGTCGGCGCCTCGGGTCTGGCGACCCCCAGCTTCAAGTCGTTCGCCAGGCTCGGCGGAGTCGTCCCCAAGATCGCGGTGGTCTCCGGCCGCTGCTTCGCCGGCAACGCCTCGTTCGCGGGACTCTCTGAAATCCTGATCTGCACAAAGCGAGCCAACCTCGGCATGGGCGGCCCGGCGATGATCGAAGGCGGCGGCCTTGGCGTCTTCGCGCCCGAGGAAATCGGGCCGATGGACGTGCAGACGGCCAATGGCGTCGTCGACATCCTGGCCGAGGACGAGGCGGACGCGACCCGCATCGCCAAGCAGGCGCTCGCCTATTTCCAGGGCCAGACGGCCGGCTGGACCGCGGCCGATCAGCGGCTCCTGCGCCGCGCCGTGCCGGAGAACCGCCTGCGCGTCTATGACGTGCGCGCCGTGATCGAGACCCTCTTCGATGAAGGCTCGTTCCTGGAGCTGCGCCCGGCTTTCGCGCCTGGCGTGATCACCGGCTTCGCCCGCCTTGACGGCCGCCCGCTGGCGGTGCTCGCCAATGACCCTCGGCATCTGGGCGGGGCGGTGGACTGCGATGGGGCCGACAAGGGCTCGCGCCTCTTCCAGCTGGCCGACGCCTTCGACCTGCCGGTGGTCTCGCTGATCGATACGCCCGGCTTCATGGTCGGTCCCGACAGCGAAGCCGAAGCGGCGGTGCGCAAGACCTCGCGCCTGTTCATCAACGCCGCCCGGCTGGGGACGCCGATGTTCGCCGTGGTGCTGCGCAAGGCCTATGGCCTTGGCGCCCAGGCCATGGCCGGCGGCTCGACCCTGGCCGGCGTCTTTTGCGCCGCCTGGCCGACCGGCGAGTTCGGCGGCATGGGCCTGGAGGGCTCGGTGCGCCTGGGCTACCGCCGCGAGCTGGAGGCGGAAACCGATCCCGTCGCCCGGCAGGCGCTGTTCGACAAGCTGGTTGGCTCGCTCTACACGCGCGGCAAGGCGATCAACGTCGCCGCCTCGCTGGAGATCGACGCCGTCATCGACCCGGCCGACACCCGCCGCTGGATCCTCGACGGCCTCAAGGTCTGCAAGCCGCGCCATGGGCCGCGGCGGCGGTTCGTGGACGGGTGGTGAGGCGCACGGTGGAAGGTTCGGTTCCTGGAGTCGGGCTTGTGTCCGCTTGCGCCTCCCAAAGCAGACGCTAGCTCGCTCGGATTGGGGGCGCCCGAACTGGCTTGCGGTGGTCCGGCCGACTCCGGATCGGGAGCGAATCGGAGAAGAAACGCAAAGCCGATTTAGCGCAGGGCCCCGGAATGCCCGTCACAGTCGGCATTCCCCCAACCCGAGATGATCCTCCCTGGGCTGGTCCGTTCGAAAGCCACGGAAGTCCCATCCATACAGTTGCTGTCTTCGCTTCCTGGCCAGCTGTTGGCGATAGCGTCAGCCTCGG
>JBEKQJ010000153.1:0-17272 GCA_049519835.1 Caulobacteraceae bacterium | reverse complement strand
ACGCGAGCCGGCTCGAGCTTCGTCGAATCCGCCGATTTGTCCGATGGGATCGGCGCCGGGCCAGGCTCACGGCCAAGTTCCAGGCTGGCCAGCAGCGCCCTGGCCGCTCTGGCAGGCGAGCGAGCCTGGTCGCCGATGATCAGGATGCCGTCCATCGGTCGTTGAGACGACGGCAGGAGATCGCTGGGAACAACCGCGACCGGCTTGCCGGCAACCAGCAGGGCGGTGATCAGATTCTGCGCGCCCGCCGGGTCATCGCCACCCGCCTGCTCTTCAAGAGCGCCGATGCAGATGCCGCCGTCGAAGTCCTCCGGGCAGATCTGGGCGAACTTCAGAGTGTCGCTGATGGCGTCGCGAGCACTGTGGTCGTTGCGAAACCGCCGGAGAACCGCGGTTGCGCGCGTCGATCGCCTGCGCCCGCCAAGGAATGGCGGATGTCCGCCCAAAACCGAGACGACCACGACTTCGGTCCCAGCGTCGTGCAGCAGATAGTAGGGCTCGACAACTTGATCGAGACCCAAAGACCTGCTCGGGCGACTACCACGTTCAGCCCTGAGCATCATCAGGATCCGCATACCGAATCTCCCATCACGCGCGGCTCAACGCTCAGCATGGTTCAGAAGCGGGACCGCTTCCGACGCGGGGCGTCCGCAGCCGCGGCGCTCAAGCTGCGGGATAGTCATGGCGGGAGCGCCTGATCGGCGAAGCCATGCGACGCTGCGGACAGGAGGCCGGTCGCTTTCACGTTGAACACTCCTGGCGGAGCCCGCCGAGGCGGGGTCCGAACGATGAGGTTCTTTCAGGTTTGCGCGGTTGGCCAGTGAAGGGATGTGATTGCTTGTAAGGCGCCCTGTCGCCGCCCTTGTTGGGCAGGGCGCGGCAAAGCTCTCATGTCCGCGGTCGCATTGAGGTATGAGTTGCCCGCCCTGGATTTTGGCGGGACGGCCATGGTGCTCACATCGAGTGCGGCGGCAGGAGAGCACATCGCCTTCGGCGAATTCGAACTCGCGCCGGCGGCTCGGGCCCTCTGGCGCTCCGGGGCTCCGGTCAAACTGGGCGCCCGGGCGCTCGAAGTCCTGATCGCCCTGGCTTCGCGCCCAGGAGAAATTCTTTCCCGGGACAAGCTTACTGAGCTCGTTTGGGGCGGTTCTTTCGTCGACGAGACGGCGGTACGGGTCAGCATCTCGGCCGCGCGCAAGGCTCTCGGCGAAAGCGGCAAGCGGCACATCGTCACGATTCCCGGGCGAGGCTACTGCTTCGTCTTCGACGTGGAAGCGACGCCGGCCACGCAATCGCCCGGTGAGAAAGCCGCCGAACCTCTCAGAGCCCAACGGCTGCCTCCGCAGATCACCCGAATCCTCGGTCGGGATGCGGTCATTGACGCCTTGGTTCAGGAGGTTCCGCGCCGTCGGTTGCTGTCTCTGGTCGGCCCGGGCGGGATCGGCAAGACGACCGTGGCGCTGGCGATCGCGGCGCGGCTGCAGGACGCGTTCGACACCATCGCCTTCGTCGATCTGGCGCCGATCCAGGATACGAGCCAGATGTCGGCCGCTGTGGCCGCGGCCTTGGGGCTCAGTCTTCGCCTGCGGCAGGATCCCGCCCAGGAGGTCGCCGCCGCCGTCGCCGGCCGGCGGGTCCTGCTCATCTTCGACAACTGCGAGCATCTGGTCGACCGGGTCGCGGTGTTCATCGAGGAACTCATCGGTCAAACGACGGCTGTGACAATCCTAGCCACGACCCGCGAGCTGCTCCGCGCTGCCGGGGAGTGGGTTCATCAGCTTCCTCCCCTGGAAACGCCGCCGAACCAACCTATCCTCACGGCGCAAGAAGCCCGCGCTTATCCGGCGGTCGAGATGTTCGAAGATCGCGCCGCCTATGCCTTGGGGGGGTATCGGCTCGCCGACGTCGACGCCCCTTACGTGGCCGATATCTGCCGACGGCTGGACGGTATCGCCTTGGCCATTGAGCTGGCGGCTGGTCGGCTGGCCGGTCTGGGCATCCAGGGACTTGCTAGCTCACTTGGCGACCGTTTCCAGGTCCTCACCCATGGTCGCCGCACGGCCCTTCCTCGGCACCAGACCCTGCGCGCCACCCTCGATTGGAGCTATCAGCTCCTGGCTCCTCAGGACCAGGCGGCGCTGAGGGGGCTGGCCGTGTTCAGCGGCAGCTTCACCTTGGATGACGCCGTCGCCGTTGTTGGACATGACCAGCGCCTCATCGACGTGAGCGAGAGGCTGGCGAGCCTGCACGACAAGTCTTTGCTGGCCGCGCGTCCCTCGGGAGGGGTGCTCCGATACAACTTGCTCGAAACCACCCGGGCCTACGCCCAGGAAAAGCTGATCGAGGCCGGCGAAGCGGACCTGTGCCGCCGGCGTCACGCCGAGCATACCAGAGCCGCCTTCGACAGGGCCCAGGTGGAATGGGGCGGACGGCCGGTGGGGGACTGGCTGCAAACCCATTCCGGTCAACTCGGCAATCTACGCTCGGCGCTGGACTGGGCTTTCTCTTCAGAAGGTGACGGGGCGATCGGCGCGGCGCTGACAGCCGCTGCGGCGCCCCTCTTGTTCCATCTGTCGCTGCTCGACGAAGGCATGGCGCGGGTGGAGCGGGCGATTGCTTGGACCAAGGATCAGCCCCAGCCAGATCGCCGACTGATGCTCCAACTCCGTGCGGTCTCGAACTGGTCGCGGGTGCAGGCAATCGGCGGGACGCCGAGCTCCGCGGCGGCCCGGCAGGAGACTCTGGCGCTGGCGGTCGAGCTTGAGGACATCGATTACCAACTTCAGGCGGTTTGGGCCCTCATCATCGCGTGCGCCAACAGAGGGGCCGCGGCGGAAGCCCTTGCCATGGCTGACCGCTTCGCCGCTCTCGCACAACGGGCAAGCGACCCGCAGGATCAGGTGATCGCCCGGCGCCTACGCGGTAAATCGCTCCACTTCCTGGGGGATTTCGCCGGCTCGCGTCGCGAGGCGGAACAGATGCTGGAACTCTACGAGCCGCGGCCGTCGCATTTGGTCCGCTTCCAATATGACCAACGGCTCACGGCCCAGATCACCCTCGCCCGCGATCTTTGGCTGCAAGGGTATGCCGATCGGGCTTTGGCCCTGGTCGAGCAGATGATCGCTGAAGCCCAGGCGCTCGACCACACTCTGACGCTCGGGGCCGTCATCTGCGATGCCGCTTGCTTCATCGCCCTCTGGGTCGGTGACATGGCCCTCGCCGCTCGCTACGTCGACATGCTCAGGACTCACACGACCCCCGCCTACCGCGGGTGGCACAGTCTGAGTGTCGCCTTCGAAGGCGAGATTCTCATCCGGCAAGGGCGCGCGGAGGAAGGGGTCGCGCTAGTGGGGGACGCGATCCGATCGCTCAGGGCGGGTCCGTTCTGTATCTACAACACGGCAATCGAGAGCGTCCTGGCGGAGGGGCTGCTGTCGAGTGGCCAAATCTGCCGTGCGCGGGAAACGGTGGAAGGCGTGATCGACCGGTGCCGTGCCTCTGGAGAGGCCTGGTGCCTGGCAGAAGTGATGCGCATCCGGGCGTTGGCCCTTGCCGCCTCCGATCAGGTGACGGAAGCCGTCGGCGCATTGGCGGACGGCCTCAAAGTCGCGCGCACCCAAGGCGCACTCGCCTGGGAGCTCAGGCTAGCATCCACCCATGTGGCGATCGAAGACAGCGCCGCCGCCCGAGACACTCTTCGTCGGGTTTTTAACCGGGTCAAAGAAGGGTTTGCTACGAGCGACTATCTCACAGCTAGGGCGAGGCTTGGCCGCTGATCGTGACGGTCAAAGTGGCGACATGTTCGGCGCGATCTGAATGGTGGCGCGGGAACTAGACTATCAATGACGGATATCTGCCTCGCGATGCCCGTCGTCCAGAGTCTGGCGGGCGGCTACGACATTTTCTTTGTCACCGATGCATCCGGCGCCGTGTCGCGAGAGGCGCACGACATGGCGGTTCTGCGGATGGTGCAGGCCGGCGCCGTATCAGGCGGCAATTCCTTGGCCCGTCCGTTCAGGCCGTTCTCAAAATCAGCGGGCGTATCCGCGATGGGAAAGTGGAGGATGTCGGGACGTTTGGCGCCGCAGGCCAGGGCGATCGGGTAAACGACCTGATCCAAGACAGAGCGGAGAGCCTCGATCATCTCGTAAGCGAGGTCCGTCACTCCGTCCGGGATGTCTGCCGTCAGCCTTACCTTGTATTCATCAAAGCCCTTCGAATTTCGCTCGATGACACGGGCGAATGGCTTCGATTTGAAGAAGGCTTGGGAGAGGGATTCGATCTCGGCCCGCTTCTCCTTTGCGCGTGCGAGCCGGCGTTTGGGACTTGTGAATGGATCGCTCATCTATTTCCCGCAGCGGCATTCTGCGTCGGGTGCGACCAGCCCTCGCCCTTCGGCCGCACCGGGAACGCCGGCGACGTTTCGAAGCGGGTGCCACCACATTTGGGACAGGGGCGAGAGACGAAACCGGCGATGGCCTTAATCCCAGTCCTTTCATCGCCGAAGCCCCTTGCCTTGAGCCGTTCAATCACCGGCTCAAGCGCCAGGTCGCGATGGCCCATGCAAGCCAAGCAGATCAGTCGCACGCCGGCGTCATGCTGGCGGTAGTGTGCGAGCGGCACGCCGGGAGCGATGTTTGACCGCATGCCCTGGCAGTCATTTCACCGGATGCCGCACCGGCCTCTTCGTCAACGCCCTCATCATCGTCGACGCCAAGGCGCTGGATGGCCAACAAGTCGGCCCCATCGCGGATTACATCGGCCTACTAGCCCTCGCGGAGTCGCCCTCTCTCGATGGTTGCGCCGCCCTGCCGAGTGTCCTCGACCTACTGTCGAAAGGTTGTGGCGAGCGCGTCAAACCAGAGGGTTTGACCGATGCTGACGTCGCCTACCTAAAGGCGCTCTACCGGGCCAACCTGGACACCAACCTTTCGGTCGAACTGAACCAGATCGCCGATAACATGACGCAAATTTCGAACCGGCCGCCCGCCAAATAGGGGACGGCAAACCACATGGCGCCGATCGCGGGAACGGCCGCTCTCCGAACTCAACGCCAACTGCCGCTGTCGACCCAAAGCCGAAATCGCCAGCCGTGCGCTCACGCCGACTGTTCGCTTCATGCGGGTCCGCCCTTTCGTGCAGCAGGACATACGACCTCTCCAAGCCTAGTGATGTCGCCGTCTATAGGAATGTCGATCAGTCTGTCGTCATCGTGCGGCAGCGCGACGGCTCCCTCAGGGCGTTTGTAAACTCGTGCCTCCACCGCGGTCGGGAGATTTGCAATGAAGACGGGCGGCGCGCGCAACTGCGTTGCCCGTATCACGGTTTGGGTCCAACCTCTTAGCCGTGTTCCTGAGGGTTTGATGAGTTTGAGGAATCCGCAAGTCGGCCGATCAGAAACGCCGCCGCGCCCCGGGCCACGGCCTGCAAGTCTTCTGGCGGCGGTCGCAGGCGGCGGTCAATCGCCAGTGTCGCCAAGCCGTGAACGAACGACCAGCACGACAACGTGGCGACCCCGATCTCGGCTTTTGGAAACACTTGCCTGATGCGCCGGGCCAGAATACCGAACGCGGTGTCTGGGTTGTCGGCAAGGTCTGCCTGATCTCCGCCGATCTGCGGATCAGGCCCAAACATCAGCCGGAAGAGATCCGGGTGTTCGATGGCGAACTCGATGTGTGCGGTCGCCAAATCGACCAGCGCCTTGCGAGGGTCTGCGCCCTCGTCGACCCGTTTCAGTCTATCGCGTAGCAGCACGAAGCCGTGTTGACCGATCGCCGTCAGCAAGGCCGATTTATCCGCGAAGTGTCGGTACGGCGCCATTTTGGAAACGCCGGTCCGATCCGACACTGACCGCAGGGTCAGAGCCTCTCGCCCTTCCGCCTCAAGGATTTCGAATCCCGCCTCGACCAGCGCACGCCGCAAGTCGCCGTGGTGGTAGGCGCGCGGGGTGTTGACGCCGTATACATCGTCTGGCATGTGTATGGCATATACATGCGGGTTCCGGTTTGCAAGTGGCGAGGTGTGACCATGGTGACGGTGTTCAAGGATGATTTATTCGAGCTGCAATGGCTCCGCGCCGCTAGTCACAGCAGCAGCGGAGGCGCCGACATCGGCGAATGCCTCGCCGCCGCACGCCAAATCGGCGAACCTGACGCGGAGCGATGGTTTACGGTCTGGTCGCGGCTGGCTGACGGGCTTGCAGTGGGCGCGAAGGAGAGCGAAGCCCAAGGCCGTCTCGTCAGCGCTCGCTCCGCCTATCTGAGGGCCTCCAACTACTACCGCACCGCTTATACCTTCCTGTTCGGCGCGCCGGTCGATCCGCGCGTGGTCGACACCTATCGCCGACAACGCACCACCTTCGAGGCTGCGGTCGCCCTCATGACGCCGATGGCGGAGCGGATCAGCGTTCCCTATGAGGGGACCAGGCTGCACGGTTACCTCTTTCGAGCCTCCGATAACGGCCAGCCCAGGCCGACGCTGATCATCAACGGCGGCTATGACAGCACAGCCGAGGAGGCTTATTTTTTCAGCGGCGCGGCGGCTGTGGCGCGTGGATACACCTGCCTCGTCTTTGACGGCCCCGGCCAAGGATCGGCGATCATCGAGGATGGGCTGGCGTTCCGTCCCGACTGGGAAGCGGTTATCTCGCCGGTGGTCGATTTCGCTATCAGCCGTCCGGAGGTCGATAAGTCGAATATAGCGCTCATGGGGGTCAGCTTCGGCGGCTACCTCGCCCCGCGCGCGGCCAGCGCTGAGCCGAGAATCGCTGCCTGTATCGCCGACCCCGGGGAGTTCACCCTGTTCGAAGAGATGAAGAGCCGCATGCCGCCCTGGATCGCGCGCGAACTGCCGAATGGCAATCCTCTGGTGCTCGCGGGTCTCAACTTGATGATGCGCCGACGCATGCGCCACGTAACGGCTGGCTGGGGGTTGCGCCGGGGTCTTTGGGTGCACGGCGTAGACAGTCCGCTCGCCTATCTGCGTCTCACGCAGGACTACAGCTTGGAGGGTCTGGCCGGTCGTATCCGCTGCCCGACCCTGATCTGCTCCGCGGAAAACGACGACATCGGCGTCACGGCCGACAAGCTCTACGCCGCCCTGACCTGCGAGAAGGCCCGGCTCCGGTTCCTCGCCGCCGAGGGAGCGGGGGAGCATTGCGAATCCGGCGCGCGCTCGCTGTTCAACGAACGGGCTTTCGACTGGCTGGACGATGTTCTCGGGGTATCGAAAGCGGCGCCAAACGCAACGCCCGCAACTCTGGAGACCGTATCGTGAAGCTGGACATTGAAGGGATCGAAACGCTCGCAGCGGCCGACCGGCACCAGGTGCTCACTACGCTCGGAGCTCTCTTCAGCGGCGCCTCCGCAGACTGACGAGCGATATCGCCACGGTTTCGACGCACCTGCAAATCCAAGGTCAGGGCCTCGTGGGGGGCGGCGAGATCAAGCTGCGCGACAATCACTCTCTACGGGTTCTGCAAAAGCAGGCCGACGCCCGTTGGCTGGTCGCGTCGGAAATGTACATGGACGTTCGTCAAGACCAGAGCTACTCCGGTCATTCCTAGAAGCTCGATTTCGTAGAACAGATATTATAAGTCTTATCTAAGACGTTGTCTTCAAAGATGTTTTGTCGATTTGCGGCGGGACCGTCGCTTCGCCGAGCGCCTGACGGGCGGGCGGTCGTCGCTCGACCTGCTGGTCAACAACGCCGGGGTGATGACCCCGCCCGACCGGCGAACGACGCGCGACGGCTTCGAGCTCCAGTTCGGAACCAACTATCTGGGCCACTTCGCATTGACGGCGCATCTGCTGCCCCTGCTGCGCCAGGGCCGCAGGCCACGCGTGATCACCGTCAGCAGCGGCGCCCACCACACCGGCACGATCAATTTCGACGATCTGCTGTGGGCGAGGCGGTATCGGCCGTGGCTTGCCTAGCCGAGCACGCCCAGCGCCGTGCGCGAGGGCGGTCAGCCTGAAAGGAGGCCTGTCGATGCGTATGACAAGATTGCTAGCGGTATGCGGCGTGGTGCTAGCGAGCATGGCGTCCTTCGCCGTCGCCCAACCGGCTCAAACCGCCTCGGTCGCAGTGGGTCCGCAGTACGACACCACCCATGGCGGTGAGAGAGGGATTCGAACCCTCGTTACGGTTTCCCGTAAACACGCTTTCCAAGCGTGCGCCTTCAACCACTCGGCCACCTCACCCCGGGCGCGGAGGCCCCTTCTGGGGCGCCCCGCGGGCGGAAGGCGCGCAATATAACATGGGGCCGCGCGCGACAACCCACGCCGGCTGGCGCGCACCCGCGCCCGGCGTTACGTCTGACTCCCAAGCGAGAGGAGGCCACGTTGTCCGTCATCGACAGGCTGTTCGGCTCCGCGCCGGCGGGCCGCGCCGACCCCATACCCACCGCCGAAGCCTCGTTCATCAACGGCCGGCCGCTGAAGGGGCGCTATCTCCAGGGTCTCGAGGTCGCTGACGGCTATTGCGGCGTGGGCGGCAGGGGCGCGGCCCGCTCCATATCTGGCCCGCGCCAGGTGGGTCTATTTCGCTGACATCGCCGAGCTCGACGTGGAGGAAACGCGCGACTGGCTGGCCACGGCTCACGCCCTGGTGGCGGCTAAGCTCACTCGCGCTCAGCGGGCCGAGATCGGGCTCTAGGCGGACTATCCGATCGCCAGTCACGGTTCCAGGAAACCGGCGTCACGAAGATCGCCATCAAGCCGGATCCGGTGCGCCGATCGATGAGTTTGATGGCCCGCTCGTCGCCGGTCGCAACGCGCGCTGGAGCGAAATGAAGAATAGAAACAGGAGCACAGCCGGGGCGACAGGCAGGTGGATCGCCATGGCCAGCCCTCTGGCGACGACCGGCAACACAAAAGCGAGCAAAAGGGCAAGCTTCTCCCACGGACGAAAGCCGTTCTGCAGCCCTTCGGCGGCGAGCCACGCCAAGGGAATCGCGAGGATGGTCAGGTCATAGTCGAGGAGGAAGGGCGTCCCGAGAAGGCAGGCCAAGATGATCAGGGCGCCTTCTGCTCGCACATTCGACGTCCGACGAATGGCGACAACCAAGGCGGCGCCAACCACCAGTGTCACCGCACCCTGGACCGCCCATGCCACCGCATTGGGACCACCGACGACCCGGACCGCGGCGAAGGTGCTGACCATCTTTCCGGGGTCGACAAGACCCTGCTCCAGCGTGGCCCGGGCGGTCGCGGAGCCGGCAAGAAAGGCGCGCCATGTGGCCGGGCCGAAGGCGGCGACGCTGACGCCGACAAACACCAGCACGGTTCCGCTGGCGGCGACGATCGTCTTCCAACGGCCGCGGCAGATCAGCGCCAGCGGGATCAACAATCCAAGGTGTGGCTTGAAGGCGAGCAACCCGAAGGCGGCGCCGGCCAGAATTGGCCGGCTTTCCAGCCAATAGCCACCCAGCCCGAACAAGGCGGTGGTGAGGAAGGCGTTCTGCCCGTGGCCGATGTTCAGCAGAACACCGGGGAAGGCCGCCACGGTGCTCCAGCCAAACCGATTGTCGAACCACCGGCTCACGCTGACCACGAACGCCGCGCCACTGGCCCCCAGCCAGACCAGCAAGGCCGCGAAGTACGGCAGCAAGGCCAGCGGCGCACAAACCAGCAGGAACAGCGGCGGATAGAAGAAGGCCGCGTAACCGACGTCGCGGCCAAACACCGAGATCTCCGCCGCGCGGTGGACCGCCATGCTGTAGACGCCGGCCGGATCTCCGGCGAGCGCAAGCTTGGACGCGGCGTAGAAGCTCAGGAAATCGGTGCCGAGCAATTTGCCGGTTGGGTCAACGCCGCCGCGGGACAGGCCGATCCATGCCAGCACGTCGATAAGGCTCACGCCCAGCAGGATGTTGCGGTAGGCCTTCGCCCTGCTTGGACCCAGCCAGTCGGATTGGCGCAGCGCTTGAACCAAACCAAGCCGCACCCGGCCTCCGCGCGGTGTTTCGCGTGTCACCGGCCCGTTCAGTCGTACCGGTCAGCGGTGTGCAGGCGAACGTCCGCCCGGGTTACCTTGACGGCGTAGAGGAGGCCAATCACCGCCCCCTTCACGCGCGGCAGCAACAGCAGGACCAGCGCGGCGAGGGGGATCAGCGTTCCTGGCAACACATAGATCAGCGGCGAACTCCAGATCACTGGAAACAGCAGCAGGGGGACGATCACCAGGTGGCCGGCGATCAGGATGGTGAAATAGGCCGGCCCGTCATCGGAGGGATAGCGGTCGAGGTCGAGGTCGCAGACCGGGCAGCGCGCATTGATCTTCAGGTAGCGTCGGAAGAGCGCGCCCCGGCCGCAGTTTGGGCAGCGGCCCAGAAAGCCGCGGGCCATGGAGCGCATTGCGCCGTGTTCTTTCAGGAGGGCCATGATTCACATATGAGCCCGCGTGGCCGGTGTTGAAAGCGCCGGCGGCCGGGCGGCGCGCCAAAGATCGCGGAGGGCAGGGGGCGTCAAGGCCAGGCCGACGCCGACCAGGGGGGTGATGATCAGGCCCCAATAGTAGTTCTCCAGCCGCCCAACGACCATGAATCCGGCGGCGAAGCCCGCCAGGAGGACGATCAAGCGGCGGTCCTTCCAGCCGAGCGCGCCGATCAGCGCGAGCGGAAAGATGAAGGCCCGCAACCAAGGCCCGAAGAGGACAGCGATCAGGTTCCAGCTGTTCGCCGCCGTTATCAGGGGCCAGCCGGCGAAGCCCATCCAATGCCGCGAGGCCTGGTCCTGGCTTGTCAGCAGGGAGTTGACGGCCCCGGCATGCACGGCCAGCGCCAGGATCGACACCGCGAGCGCGGCGCCGAACGCGGCGGATTCGCGCCAGCGTTTCTCCATCCCGGCGAACGCGGCCATGACCAGCAGGTACGGGATGGCCAGTTCCCGGATCAGGGCGGCCAGAAGTCCAAGCCCAACCATTCCTCGTGGAACAGCGGCGCCTCGCCGCCGATCATGCCGGCGATGACTCCCGTGGAGACCGCCAGGCCGGTCCATGCCAGGCCCCAGGGACCCGGCAAGGCGTCGCGCAGTCTGAACATCCAGGCGACGAGGACGCAGAGCGCCAGCAGCGCCTGAGCGATCGCCGGCGCGCGATCATTGGGGGCCCAGGAGAGCATCACCTCCAGCGCCGGCGGCCGAACGACAAGGAATGGCCGCATCTGGAAGTGCCGCGCGCGCATCTCGGCGACCGCCGCGGGCTCGTAGGATTCGCCTTTCCTGAGACGAACGATGACGGCGCGGTAGAGCGCCGTGTCGCCCGGCCAGGAGGCGGTTTGCGGTCCTGGGCCCACGCTCCCGGGCAGACCGAGGAATAGAGCCACAATGAAGAGAGCCAGGACGACGCGGGCCACGGTCTTTGGCAGCGTCGCGCAGCGGGCTTGCGGCGCCCGCGGCTGGTCCGAAGCACCGCTCGGGAGAGGCTCGCCCATCCGTGGCTTATGGCCAAGCCCGGGTGCGAAGGGAAGGCCGGGCCTGGACAGGCGCGCCGACGGCATGGTCTCGTCGTGACCTTGGGAGGAGCGCCATGATCGACAGCTACGCGAAATCAACCGCCGGGCAGCTCATCGCGGCGCTCGCCGCGCGTGAGATCAGCGCCATGGAGCTGGCGGAGGAGGCCATCTCGCACATCGAACGGCTCGACCCGCCGATCAACGCCGTGGTGGTGCGCGATTTCGATCGCGCGCTGCAGGCGGCCAGGTCGGCGGACGCGGCCCTGGCGCGCGGCGAGCAGCGGCCGCTGCTTGGGCTGCCGATGACCGTCAAAGAGGCGCACAACGTGGCGGGTCTGCCGACCACCTGGGGCTCGGCGGCGTTCAAGGGCTGGATCGCGCCGACCGACTCCGTGGGCGTGGCGCGGTTGAAGGCCGCCGGCGCCGTCATTCTTGGCAAGACCAACGTGCCGCCGTTCCTGTCCGATTGGCAGAGCGCGAACCCGGTCTATGGCCGCACCAACCACCCGCTCGATCTCGCCCGCACGCCAGGGGGGTCGTCCGGCGGCGGCGCGGCGGCGCTGGCGGCCGGCATGGTCCCCCTGGAATTCGGGTCGGACATCGGCGGCTCGATCCGCGTGCCGGCCACATTCTGCGGCGTCTACGGGCACAAGCCGAGCCACGATCTCATTCCCCAGCGCGGCCACGCCCCGCCGGGCCTGGAGGGGGCCGGCGTGGCCTTGGGCGTCGTCGGCCCGATGGCGAGATCGGCGGAGGACCTGGAGCTGGCGCTCGGGGTCCTGGCCGGCCCCGACGATGATCAGGCCGTCGCCTACCGCCTCGCGCTGCCAGCGCCGCGCCATGCAGCCCTGGCGGACTTCCGCGTGCTGGTGATCGCCGCGCACCCGGTGGCGGCCCTCGACCCGGAAATCGCCGCCGCGCTGGACGCATTCGCCGGCCGGGTCGAGCGCGCCGGCGCCAGGGTGTCGCGGGAAAGCGACCTGACGCCCGACCTCGCGGCCGCCTTCAATCTCTATCGAACGATCCTGATGCCGATCGTCACCCGCGGCGCGCCGCAGCCGCCCGACGCCGCCTCGGCCGAGGACTGGCTGAACGCCATCGACGCCCAGTGGTCGTTCCGCAAGCAGTGGGCGTCCCTGTTCGAGGCCTTCGACGTGGTGCTGGCCCCGGCCTTCGGCGTTGTCGCCTTTCCGCACGATGACGGCCCGTTCGAGTCGCGGATCCATGTGATCGACGGACAGCCGACGCCCTATTTCACGCAAGTTGCGTGGCCGTCGCTGGCGACTCTGCCGAACCTTCCGGCAACCGCCTTCCCGATCGGGAAAACCAAAGCCGGCCTGCCGATCGGCATTCAGGCCATCGGCCCCTACCTCGAGGATCTCACGCCGCTCGCCTTCGCCAGACTGGCAAGCGGGCTGTGACGAAAAGGTCGCCGAACGCGCCCGGCGCCAGGGCGAGGCTGACGCCGATCAACGGGGCGATGAGCAGGCCCCAGTAGAAGTTCTCCGATCGCCCGACGACCATGAACGCGGCGATGTAGCCGGCGAGAAGCGTGACCAGCCGGCGGTCGGGCCAGGCATAGGCGCCGACCAGGGCGACAGGGACCAGCAGCGCCCGGGCCCAGGGGCCGAGGGCGGCGCCGATGGCGTTCCAGAAGCTGGCCTGGAGGACGAATTCCCAGCCGCCAAAGCGCACCCATCCGGGGGAGGCCAGATCGTGGCTGGTGACCAGGGCGTTGATCGCCTGGGCATGAAACCACAGGGCCAGTCCAGACGCGGCCAGGGCGGCGGCGAAGGCCGCGGCCTCGCGCCAGCGGCGCTCGATGACCGCGAACCCGACCATCACCGCCAGATAGGGCATGGCGAGTTCGCGGATGAGGGCGGCCAGAAACCCAAGCGCAACGGCCGCCGCAAACCGCCGTTCGGTGCGCAGCGCCAGCGAGAGCGCTATCAGCAGACCCGCCCAGACCTCGTGCAGGGTGGTGGCGCCGAGACCCGACAGGCCAGCGGCGGCGCCTGTGAACACCAGCACCGCCGCCCAGGCGACCGATTGCGGCCGCGACATCGAGCTCCGCAGCCGTACCGCCCAGGCCCAGACCGTCGCCAGAACCAGCAGGATCTCGATGACGAACGGCACGATGAGATTGGGCGCCCAGGAAATCATCACCGCCAGCAGGGGGGGGCGCACAACCACGAAGGGCCGGAGCGGATAGCCGCGGGCGCGGTGCTCTTCGACAGCCGCCTGTGGGTAGGGCTCGCCCAGATGGACGCGGTGGATGACCGCGCGGTAGAGGTCTTTGTCGCCCGGCCCCTTGGATCCGTAGGACGCCGGTGGCTTTCCGCCGCCCGCCGGCAGGCCGAGCAGGAACAGGGCGGCGACCAGGGCGAGGACGAGGCGCGCGCCGATTTTGGTGAAGTTGCGGTAGAGGGTCGGCGCCACCGTCGCGGCCCGGTCCGTCACACCTGGCCGGGCACGTTCGTGAGATGCAGGAGACCGGCCCAGACGAGGCCCGCGGCGGCGATAGCGATCGCAACGCCGTACGGGACGCCGGGACCAAAGTCGCCCTTGCCCTTCATGGTGAGCATGGTCAGCCCCCGGGTCGGGCGCAGAACCAGACCGGCGAGCGCCACGACCCCGCCGACCAGGGCTGTGGCGATCGCCAGCAGGGCGAGACCGCCCAATCCGGTGAACAGGGCCACGGCGGCGAACAGCTTGGAATCACCGGCCCCCACAAGGCCAGCCGAGTAGAGGCCGAAGCTGACGGCGAAGGCGATGACGCCAGCCCCGAGGGCCCCTAGGCTCCAGGAGAGCGGTTGAGGGTGCGCAGCCGCCCAGACCAGCGCGAGGCCCAGGCAGGCGAGCACCGTCCAGTTGGGAATTCGGCGCTCACGCACATCGGTGACCGCGGCGATGGCCAGCACCACGGTGAGTCCGGCTGCGATCGCCCAGCGGGCGATTTCGGCGACAAGGGCGAGATTGATGACGGACGCTCCCTCGGTGAGCAGGCTCAGGGAGTCGGGGGACTGACTGTGTGCGATTGCTCCGCCGCGCGCGCCTCGAGGTTCCTGGCGAGCTGCAGATTGTCTGCGGCGCGCTCGTAGTTGGCGCCTTTCGCGTCAATTGCCTGCTGGAGCAGCTTTATCGCCTCCTCATAGTCGCCGCGGACGGCCGCGGCGAGGCCGACGTTGTTGAGAACCGCCGCCTTGTCGTCGCCCGCACCGGCCATCTCGGCGCGGTCGTAGTGGCCCTGCACCGCCATGGCGATGCGCAGATTGGTGCGCGCGGCCGCAAGATCCGGTTCCTTGGCCAGCGCCGCGACCAAATCGGTGATCGCCAGATCAGGCGTATTCTGCAGCAGATAGGAATAGCCGCGGTTGTTGAGCACGATCGCCGTGTTGGCGCCTGGCGCGGCCAGGGCTTCGGCGTAGGCGACCTTGGAATTCTTCCAGTCATGCCGGAGGTCGTATTCGCGGCCAAGCGCGTTCCAGGCCCGCCACAATGTCTTGTCGGCTGCGGTCGAGGCCTTGAGCGCGGCGAAAGCCTCGTCTGATTTGCCCATCAGCGAATAGGCAATGCCTTCACACTCCAGAGCCTTCGGGCCTTCGACCGGATCGGCGGCGATGGGGCGCAGCCGGTCCACGGCCTCGACGAACCGCCCTGTGGCCACAAGCAACTCGCCCCGCTGCCGATCCAGACGGACGGAGTTGACGCCGTCGATCTTGGCCCTGTCGAGCAGATCGCCCGCGTCGACATAGCGCTTCTCATCGAGCGCCTGGCCGACTTGAATCGCGACTGTGTCCGCGGCGGCCGAACTGGTCGCGGCGGCTTTCTGCTGGGTCTTCGAAGACCCGCCGAACAGATGAAGCGGCCCGGCCAGGGTCGCAGCTGGCGTCAGGGCGACGACCAGCGCCGCCGCCGACGGCAGAATGAGGCTGTGTCGCATGAGACCCCCTTATCAGTCGCCGTGGTGAACGACGGGCGTCGTCTTAGCCACGCGCTCAGCGCGCGGGTCGGCCTTGGCCAGCACAATGAGGTCGTCCGAACCCGCCGAGCCGCCGTGCTGCTGGAGCATCAGCGAGGTTCGCCGGTTGGCTGCGACGACCGGAGAGCCCGGGTCGGCCTTCTCGGCCTGGTCATAGTAACGGCTCGAGAGGTCGAAGCGGCCGAGGTGGTCGTAGGTGACGCCAAGGGCGGTCAGGATGCGTGCGTCGCCGGGCTTGGCGTCGCGCGCCTGTCGCAGGACGCCAATCGCCTGACCGTATTCATGCTTCTGGATGTCCTGCACGGCTTCTGCGTAGAGCGTGTCGCCGGTCGGCGCCACGCTCGTCGTCGTCGCCTTGGCGAGCGCCACGCCGTTGGCCTGATCCTGGGCCTGGCGGCCGGCGTTGCGGAGGAACAGAGAGTAGCGCCGGTCGAGGGCGACGATCTTCGAGCCGGGATCCGCCTTTTCCGCTTGATCGTAGTAGCGGTCGGACAGATCGAAGCGACCGAGCTTGTCATAGACCACGGCCATGGCGGTGAGGACGCGAGGATCGCCCGGACGGTTTTCGCGCGCGACCTGCAGGAGAGAAATCGCTTCGCCGTAATCGCGACCGTCGATCGCCTTGACGGCGTCGGCGTAGAGCCGGTCCTCCGGCGAGCGGACCGGACCGAGATCGGCGGGCGCGGACTTCACCTTGATCATATTGGCGAGCTGGCGCGGCAGATGGATGCAGCCGCCCATTCCTGCCGCAAGCAGACAGGCGAGCGCGATTCGATGAGCTCTCATTGCGCCATACTCCCGTGTGGGCCGAAGACGTGGAATGCCTGGATGAAGGGCGGGATCATGACCGCGCCCATCATGGTCGGCAGAATGAACAGCACGAGCGGAATGGTGAGCAGGACCGGCAGTCTCATGGCCTTCTCCTCGGCCCTGAGCATGCGGTGTTCGCGCATCTCGGCGGAGTAGGTCCTGAGCGTCTGAGCGATCGAACCACCCAGAGCATCGGTCTGGATCATCAGAGCGACGAACGAGCCGATCATTTCCACCTGGGTGCGGTCGGCCATGTGGCGCAGGGCCTCGGCCCGGGTGCGGCCAGCGCGCAGCTCATGGGAGACCATCTGGAATTCGCCAGACATGCGCGGGTGGGACTCGACCGTTTCGTTGCCGACGCGGACGATGGCGCCTTCCATTCCGAGTCCAGCTTCGACACAGACCACCATCAGGTCGAGGGTGTCGGGAAATTCATTCTCGATCTGGGTTTTGCGGGCGTTGATCCGGTTGTCGATGAACGACCGAGGCGCAATCAGCCCGACGAGAGCGCAGCCGCCAACGACGACATAGTACATCAGGCCCAGCTGCATGGGCTTGGCGGATAGGCTGTTCCAGAAGATGAAGGCGGCAGGCAGGCTCACAGCCAGGCAGAAGCGCGTGATCACGTAGAAGATCGGGGCGGCGGGAAAGTCGAAACCCGCGTTGGCGAGGTCCTGCGCAAGCTTGGTGCGCTCTTCAGGATCCTGCAGCGTCGTCCTTTGCACCCATTGCAGCACCGGGTTCTTCACTTCCTGACGCTTGACCAGGGACGACGGCATCCGCGTCTTCTTCTTGTCATCTGCTGGCGATTCGCCACGGAGCCGCCGCTCCACGCTCTGCGCCGTCTCCCAGCGACGGGCGACAAGGAACACGCCTACGGCGACAAGGAGAAAGGCCGCGAGGTCGACAAAGAGCGATAGAAACAGGGACATGGCGACTCGTTTCTAATACTTGAAGTTGACCATCCGGTTGATCATGTACTGTCCGATCAGGAAGATCACGACGAGGACGGCCACCGCCGGCCAAAA
>JBEKQJ010000152.1:0-7518 GCA_049519835.1 Caulobacteraceae bacterium | reverse complement strand
TCCCGTCAGCCTTGCCGCGCCCGCGACTTTCCAGCGAGGCGAGCGCCATTTCGTGGAGCGCGGGGTCGGCCAAGGGCGATCGTAGATCCAACAGCTCGGCGGGAACTACCAGACTGTTGAACGGCTCCTCCCAGTGGGTTTCGCAGCCAAAGGCGGCTTCCAGCCTTTCCCGCCAGGCCGGCGCGGGCCATTCGAATTCGAGGCGCATTTTCGACCGTGCAGGCCCCAACAGGTCCCCAAACATGGCTCCCAGACCGAGGAGAACCCCTGAGACGACGAAGCGACGCTGACGGTCCGAGAGCGCCAAGCGGCTTTCGTGCCGCAGCGCCACTGCTCCCTTGAGCCGCACCAATCTAACCCGCTGGCGCGGCAGAGCTTCGCCAAGGTGCCCCGCGGCCACCTCGAGCGCCTCGGCCACGGTGGCGGAGGTGGCGACCGCCACGCCAAGCGGCGCGCGCGCCGCAGTGTTCCATAGCTCCGGCGCGTCGAGGAGCCAGCCGTCGCCGAACAGCCGGTCCATGTTGTCGACCTGGCGCATGTGTTGGGCAAAACTGATCTCCGTGCGCGGATCGTCCAGTTCGTCAGCGGACACGCCCGTCCCTTCAAGAATCGCCTGGCGCAGGGTGGCGTCGGAGCCGAAGCGCCTCGCAATCAGCTGGAAAAAGGCCATCGGCGCCGGGATCGCGCTGGCTGATTGCGTCCCTGCGTTGTCGTTATCGCCCGGAGCCATCGAGGAAAATTCTACCACAACCGCAACCAGATTGGCGCGAAATGACAATAAAATGGCTCTTATTGCGCTCGCGAAGGGAGCCGTCTGGACCCCATAAGGAACATGTCGTGTGAAGCGGTCTCTCTATGGATCCGGGGCTGCGGACGACGACGGAATAGCCGGGGTTCGCGCGCCAAGCGTACTTAGTGCAGGCGGCGTACAATAAACCTCACTCGGTGCGAGAGGCCCGGCGACGCCGTCCCCCAGAACTTGCACCCCTCGACTAGAGGGCGTCTCTAAGCGCGCCAACGTGTCGCAGATCTGAGTGGGCGCGTTCTTGCTAGTCTCCTGACCACAATATCCGCTCCAGACAGGGGTTCAGGGGATCATGTCGGCGTTTGCCCGTTTCATAATGCGCGACAATGGCCTCGCGATTTACATCGCGCCCAATCAGGTCACCCAGGTGCGAGAAACCATCGAAGGCGATCCTGCAATCTACCTTGTCGGCAAGGACACCCCCCTCATGGTCGAGGGCGATGTCCCGAGCGCGCTGCGCCGACTCCAAGCCGCAGCGGCGGGAATCGCCCCAGCGGAGATAGAATCTGCGCCCGAACCTGAGCCTGAGGCGATCGGTGTGGCGCCGGCCAAACCCGCCAAGACCCGCAAGCCCAAGGCCAAACCGACCGCCGTCGCGGCGCCCGCGAGGATCGCTGCAGACGACGATAGAGGCGATTCGGCTTGGTTCATGGGCGCGCGCTGAGGATATAAACGCTCGTTCTTCGTTTGTTCTTGCTGCGCCGGCGACTCCAGCTATTAGATTGGGGCGATCCTGATAGCAGGCGCCATGTTCGAACAAAGCCGATTCCTCCGCGTGCGCGGCGCGCGCGAGCACAATCTCAAGAATGTCAGCGTGGATATTCCGCGCGGGCAGTTGGTCGTGCTCACCGGCCTCTCCGGCTCGGGCAAGTCGAGTCTGGCTTTCGACACCATCTACGCCGAGGGGCAGAGACGTTACGTCGAGAGTCTTTCGGCCTACGCCAGACAGTTCCTTGAGTTAATGGGCAAGCCGGACGTGGACCTGATCGAAGGTCTCTCGCCAGCTATTTCGATCGAGCAGAAGACCACCAGCCGCAATCCGCGCTCGACCGTGGGCACGGTCACTGAAATTCATGACTACATGCGCCTGCTCTGGGCGCGCGCGGGCGTCCCCTATTCACCGGCCACCGGCCTGCCGATCGAGAGCCAGACCGTCAGCCAGATGGTCGACAAACTCACCGCCCTTCCAGATGGCGAGCGAATCTACCTCCTCGCCCCGGTGGTGCGGGCCCGAAAGGGTGAATACCGCAAAGAGATTGCCGAATGGCGCAAGGCCGGATTCCAGCGGCTCAAGATCGACGGCGAGTTTTTTCCCATCGAGGACGCGCCCGCGCTCGAGAAGAATTTCAAGCACGACATCGATGTGGTCGTGGACCGCCTCGTCACCCGTGCGGGCCAGGAGAGCCGCTATGCGGACAGCCTCGAAACGGCCCTCCGCCTCGCCGACGGCATCGCCGCGGCTGAATGGGCCGAGATGGCCCAGGGCGAGACGGAACCTCGGCGGCTGATCTTTTCCGAAAAGTTCGCCTGTCCGGTCTCCGGCCTTACCATCGCCGAAATCGAACCACGGCTATTTTCGTTCAACAACCCGGCAGGCGCCTGCCCGGTGTGCGACGGCTTGGGCATGAAGCTCGCCTTTGATGTCGACCTCGTCATCCCGGACAAGGACAAGAGCCTGCACAAGGGCGCCGTCTCGCCCTGGGCCAAGGGCCCCTCACCGCTCTACACCCAGACTCTGCAGGCGCTCGCCCGCCACTTCGGCTTCTCGATGGACGAACCGTGGTGGAAGCTCCCCGAGGCGGCCCGCAGTGTGATCCTGCAAGGCTCGGGGTCAGAGAAGATTCAATTCGTCTACGACGACAATGCGCGGAAATACGAAGTCAACAAGACCTTCGAGGGCGTGCTGCCGAACCTCGAACGGCGGTGGCGCGAGACAGACTCCAGCTGGGTTCGCGAGGAACTGGCCCGCTATCAGTCGGAGACGCCTTGCGAGGCCTGTGGCGGGGCGCGCCTCAAGCCCGAAGCCCTCGCCGTCAAGGTGGCGGGACGGAACATCGCGGAGGTCTCGGTGCTCGCCATCCGACCGGCCCATGACTGGTTCGCCGGGCTGGAGCACGAGCTCGGCGGCACGCAGCTCGAGATCGCTCGCCGTATCCTCAAGGAGATCAACGACCGCTTGAGATTCCTCGTCGATGTCGGTCTGGAATATCTCAATCTGTCTCGCGCCTCAGGCACGCTTTCCGGCGGCGAAAGCCAGCGCATTCGCCTGGCCAGCCAGATCGGCTCGGGCCTCACCGGCGTCCTTTATGTGTTGGATGAGCCTTCCATCGGCCTGCACCAGCGCGACAACGCCCGCCTGCTGGAAAGCCTCAAAGGCCTGCGCGATCTCGGCAACACCGTGCTGGTCGTGGAGCATGACGAAGAAGCCATCCTCGCCGCTGACTACGTCATCGACATGGGGCCGGCGGCCGGCATCCATGGGGGCGAGGTTGTGGCCGAGGGTACGCCCGAGGAGATCATCGCCTCGCCCGACAGCCTCACCGGGCTCTACCTTCGCGGTGAGCGCCGCGTCGACGTTCCCGAGCGCCGCCGGCCGATTTCCGCCAAGCGCATGGTCCGCGTGACTGGAGCGACCGGCAACAACCTCAAGCACGTTACCGGCGAAATTCCGGTGGGCGTGTTTACCTGCATCACCGGCGTGTCGGGCGGTGGGAAATCGACCTTCACCATCGAGACGCTCTACAAGGCCGCGGCCCGACGGTTGAACAACGCCTCCGACGCGCCGGCCCCTTACGAACGGATCGAAGGCCTCGAGCAGTTCGACAAGGTCATCGATATTGATCAGAGCCCGATCGGGCGCACACCGAGATCGAATCCGGCCACCTACACCGGCGCGTTCACGGCCATCCGGGACTGGTTCGCGGGCCTTCCCGAGGCCAAGGCGCGCGGTTACGGACCCGGACGCTTCAGTTTCAACGTCAAGGGCGGCCGCTGTGAAGCCTGCCAGGGCGATGGCCTGATCAAGATCGAGATGCACTTCCTGCCGGACGTATATGTCACCTGCGACGTCTGCCGGGGGCGGCGCTACAATCGCGAGACGCTTGAGATCCTGTTCCGCGGCAAGTCGATCGCCGACGTGCTCGATATGACCGTCGAGGAAGCGGCGGAGATGTTCAGAGCCGTGCCATCTATCCGCGACAAGATGGAGACCTTGAAGCGCGTGGGCCTCGGCTACGTGAAGGTTGGCCAGCAGGCGACGACGCTGTCCGGGGGCGAGGCCCAGCGGGTCAAGCTCTCCAAGGAGCTGTCGCGCCGCGCCACCGGCCGCACGCTGTACATTCTCGACGAACCGACCACCGGCCTGCATTTCGAGGATGTGCGAAAACTGCTGGAAGTGCTGCACGAGCTGGTCGACCAGGGCAACACCGTAGTGGTCATCGAGCACAACCTCGACGTCGTGAAGACAGCCGACTGGATTCTTGATTTCGGCCCCGAGGGCGGCGACGGGGGCGGCCGCATCATCGCCGCCGGAACGCCCGAGACCGTCGCCGCGGATGAGGCTAGCTGGACAGGACGTTACCTAGCAGAACTGCTGCGCCGCCAGACCGAACGCATCGCGGCTCTGGCCAAACCGGCCCGTGCAAAGGTAAGCGCCTCTGCATGAGAACGCGACTCGGGCTCACCGCCCTTTTTGTCCTCGCCAGCGCCGCGCCAGGCGTCGCTCTGGCTGCCGAGGCCCAGAACCCGGCCTGCGTCGCCGCGCTTGACGTGATCATGAGTTTCACGAAGCGGGGCAAGCACCCGACGCCGTTGATCGTGGCGGCGGCGCCGGACACGCAGGAAAGCGGAGCCTTCACCACCGAGACGCTGCTGCAGGCTGGCTGGACCGGTGATGCGCCTTCCCAGAGCCTGGCCGACGCCTTCCTATCCCTGCCGGCTCAGAGCCCCCTCGACGCCTGTCCGGGGCTCCAGGCGGAGTTGACCAAGGCCAAGATCACCACCGGGGACGACGCCGTCGCCCGCGTTACGGCCGCGAACGCAGATATCGTTTCCCTGCCGACCTATGGCGCCGACGTGCTCTCGCTCTCATTGCCGATCGTCAGCGCTGATGGGCGCGACGCCCTGCTGCAGGACCGTCTATGCGACGGACCCCAGGACTGCGTCGGGACGATTGTTCATCTGCAGCGGGAAAAAGGCGGTCGCTGGAAGGCTGTATCGAGCGTCCAGTCGGCCGCCTGACGTCACTCACCGATTCGGCTTGACGGTCGCGCCCGGAATGTAGTTGCCGCGCTCCTGCAGGCACTCGGAGAGCGACTCCTGAACCAGGTCCAGCACCGGGGCCGGAATGTCCCCTGGACTGATCGGTGAGGCGGCCGCCTGCCCGGGCCTTCTGATCCAGTAGTCCAAATAGTCAGTGGAATCGGCGATCTTGCGCGCGGCACAGCCGCAAAGTGAGGCAAACGACCGACGCGACCCGCCAGCCAGAAGCGGTTGGCTGGCGACGCTCCGCTCGCAGCTCGCTCGCGCCCGCGCGATAAACTTGGCCCGATCGGGGCTGGAAAGCTGCGCGTGGGCGCCGGCCGTCATTGCGCAGAGGGCCACAACCATCAGCAGTCGCACCAAGCCGCCTCCCCCAAGATCAGTCCTTCGCCAACTGTCGGCGCCCTGGCGACGCTCGCAAGCAATCGGTGACTCATGCCGGCGCGACCCCAGCGCGGCCGCCCCCCACAATGGCGCGGAACGCATGGGCTTGAGCGGCGCAGAACAATGTCGCGCTGAGAGTCCAGAAGATAGATATCACCGCGGTCAGCCCCCCGGCCCGCACGAGGAGGCCGCCGCGCTCGATCAAGTCCCCGGCGCGGAGTTCCGGCACGGGTCCGGCGATCAGCCCCATCAATGGCAGGAACACCACCGTCAGGCCGAGCAGAACCAGGAAAAACAGAAAATATCCGCCAAGCAGATACCAGAACCGCCCACGCGTCAGGGGCCAGTAGGCGGTGAGATGAAAGCGGCGCTCAGAAAAGGTCTCGACTGCGATCAGTGACAGCCGCACGCCCAGCCAAACATCCAGCCACACCGTGATGAGCACCCCCAGCCCGGCGATGTCACGTGTCGCGTCAGGCAGAAATCGCAGGAACGGCGTGGTGAGCACGAACACGAGATAGGCCGGCGCGCCGCCGAGCGGCACCGCGGCCAGGCATGCCGCGAGGGTCAGGACACCCAGCCTCAGCTCATCTGGGCCGAACCGCAGATAGAACCAGCGCCGCTCGTTCGGCCGCAGAACGGCTCGATAGATGGCCACAACCGTCACCAGCCAGACCAGCATGAAGAGGGCGACGACGGCGGCGCCATAGGGGCCGAACCGGGCTGCCGCATCGCCCAGCGTTGCCGGCGCCGGCGCCCGCACCGCAGCGACCGGCTTGCTGGCCGCGACAGTCCAGGCCGCGGCCGAGAACGTCACGAACCACAGCAGCGCCCAGGCCAGGACGGCGCGCGGCTCACGGCGAATGAGGCGGAAACCCGCGCCGGAGGCTTCGTAGGCGGAGAGCGGTCTCATGCGGCGGTCCGCCAAGCATAGGCCATGAGTCCGGTGGTCATGGGAAGCCACAGGCCGCCAAACACCGCACCCTCGGCCAGGGGAAAAGCCCAGGCTCCAGCCGGCCCAGCGAACATCGCGGCAACTAATGGCGCGGCAAGCACGAGATGCGCCAAAAGCAGACGCCACCCCAAGCCGGAGGTCGCCTTCCACGAGTTCAACACCTCAATCCGGCCGCGGCTCATGCTCGCCGCTTCGGCGAGAGAGGTGCGCGCCCAGGCCCAGGCAATGCCCGCGCCGACAGCCAATGCCGTAATCGCCAACACAATCCGCCCGCGCGCGTCGATGGCCGGCCCATAGGTCATCACGGATTTCGAATTAAACCCCGGTCCGGCCGAAGCCACAGCGAAGGAGACCGAGAGCAGCAACACGAAGGCCAGCGCCGCGAGGATAGCCAGGAAGAGCGCCACCAGGATCCAGACGGCGGCCAGTCGAGCTTCGGGTCTGCCGACCTGCAGGCCGCCGGGTCCCGTGGGCTGGAGATCGAAGGCAATTCGCATCAGCCCGCCCCGCGCGACGAGCGCCGCAGGGATCGCGGCGATCCAAGCCGACCCGCCGAAGCGCAAGGCCAGGACCAGGGTCGCCATGCTGAGTGCAAGCGACGCCCAGGACACCTTCCAGGCGGCCGGCCAGAAGCGCGCCGCGGCGGCGAGGGCAGGTCCAATCTCGAACATCGTCGTCTCAGGCGAATGTCGCCGCTACGTCCGGCTGAGCGATCTCGCGGTACACTCTTGCCCAAGGCGCGACCAGAATGGCGTAGAGCGCACCCTGGACCGGGACGAACAGCACGGCCAGCAGGATGAAGGCCGGCGTCAGGCTGGCCAATATCTCAGCCGGCGGCCGCCGAATGAAGGTCTTGAAGTCACCGATAGCAGGACCCGCGACTCCGAAGCCGATGGCCAGTGCGGCCACGCCAATCACCACCTCGAGCACCAAGAGGATGACGACCAGCAGCACCCCCAGCAGAAACAGGCTCCAGAACCGACCGCGAGTGAGGGCCCAGGCGTCGCCGAAGTGGAATTTGCCGTCCTGGACCATCATTGCGCCAAGCAGCGAGAAGCGGGCGAATAGCCAGAGCAGAAGGGCGAAGACGGCGATGAAGCCGGCGAAGATCACG
>JBEKQJ010000151.1:0-7584 GCA_049519835.1 Caulobacteraceae bacterium | reverse complement strand
GACGTCCCAGGGCATGGCCCCTTCCATGACCAGCTTCTGGGCCTCGCGCTGACGTTGGAACAGCATGCGATTGCCGACGAACCCGGGCGTGACGCCCACCAGCACGGCGATCTTGCCGATCTTTCTGGCCAGCTTCATCGAAGTGGCGATGACGCTCTTGGAGGTCTTGTCGGCCCGCACCACCTCGAGCAGCTTCATGACGTTGGCCGGCGAGAAGAAGTGCAGGCCGATCACCGCCTCCGGCCGTTTGGTCACCGAGGCGATCTCGTCGATATTGAGCGCCGAGGTATTGGTGGCCAGGATCGCGCCCGGCTTGCAGATCGCGTCCAGCTTGCCGAACACGTCCTTCTTGATGTCCATGCGCTCGAACACCGCCTCGATGACGAGGTCGGCGTCCTTGAAGTCGCCCATGTCGAGCGAGCCCTTGATCAGGGCCATGCTCTTTTCCACCTCGTCGGTCGTGAGGCCGCCGCGCGCGGCCGTGCGCTCATAGTTCTTGCGGATCACGGAGAGGCCGCGGTCGAGCGCTTCTGGTTTTACCTCGACGATCGTCACCGGGACGCCGGCGTTGGCGAAGTTCATGGCGATGCCGCCACCCATGGTGCCGGCGCCGAGGATCCCCACCGAATTCACGGGGATGACCGGGGTGTCGTCCGGAACGTCCGGGATCTTGGCCGCCGCGCGTTCCGCGAAGAAGGCGTAGCGCTGCGCCGCGCTCTGCGGGCCGGTCATCAGCTCCATGAACAGTTTGCGCTCGGTCTTGAGGCCGTCGGCGAAAGGCTCGTTCACCGCCGCCTCGACGCAGCGGATGTTGTACTCGGGGGCGAGGAAGCCGCGGAACTTGCGGGCGTTGGCCTTGCGGAAGTTAGCGAAGATCTCCGGATGGCCGCGCGCGGCGGCGACCTTTTCGTCACGGTCGCGAACCTTCTTCAGCGGCCAGCCTTCGGCCACCACCTTGCGGGCGAAGGCCAAGGCCCCATCGCGCAGTTTGCCTTCCTCGACCAATTCGTCGACGAGGCCCATCTCCAGGCAAGCCTTGGCCGGCACGTGGGTCCCGCCGGTCATCATCTCCAGCGCCTTTTCCACCCCGACGATGCGAGGAAGCCGTTGCGTGCCGCCGGCGCCCGGCAGGAGCCCGAGGTTGACCTCCGGCAGACCGCAGCGCGCCGAGGGGACGGCGACGCGGTAGTGACAGCAGAGGGCGGTCTCCAGCCCCCCGCCGAGCGCCGTGCCGTGGATGGCGGCGATGATCGGCTTGGAGGCGTTCTCCATGCCGTCCATGACTTCAAACAGGTTGGCGCCTTTCTGCGCGCCGCCGAATTCGGTGATGTCGGCGCCGGCGATGAAGGTCCGCCCCTCGCAGATCAGCACGATCGCCTTGGCGCCTGGGTCAGAGAGTCCGGCTTTGACGCCCTCGGCGATGCCGTCGCGCACCGGCGCCGAGAGCGCGTTCACAGGCGGCGAGTTGAGCGTGATGACGCCGACCTCGCCGTCGAGCGTGTAGTCGGTCACGGCGTTCAGTGCGGTCATGGGCTTCCTCTTGGGGCGGGGCGCGCGCTGGTCGCGCGGCGTCTTTCTTCAAACGGGCGTATTAAGCCGCGCCGGCCGGAGGGGCGTCAACGGCGCCGCAAGGTCAGTCCTTGAGCGCCTCATAGGCGGGCAGGGTGAGGAACTCCTCGAACTGCTCCGAGAGGCTCATTTCGGAAAAGATGCGGATGGCTTCCGGGAACAGCCCGTCATCGAAGCCGACGATCACCTTGCGAAGGTCCGCCATCTCTTCGGAGAGCAAAGCCTTGAAGAGGTCGCGCGTCACGATCCGGCCGTCGTCCAGCTTCGCGGCCTGCACGATCCACTGCCAGATCTGGGCGCGGCTGATCTCGGCGGTGGCCGCATCCTCCATCAGATTGTAGAGCGGCACGGCTCCGCGGCCGCGCAGCCAGGCTTCGATGTACTGCACGCCGACGCGAATGTTCTCGCGCAGGCCTCGCTCGGTGCGCTGGCCTTCGTGAACCCTGAGCATGTCCTCACGGGTGACCTCGACGTCTTCGCGCAGCTTTCCAAGCTGATTGGCCTCAGGCATCAGGCGATCGAACACCTCCATCGCCACCGGCACCAGGTCGGGGTGAGCCACCCAGGTGCCGTCGTGACCGTCGCCGGCCTCCCGCTCCTTGTCGGCGCGCACCCGCGCGAAGGCGGCCTCGTTGGCCTGCGGATCGCCCTTGACCGGAATCTGAGCCGCCATGCCGCCCATGGCGAAGGCGCCGCGCCGGTGACAGGTCTGGATCAGCTTGAGCGAATAGGCGCGCAGGAACGCTGCTCCCATGCCCATCAGCGCCCGGTCGGGAGTCAGCGCCCAGCTCTGGCGACCCATTCGTTTGATGTAGGAAAAGATGTAGTCCCAGCGGCCACAGTTGAGCCCGGCCATGTGCGCCCGCAGCTCGTAGAGGATCTCGTCCATCTCGAAGGCGGCGGGCAGCGTCTCGATCAGCACCGTCGCCTTGATCGTCCCTTGCGGCACGCCGAGCGTCTGCTGGGCGTGGACGAAGACGTCATTCCACAGCCGCGCTTCGAGGTGTGACTCCATCTTCGGCAGGTAGAAATACGGACCCGTGCCGCCAGCGATCTGGGCGTGGGCGTTGTGAAAGAAGTAGAGGCCGAAGTCGGCGAGGGAGGCGGACATCACCTCGCCGTCCACCCGGATATGTCGCTCTGGCAGGTGCCAACCGCGCGGCCGAACGATCAGCACGGCCGGCCCCGGTCCGAGCGCATAGGCTTTGCCGTTGGCCGGATCGGTGAAGTCCAGCTTGCCGTTCCAGCGGTCTTTCAGGTTGATCTGGCCGTCGACGATGTTCCGCCAGGTGGGCGAGGTCGCGTCTTCGAAATCGGCCATGAACACCTTGGCGCCCGAGTTGAGCGCGTTGATGATCATCTTGCGGTCCACCGGCCCGGTGATCTCCACGCGGCGGTCCTGCAGATCGGCCGGGATCGGCGCGACCTTCCAGTCGCCGTCGCGAACGGCCTTGGTTTCGGACAGGAAATCCGGCCGCTCGCCGGAGTCGAAGCGCTCCTGCCGCGCCGCGCGGGCGGCCAGCAACTCGCGTCGACGAGCGTCAAAGCGCCTGTGCAGGTCGCCGAGGAAGGCCAAAGCCTCGGGCGTGAGAATCTCCTGGGCCCGACCTTCGGTCGAACCCAGGATCTCGATCGTCGGCGCGGTCGGGGCGTCCATGGTCGTCAGGCCGCTTCCTTCTTGAACTGGGCGGCTTCGGTGGAGTCAGCCAGGGCAGTCGTGGAAGAGGCGCCGCCCGAGATGGTCATCGCCACCTGGTCGAAATAGCCGGTGCCCACTTCGCGCTGGTGGCGCGTCGCCGAATAGCCGGCCGCCTCGGAGGCGAACTCCTTCTGCTGCAACTCGGAATAGGCGGCCATGCCGTGGTCCTTGTAGCCCAGCGCCAGCTCGAACATGCCGTGGTTGAGGCTGTGGAAGCCGGCCAGGGTGACGAACTGGAACTTGTAGCCCATCGCGCCCAGCTCGCGCTGGAACTTGGCGATGGTGGCGTCGTCGAGCTTGCTCTTCCAGTTGAACGACGGCGAGCAGTTGTAGGCGAGCAGCTTGCCCGGGTGGGCCTTGTGCACCGCCTCGGCGAAGGCCTTGGCCTCGCCCAGGTCGGGGTGCGAGGTCTCGCACCAGAGCATGTCGCAGTACGGCGCGTAGGCGATCCCGCGCGCGATCGCGGGCTCGATCCCGGACTTGATCGGGAAGAAGCCCTCGACGGTGCGCTCGCGCGAGGTGATGAAGCGGCGGTCGCGCTCGTCGGAGTCGCTGGTCAGCAGGCTGGCCGAGTCGGCGTCGGTGCGCGCGACGACGATGGTGGGCACGCCCAGCACGTCGGAGGCCAGGCGCGCGGAGACCAGCTTGGTGACGAACTCGTGGGTGGGCACCAGCACCTTGCCGCCCATGTGGCCGCACTTCTTGGCCGAGGCGAGCTGGTCCTCGAAGTGCACGCCCGCGGCGCCGGCCACGATCATGGCCTTCATCAGCTCGAAGACGTTGATCGGCCCGCCGAAGCCGGCCTCGGCGTCGACGACCATGGGCGCCAGCCAGGAGCGCACGGTGCGCGCGCCCTTCGCGGTGTCGATCTGGTCCGCGCGCAGCAGCGAGTTGTTGATGCGCGAGACCAGGTGCGGGACGGAGAGCACGGGATACAGGCTCTGGTCGGGATAGGTCTGGAGAGCGTCGTTGGCGTCGGCGGCGACCTGCCAGCCGCTGACGTAGATCGCCTTCAGGCCCGCGCGCACCATCTGCACGGCCTGGTTGCCGGTGACCGCGCCCAGCGCGCGCACGAAGTCCTCCGTATTGAGGAGGTGCCACAGCTTCTTGGCGCCCAGGTAGGCGAGCGTGTAGTGCAGGCGCACCGAGCCGCGCAGGCGCACGACGTCGGCGCCGCTGTAGGGCCGCGTCACGCCCTTCCAGCGCGAGCTCGTCTTCCATTCGTGCTCGAGGCGGCTGTTCTCGTATTCGTGCTTGTGCGCGCGCATGGGGGTCTCCGTGTCAGTCGATCCGCTCGTAGGCGGGGATGGTGAGGAACTCGGTGAAGCGCTCGGCGGCGAACATCGTCTCGAATATCTCGGCGGCTTCCTTCAAGCGTCCCGGGTCGTAGCGCTCGGGCTTGATCTTGGCGCGCTCCTCGGCCAGCAGCGCGCGCGCCAGCGCCAGGTCGACGGCGCGGCCGTCGGAGAGCTTGGCGCGGTGGCGGATCCACTGCCAGACCTGCGCGCGGGAGATCTCGGCCGTGGCCGCGTCCTCCATGAGGTTGTTGATCGGCACGCAGCCGTTGCCGGACAGCCACGCGGCCAGGTACTGCACGCCGACGGACAGGTTCAAGCGCAGCCCGCCCTCGGTGATCGCGCCCTCGGGCACGGCCAGCAAGTCGGCGGCCGTCACTTTCAAGTCCGGCAACCGCCGGCCGAGCTGGTTGGGCTCGGGCATGAGGCGGTCGAAGACCGCCTGCGCGAGCGGGACCAGCCCGGGGTGCGCCACCCAGGTGCCGTCGTGGCCGTCGCCGGCCTCGCGCTCCTTGTCGGCGCGGACCTTCTCCAGCGCGGCCGCGTTGGCGGCCGGGTCGTCCTTGATCGGGATCTGGGCGGCCATGCCGCCCATGGCGTGCGCGCCGCGCCTGTGGCAGGTCTCGATGAGCAGGCGCGAGTAGGAGCGCAGGAAGCGCGTGGTCATCGTCACCTGCGCGCGGTCGGGCATGACGAACTCGGGGCGCGCGGAGAACTTCTTGATCACGGAGAAGATGTAGTCCCAGCGGCCGCAGTTGAGGCCGACGCAGTGCTCGCGCAGCTCGTGCAGGATCTCGTCCATCTCGAAGGCGGCCAGGATGGTCTCGATGAGCACGGTGGCGCGGATCGTCCCGAGCGGCAGCCCCAGCGCCTTCTCGGCGGAGACGAACACGTCGCTCCACAGCCGCGCCTCGTGACGGCTCTCCAGCTTGGGCAGGTAGAAGTACGGGCCGGTGCCGCGCGCGATCAGCTCCTTCGCGTTGCGGAAAAAATAGAGGCCGAAGTCGAACAGGCTCGCGGACATCGGCTGTCCGTCGACGAGGAAGTGCTTCTCCGTGAGATGCCAGCCGCGCGGGCGGCACAGCAAGGTCGCGGTCTTGTCCTTGAGAGCGTAGGACTTGCCCTCGGGGCTGACGTAGGCGATCGCGCGGCGGATCGCGTCGGAGAGGTTGACCTGGCCCGCGAGAGTCGCCTCCCACGTGGGCGCGTGCGAGTCCTCGAAGTCCGCCATGAACACCTTCGCGCCGGAGTTCAGCGCGTTGATGACCATCTTGCGGTCGACGGGGCCGGTGATCTCGACGCGGCGGTCGAGCAGGTCCTGAGGCGCGGGGCGCACGCTCCACGCGGAGCGGCGCACGTCCGCGGTCTCCTTCGGGAAATCGGGGAGCTCGCCCGCGTCCAGGCGCGCCTGGCGCTCGCGCCGCGCGTCCAGCAGCGCGCGACGGCGCGCGCCGAAACGGCGCTCCAGATCCGTCAGGAACGCGGCCGCCTCGGCGGTGAGCACGGCGGAACGATCGGCGAGAGTGGGCATGGTCTCCTCGGCCCCAGGAGTAACTGCACGAAGATTGAGACAATCTTTCCGCCGCGCGTCAAGCGCCCGGAGGTCCCGTTCCGGCGTAGGGCCTATTGCCCCCGCGATCGTGCCGAGAGCCCTAGGGATCCGCGGCCGGACCGGTCGTACAATAATGACATGCACGGTCTTTCTCGGCTCCGCCGCGGGCCGTGGAGCTCCTTCGCGGCCGCGGCGCTCGTCCTGCGCGCGCTCGCGGCCTCGGCGCAGGTCGAGGTCGCTCCCGCCGCCCTGAGCGGCGAAGCCGCCGCGTCCGCGCGCTCCGTCATCGCCGCGCCCGCGAGCATCGCGCCCGTCGCCGTCGCCGCGTCGCTGGCCGCGCCCGCCCTGCGAGCCGCCGCCCTGCCCGCGTCCGTTCTCGCGGCCGTAGCCGCCTTGCCCGCAGCCGCTCCCGCGGCCGTCGCCGCCCTGCCTGCGGCCGCCCCGGCCGTCCCCGCCGACGCCGCGACGGCCGCCCCAGTCCCGGCTCCCGTCGCAGGCGATGTCGTGTCCGCGAAGGACCCCGCGGCGGGTCCCGGCCGATCCGGCCCCGCCTTGGTCGAATTGCGCGAGGCGGCCCGCGAGCCCGTCGCTCGCTCGGAGGCGATCGCCGAGCTCCCCGCCGATGGATCCGGTCGCGTCCAGAAGGGCTCGGCTGATCCTTTCTCGGCGCAAGGCGACCGGATCGAGCTCGACGCGGACGCGCTCGAGCTGGGAACAGAGAAGGGAGTCCAGAGGGACGGCCGGCACGATGGGGATCCGAGGATCCAAGCGACCCGCCGCGGTAAGGATCTCTTGATCCAGGCGGAGCTCGGCGGCGGTCCCGAGCGGCCGAGATCCGCCTATTTCAAGGTTCCCGTGGCCGCAGGCGACGCGAAGGCCGTGGTCCTGGCTTCCAATCCTTCCCGCATCGATTCGACCCGCCCCAGCGAACGACGTCCCAGCGCCGAAGCGGACGAAAAGGTCTACCCGTGGGACGAGAGGATACTGGGCGGAAATCGTGAGGCGGAGGCCGAGGTCATTCGCAGCCAGGTCTCGCGGTTCTACGGCTTTCATTTCATCGCCCGGTCGGACGCGCCCGCGCGGTGGACGATGGTCATCACCACGGACGAGAGCGAGAAGAGGAGCCGCGGGCTCGGGGGCGTCCTGACTTATGAGGCCTCGTTCGCTCCGCCGCGCGGCGAGGACAACTATGTGGCGTTGCCACTGGCGAATTTCAAGGCCGCGTTCGGCGGATTGACGATAGACGACGAGCCGAGCTTGGGCAGCCCGCAGTATCCAGCCAAGAGCCTCGATATTCGATCGATCGCTTTCAGGGTCGACGCTCCGAGCGCGAGCAAGGAGTCCGATACGCGGGTCGTCGCTGATCTCCGCCTCCGCGACTCCGAAGTCGACATGGGCTTTTTCTATGGTCTCGATCTGGCTCAGTCCGTGAAGGCCTTCGAGCAATTGGCCGACGCCATTAGTCGGGG
>JBEKQJ010000150.1:0-13412 GCA_049519835.1 Caulobacteraceae bacterium | reverse complement strand
ATAGGACGTACGGTCTTCCCGGTCTGGGTGGCGTGTTCGGCCTGATCCTTGTCGTGCTGATCGTGCTCTGGCTATTTGGCGGCCTTCACGTCTAGCGACATAGCCCAGAAACGGCGCCGCAAGTGATGGTCGCCCCTGCGGTTGGCATGTTTGCGACCTGGGGTTCTGACGTGGCCAACTGCGCAAGAGCCGACGCCGTCTTGCAAGATCTCAGTCGCCCTGCGGAACCTATTACTTTCTAAATAGTTGTAACTGCGGCGGGTCAACCTGTCGGTTCTATTGGAAAGAATAGAGTCATGCGTACTTTGATCATTTTAGCGGTGCTTGCCGCCAGTTTGGCGACTGCGGGCTGCAATACCGTGGCTGGCGCTGGTAAGGATGTATCGTCTACCGGACATGCGGTGACCGATACGGCTAACGACGCTAGGCCCCACTAACCGGCGCGTAGCGACGCGCCAGCTATTGAGGCGCGGGGCCCCGCAGACGCGCAAGCCGGCCAAGCGGCTTGCGCGGGCGTGGCGCCGGGGCCATCTGGGTGTGGCCATTCTCAACTACGGCGTTTCGTCGCCATCTCGAACCAACGCGGCCCATCCGCGTTATTCGATCTGGGCGAATTGAACGCAATCATCCTGCGCGAGCGCGCGACCATATGGCGCTCTCGTGGGGACTTTTGCGGAGGCAGGAACCTGACCGAGGCAATCCCCCCTAGCGCTTGGCGGATCTCGCCGGAGAACGCGACATGAGGCCGCTCAGGCGTCTGGCCCTGATCGGCAACGCCCTGCCGAGGCGCTGTGGCATCGCCACATTCACCACCGATCTGCGCCAAGCCATCGCGACCGCTCGCCCGGACCTGCACACCAGCGTAGTGGCGATGACCGACGCCGGGCAACGCTACGACTATCCGCCGCTCGTGGGCTGTCAGATCCGGGAGGATCAGCCGCGCGATTATCTGCGCGCCGCCGACTTTCTGAACGCGGGCGGATTTGACGTAGTCTCTCTACAGCACGAGTTCGGCATATTTGGCGGCGAGGCGGGCGACCGCCTTCTCCCGCTGCTGTCGCGACTGGCCGTGCCCGTGGTCAGCACGCTGCACACGGTGCTGGCCGAGCCTTCGCGCAAACAGCGCGCCGTGCTGGATCAGGTGGTCGAGGCGTCCGCCAAGGCGATCGTCATGGCCGACAAGGCCCGCATCCTCTTGGAGGACGTGTACGCGGTCCCGCCTGAGAAGATCGAGGTCATCGCCCACGGCATCCCTGACTTTTCGTTCACCGAGCCCGACGAAGCCAAAGCCGCCCATGGCTTTACGGGCAGGACGGTATTTCTGACCTTTGGGCTGCTGTCGCCCAACAAGGGGATCGAGGTTATGATCGACGCCATGCCGGCGATCCTCGATCGTCGCCCTGACGCGGTCTACGTGGTCCTGGGCGCGACCCATCCGAACCTCGTCCGGCAGCAAGGTGAGGCATATCGCGAAAGCCTGGTCGCGCGGGCGCGCGATCGCGGCGTTGCCGCCCACGTGGTGTTCCTCGACCAGTTCGTCGATCTGCCGACCCTGCTCGACTTCATTTCCATGGCCGATATCTATGTCACGCCCTACCTCAGCGAGGCTCAGATGACGTCGGGCACGCTCGCCTACAGCTTCGGTCTCGGAAAAGCGGTGGTCTCGACTCCCTATTGGCACGCCAAGGAATTACTGGCCGACGGTCGCGGCGTGCTGGTGCCGTTTGGCGACTCCAGGGCCCTCGGCAAAGAAATCGCCGACCTCCTCACCGACGACGTTCGACGCGAAGCCATGCGCCGCCGCGCCTACGCCTGCGGCCGATCAATGACCTGGGCGCAGACCGCGCGGCGCTATCTCGGCGCTTTCGAAGGCGCCCGCGCGGCGCTCCCGCTGGGGACGATGGATGCGGGCGGCCCTAAATTGTCGGTCGCAACCTCGCCGTGAGGCGAGCGCCGGATCTGCAGTTCGCTCATCTGAACGTGATGTGCGACGACACCGGCATCTATCAGCACGCGGTCTACGCCGTCCCGGATCGGGCCCACGGCTATTGTGTCGACGATAACGCCCGTGCCCTGCTGCTGGCCGTCGCCCTGGATGAACAGGATGGGCCACGGCTGCCGGAGGCGCTGGTCGCCCGTTTCGCTTCCTTCGTGCAGCACGCCTGGAACCCGGATGCCGCGCGATTCCGCAATTTCATGAGCTTTGACCGGCGCTGGCTGGAAGATGTCGGATCGGAGGACAGCCATGGCCGCACGCTGTGGGCGCTCGGCGCCTGCGCCCGCGACGACGCCAGCGCCCCACGTCGAGCGTGGGCTGCGAAACTGTTCGCCGCCGCCCTGGCGAGCGTCGAGGCGTTTGTGTCTCCGCGCGCCTGGGCCTTCACGTTGCTCGGGCTGGACGCCTATTGCGCCGCCGTCGTCAACGACGCGGCCGCCGAGCGCATGCGCGACCTGCTCGCCGGCCGCCTGATTTCCCGCCTCGTCGCGGCGGAGACCAGCGATTGGGTTTGGTTCGAGAGCGTGCTGGCCTATGACAACGCCCGCCTGCCGCAGGCGCTGATCGTCACTGGTCTCTCTACGAGCACCGAGGGTCAGATCGCCGCCGGGCTTAGGTCGCTCACCTGGCTGACGGCGCAGCAGACGGCGCCTGCAGGACACTTTCGCCCCGTGGGTTCGGCAAGCTTCGGCCGTCTTCGCGAGCCGCCAAGGCCTTTCGACCAACAGCCGCTGGAAGCCGCGGCGACCATATCGGCCTGCTTGGCGGCGGCACGAACCGAAAGTCCGACAAATTGGAGCGCCGAAGCTGAGCGCGCCTTCGCCTGGTTCCTGGGCGCCAACGACCTGGCGACGCCGCTCGTCGACGTGGAAACCGGATGCTGTCGCGATGGTCTGCACCCTGATCGCGCCAATGAGAATTGCGGGGCCGAGTCGGTCGTCTCATACCTGTTAGGTCTCGCCGAGATCAGGCGCCTCGCGCGACTCGGCTATTAACACCTCCGCGGGCCGTGCAGGCTCCAGCGAATCGCGACCGCCCGTCGACAGATCTCTCGAGGCTCAGCTTGTCAGATGCTCCGTTTCTGAACCGTCAGGCGTTGCACATGCGTCCCGATCCCGCGCGGGTGGTCGTGAGACCATTCAAGCCGGCCCTCGACCCCCCAGGCTTCAATCCCACTGAAAAAACTCGTGCCCATCACATCATCGAGCGGGTGATGACGCTCGACCCAGAGGCGGCGACGGCCCAGCTTGCCGATGTGCTTGAAAACTTCGAGGGACGTCATCGCCACTTGCTGGAGAAATTCGGGGCGCGGGCCGACGAAATGGAGGAGGTGCTGAACGACCACACGGCGTTCAGCGAGGTGCAGCGCCAATTAATCGGCGCCTATTTCATGCATGAATACTCCTTCGAGTCCGCGGCGCTGTTCAATCCCAGTATCGTAGCTCATCCCGATCAGTCGGGCGCGCCGGCGGGCGGAAGGCGCTTCATCCTCAGTCTGCGGGCGGTGGGCGAGGGGCATGTCTCCTCGCTGACCTTCCGAACGGGAACCATTGATGTGAACGGCGCGGTGGCCGTCGATCCGCCACAGCGCTTAGCTTCAGTGCCGCGAGTCCTCACGCGGGTTTGGGGTCCGGACGGAGAAGAAGTCGAGGTCGCATTTAGGCCTGACGAAGATATCAGCGAGCGGGTGGTCTTCCCCATCACAGAGGCGCAGGCGAATGGCATCGAGGATGCGCGGTTCGTGGCGCTCGAAGACCAGGGGGAGACGACCTTCTACGCCACCTACACGGCCTACAGCGGCCGGGCGATCAGGTCGGAGTTGATTGAAACCAGGGACTTTCTCTCCTTCCGCATGAGTCCCCTGAGGGGAGGAGCGACGAAGAACAAGGGCATGGCCCTGTTCCCGCAGAAGATCGCCGGCCGCTATGCGATGATCAGCCGGCAGGACAACGAGAACCTGCATTTGGTCTATTCGGACGATTTGCGCGTCTGGGACGGCGGCCATCCAATTCTGAAGCCGAGGTATCCTTGGGAGTTCGTGCAGATGGGTAACTGCGGGTCGCCCATCGAACTGGACGAGGGCTGGCTATTGCTGACCCATGGCGTAGGCCCGGTCCGCAGGTATGCGATTGGCGCTGTGCTCCTGGACAAGACCGATCCTTGCAGGGTGATCGCCAGATCGGTCGAGCCCTTTGTGCGCCCTGAGCCGAGCGAGCGCGAAGGCTACGTGCCGAACGTCGTCTACACATGTGGAGCCATGCGCCACAACGACCTGATCATCCTGCCTTATGCGGTCTCGGATACCTATTCCACGTTCGCGTCCATCGGGATCGCCGACCTCATCCAGACCTTGCGCGGCTAGCTCGACGGTGGCCGCGTCCAGCTTCGCTTTGACTCCGTCCGCCACGCTTGAAGTGCGAAGCGGGGTGGCTCCCCGGGCAGGACTCGAACCTGCGACCCGCCGGTTAACAGCCGGCTGCTCTACCAACTGAGCTACCGAGGAATGCTCGAAGGGGCGCCCTAATACGCTGCGCCCCAGCCCTGCGCAAGCGGCCGGTTGCCAGGGGCGGAAAGCGCCGCTACCAATTTCCACAACGACAAGAAACTGGAGGACGACCCGTGGCCGGCTGGCGTTCTTTTTCCATTCTTTTGATGGCGTGTTCGACGCCAGGATTGGCGTGTGCGCAGCCCGAAGCGCAGCGGCAGTACAATCTTGGGCAGGCGGCCTTCGAAGCCGGCAATCTCAAGGCCGCCGAACGGGCCTTTGCGCGCTCGGTGAGGTTCGATCCCGACTCGGTCTTGTCGCGCCGCGACCTGGCGCTTGCTGAAGCTCAGCAGGGCGAGACCATCAAGGCAGCCGGCGAGCTGGGCGTGCTCACCGCCCGGGCGCGCGCCTGCGACCAGGCTTGTCCCGAAGCCGAGGATCTCCAGGCGGCGATCGCTGCGGTACAAAAGGCCCTCGGCATGGGCGCTCCCAGCGCGGCGCTGCCCCTGCACGGGGACTATCGCTTCAGCTGAGGTCTTGCTCACCCATCGGCCTTCAACCTGACGTTAACCAGCTTGGCTGCACCCTCAATAAAAATGGGGGTTCAAATGAGGTCCATTTCCACAATCGGTTACGAGGGCGCGACACCCGAACGCTTTGACTCCGCCCTGGCGGTCGCACGCGTTGACGTCCTGGTCGATGTCAGGGCGGATGCGGCCAGCGGGCGCAGAGGATTTTCCAAATTCGAGCTCTCGGCTCGCATGAAGGCCGCCAGCCGCGGATATCTGCACCTGCGCGCGCTCGGGGCGCCTAAGCCGGCGCGTCTGGCCGCGCGAGCCCGGGACTTTGCCGCAGCAAGGCGCCTCTATGCCGCCCATCTGGAGACACCAGAGGCTCAGGCCGCCATGCAGGAGTTGGCGCGCCTCGCCGCTGGGCGCCGGGTCGCCCTTGTCTGTTTCGAGGCCGAAGCCGAGGAGTGTCACCGGTCAATCATCGCCGAGCGAATTGCGACCGCCGGCGGCATGGCGATCCTCGATCTGGTTGCCGCTGAGGCTCATGAGCCCTTCGGTTCGGCCCGGACAGCGCATCGACTCGGACTGGCCGCCTAGCAAGGAAAACGGTCAGCTCGTTCCCTTAGCCAGTTCTGCGGCCGCTCATTGGCCATGCTTGGGAATGATTCCGTAGGGCGTGTACTCGGTCTCAATATCCGGATCGATCAGGTGGGCGTCTCGTAGGTCGGCCGCCCCATCCTGACCGAGCCAGGTTCTGGCGACGCCGCGAGCATAGAGGGTTCCGGCCGCATCGGGGCGCAGGCGTAGCGCGGCGTCGTAGTCCGCGATCGCTTCGTCGTAGCGACCCATCCGCAGATAAATCAGGCCCCGACTGTCCAGCGCGTTGGCGTTGGCGTCGCTGAGCTCGATGGCGCGCGTGCAGTCCTTCAACGCGGTGTCGTACTGCAGCTTGGCGATCCCCTTCACCCAACAGCGGGTGTTGAGCAGCTCGGGATTTCCCGGCTTGTCGAGATTGAGCTGGTCGACCAGGGCCAGCGCCTCGTCTGCACGGCCGGCTTTGGCCAGCACCTCGGCCTTAAGGCTGTCGAGCACGCTGTGATCCTGTTGCAGTGGGAGAGCCGCCTCGATCGCCGACAATGCGGCGGCGTAGTCGCGCTGTCGCATATAGATGCGCGCTAACAGGAGAGTCGGACCGGGCGCTTCCGGCTCGATGGCTTGAGCCGCCTGTGCGTCCGCCACCCCCTTGCCAGCATCTTTCAACAGATAGAGGTTGGCGCGCGTGAGATGATTGTCGGCGCTCGGCCTGAGGGTGAGCACCGTTGTCAGGTCCGTGATCGCGCCGTCGCGATCACCGTAGCCAAGCCGCCATCCGGCGCGGAGCAGATAGTTGCTCGTCTCCTTCGGATCGGCGGCGATCCGGTCGTCGATCAGACTCTCGATCGGCTTGTCCAGCCCCTTGTCGTGCGCCGCGCGCGCTTCCCGCCACTGCGGCGGCCAGTCGGGTCCGGCCACCAGCGAGGATTGCCCTGCGATCGCCCTCGCAAGCTTGGCGCGCTCCGCCGGCAAAGCGGCGGCCGGAAGCTCGAGAGTTACCGGATCGACGCGCTCCTCGACCGTTAGCTCGCCCCCGGAGAGCGCCATGTGAGACTGGATTCGCCGCCCGGCGATGGTGTCGTTCAGGTCCCTGGCGTTTTCGAGCCTGAAACCGGCGCCGCCGTTCGGCAGGATCAGGTGGAAGCTCACGGCGGGCGCGCTCATCGGCGGGATGGCGACGGGTATGCTCGACCAGACAGGTCGGGTCCGATCAACGGCGAGCGCGTTCGATGGTACGGGCGCGGGGACGGCATATTCCAGCCGGTCGCCCTGTTGTTTCCAATCATCAGCCGTCAGGCCGTCCGCGGTTATCACCGCCGTGGCGGCGTCCTCGTCGATCTGCATCGAGCGGTGAGCGACAAAGGCGCCGCGCACCGCGGACTGGACCATCCGGTCGATGGCCTCGTTGTAGTCCTTCCCCTGTAGCTGGTTCGGCAATTCGCGAAGCGCATTGACCAGCACGCCGCGCACGGTGACCTTCACCTTGAACGGCTTGGGCAGATGCAGGCCGGCGCGCGCATCGATGGTCATGTCGATCGTGAACTGGGGGCGGGCAGGGGCGCTGAAGACGATTGGCTCCAGCGCCTTCGCGTCAGCGCGGGCCAGCAACGCCCAGCGAAACGGGGGAACGGTGTCGAGATCTTCGAGCCGGGTGCCGGTCAGCGTCCCGTCGAGCCAATAGGTCTTGCCGTCGATCATAGCCCGGACAATGGCGTGGTCGAAGGGTGCGAAGGCTGGCAGGCGCTCGGGCAGCAGGTCTCCGAGTTGGGAGCTGACCAGCGCCACGTCCGCCTCGATCCCCAGCCGCCGCAGCATTGCGGTCAGCAGCAGCGCCTTGGCCTTGCAGTCGCCATACCGCTTTTCCCACGTCTCCACCGGCGATTGGGGCGTGTAGTTGCCTTCCGCTTCTCCATTGAAAAGGTAGCGGATCTCCTCCTGGACCATGCGCAGGGCGGCGGCGGCGCGAACCTTGGGGTCGCGGCTGGCGGCGGGGCGGCCTGGGCTACCTCACCCCCCTTCGCGAAGCTGCTCGCCTCGACAAACCGCGGCGGGTCGAAGCGCGGCGGGGCCTGAGGCGGAACGTCGTCTGGCTTGGCTAAGGGCTCCGCGATCCGCAAATCCATCTCGGAGCCTTGAGCGGTGAGCACCGACTTGATGTCGGGCGCGGAAACTCGCCAAGCGAGGTTCATGGCCTTTGGCCAGATCAGGCGTGTCGAGCCTTGCGCCAGCTTGATCGGCGCGCCGATCAGGGGGGCGGCTTCCTGCACGTGTCCGCCCAAGGCCGGATCGCTGAAGGTGATGGTGCGCGTCACCCGGAGGATGTCACCCTCTTTCAGCCCCTCGACCTGCAGCGTGGCGGTCAGCACGCCGTTGATCGCCTGCTGCTCGAGCTGTTGCTCGCGGCGCAGTACTGTGAATTTCGCCCCGTTCTTGAGCAGGTCGATGACCTGGTCGCCGCGGATGATTTCGACCCGATGCACGATGAGGTCACCCTGGCTGGGTCGCCAATCCAGCTTGAGGGTTCCGAGCATTCCGAGGCTCACCGCGGTGTTTGCCCGCATGGCGGTGTCTTCGTAGTCGAGGACACGGTTCGTTTCGAACTTCAGCTGCTGATCGCGCAGAACGACCTCGTCGCTTCCGTGCACATCGAGAGGGGCCGCCGGGACGATCCAGGCCGGCGGCGGTCCAAATCCGACCGTGTCTCCAGCCGAGGCCCGGCCGGCGACCGTTCCCGCAAGTAACACCACACACACCAACAGTCGCATTCGGTCCCCCGCTCCGATCTGGGCGTCGGCGCGCGAAGCCCTTGTGGAGCAGCGATTTCGCCCTGGCAACCGCAGCAAACGCGTCGAACTCGCGCCGCTGCTTCAACGGCTGCGCCGGGTCATTGCTGAGTTTAGGGGCGGCTTTGCGTCATTGGAGGCCTGGGCCGGAATCGAACCGGCGTGCACGGATTTGCAGTCCGCTGCGTCACCACTCCGCCACCAGGCCGCCGAGGGGACGGGACGCCTAACAGATGCGCCGACGCCGGGCAATCTTCAGCGGATTGCGTAGCGCCGAAGGCGCGCCCTATAAGCCGCGCCGGAGATACAGAAACATGAGCGCCGATTTCAACCGCCAGCGCGAGATCATGGTCGACAGCCAGATCCGCACCCAGGACGTGACCGACCAGGCGCTGATCGAAGCCTTCCGCGCCGCCCCCCGTGAGGATCTGGCGCCGGCCGGCAAGGCTTGGCTGGCTTATGCCGACGCCGAGGTCGAATACGCGCCAGGCCGCTGGCTGCTGCGCCCTCGCGATGTCGCCAAGCTGCTGCAGGCTCTTAAGCCGAGGATCGGCGAGAGGGCCCTGGCTATCTCGGCCCCTTACGCCGCCGCTGTCCTGGCACTGATGGGACTCGAGGTGACGCAGATTGACGCAGGCGAGTCTATCCTGGGCGCCTGGGACGTGGTGATCTGCGAAGGGGCCGTCGCCGAGGTTCCGTCGGCGTGGAAGGCCGCGCTGGCGCTGGGCGGTCGGCTTGGCGTTGTAGAGCGCGATGGCCCGGTCGGACGGGCCAAGCTCTTTGTGCGGACGGAGCAGACCGTGGCCGCGCGGGTGTTGTTTGATTCGACGCCACCACTGCTTGCAGGCTTCGAGCCGCGGCGTAATTTCGCGCTCTAAACAGTTAACCTTTCGATTCAAAAGGGGGTTCCGCCGGACCGCGGCGTATTGCCGCTCGACAACCCGTAGTGAAAATGATTACAGAATCAAGCGGGGGCGACTATCCATGGGGGGCATCCCGCCCGCCCAGATCCCCACGGTCTACAGAGCTATGCCGGAACAGCCCGCGCAAGAACCGACGATGGACGAAATCTTGGCTTCCATCCGGAGGATCATCACTGATGATGAGCCGCCGGCGGAAGAGGCCAGCCCTCCGCCCGCGCCCGCCCCCAAGGGCAAGGCGCCGGAGGCGCCTGCGGTCAACGAAGTTGAAGCATCGGGCGGCCAGACAGCCAAGGCTGAGACCCCCAAGAAACCGTCTGACGACGAAGTAACCGTTTCGGAGAACGATATGGCTGACACCAAAGTGGGCGACCAGACTGAAGACGAAAAACTGGTTGATGAAAAGGTGGCGACCGATACGGCGTCCGCCTTCGCTAAACTTTCAATTGCTGTCAAAGAATCTTCAGGAGAACCTTCCTTGACCATGCCTGCACCTGGCCGCAGCCTGGAGGACGTCGTGCGCGAACTGCTTCGGCCGATCCTCAAGGAATGGCTCGAAACGCACCTGCCCGAGATCGTTCGTGAGCACGTCGAAGAAGAAGTAGCGCGGATTTCCCGGGGCAGCCGCGCGCGCTAGCTCCCCGCTGATCCCCTTCGCATATTAGAAGGGGATCATTCCGCGCCCCGTCTTCCGGGGCGTTCCCGCAAGACGTGTGTGACATGCTCGAAAAGGCGTTCGATCCCGGCTCGGCCGAACCGCGGCTCTACCAGCTGTGGGAGGAATCGGGTGCGTTCGCGCCGACCGGCGATCCGGCCGCGCCGCCCTTTTCGATTGTCATACCGCCCCCAAACGTGACCGGCTCGCTGCACATCGGTCACGCGCTCAACAATACCCTGCAGGACGTCCTCATCCGCTTCCAACGTATGCGCGGAGCGGCGGCGCTGTGGCTGCCCGGGACCGATCATGCCGGCATCGCCACCCAGATGGTCGTCGAGCGCCAGCTCGCCGCTGCCGGCAACATGGGCCGTCGCGACATGGGTCGTGAGGCCTTCGTTGAGCGGGTCTGGCAGTGGAAGGGCGAATCGGGCGGCACGATTTCACGACAGCTGCGGCGACTCGGCGCCTCGTGTGACTGGAGTCGGGAGCGATTTACGCTCGATGCCGGCCTCTCGCGTGCGGTGACCAAGGTGTTCGTCACCCTCCACCGCCAGAAGTTGATCTATCGCGACAAGCGCCTGGTAAATTGGGATCCGCAATTCCAAACCGCCATTTCCGACCTCGAGGTCGAGCAGCGCGAGGTGGATGGCTTCTACTGGCGCTTCGCTTATCCTCTGGAGGACGGTTCGGGCGAGATCGTCGTCGCCACGACCCGGCCGGAGACCATGCTGGGCGATACGGCGGTTGCCGTGCATCCGAGCGACGCCCGCTACACTCACCTGATCGGCAAGTGCGTGCGCCTGCCGATCGTCGGTCGGCCGATCCCGATCATTGCCGACGACTATGCCGATCCGGAAAAAGGGTCCGGCGCGGTGAAGATCACCCCGGCCCACGACTTTAACGACTTCAAGGTCGGCCAACGTCATCGCCTGCCGATGATCAACGTCCTCGATCCCGAGGCGCGCATCAACGACAACGCCCCGGCGGAGTACCGCGGACTGGACCGCTTCGCTGCGCGCAAGAAGGTGGTGGCCGAATTCGAGGCGCTCGGCCTGCTGCGCGGCGTCGAGCCGGTGCGCCACGCCGTGCCACACGGCGATCGCTCCGGCGCGGTGGTCGAGCCCTACCTGACCGACCAGTGGTACGTGGACGCCAAGGTGCTGGCTGAGCCGGCCATCGCGGCAGTCGAGGACGGTCGCACGGTATTCGAGCCCAGGAACTGGGAGAAGACTTACTTCGAGTGGATGCGCAACATCGAGCCCTGGTGCGTCTCGCGCCAGCTCTGGTGGGGTCATCGCATCCCGGCCTGGTATGGGCCCGATGGCCGCGCTTTCGTAGCCGAGACCGAGGCCGAAGCGGCGACGGCCGCGCGCGAGCACTATGGCCGCGATGAGCCGCTGCGCCAGGACGATGACGTGCTCGACACCTGGTTCTCCTCGGCGCTGTGGCCGTTCTCGACGCTGGGCTGGCCGGAGAAGACCGCCGATCTCGAACGCTTCTACCCCACCCACACGCTGATCACCGGCTTCGACATCATCTTCTTCTGGGTCGCCCGGATGATGATGATGGGCCTGCACTTCACCGGCCAGGCGCCCTTCCAGCGGGTGTTCATCAACGCCCTCATCCGCGACGCCAGAGGCGCCAAGATGTCGAAATCCAAGGGCAATGTGATGGATCCCCTGGAGCTGGTAGACGCCTATGGCGCCGACGCCCTGCGCTTCACGCTCACCGCCATGTCCGGCCAGGCGCGCGACATCCGCCTGTCAGAGGCGCGAATCGAGGGTTACCGCAACTTCGCCACCAAACTGTGGAACGCCGCTCGGTTCTGCGAGATGAATGGCTGCTTCTTGTCGGCGGTCTTCGATCCCGGCGCGGCGCGCGAACCCGTCAACCGCTGGATACGCGGCGAGACGGTCAAGGCCGCCCGCCAAGTTACCGAGGCGCTGGAGACCTGTGGCTTCGACGCCGCCGCCGGGGCGCTCTATCGGTTTGTCTGGAACGTGTTCTGCGACTGGCATCTGGAGTTCGCCAAGCCAGTTCTTCAGGGTGCTGACGAAGACGCTAAGACCGAGACGCGTGCGATGACCGCCTGGGTGCTGGAGACGATCCTCAAGCTGCTGCATCCGGTCATGCCCTTCGTCACCGAGGAGCTGTGGGGCAAGACAGCCGAGCGCCCGGGCATGCTTGTCACCGCCCGCTGGCCAGACCTGCCCGAGGCTTGGATCGATGAGGACGCGGCGCGCGACATGGCCCTGGTCATCGAGACCATCGCCGCCGGCCGCGCCGTGCGCTCGGAGCTGAACGTGCCGCTGTCGGCCAGGCCGCCGCTCCTCGTCACCCACGCCGATCGGCGCCAGCGGGCGGCGCTGGAAGCCAATTCGGCTGTGATCGGACAGATGCTGCGCGTCTCCGGCCTGGTGTTCGACTCGGCCGCCGCCGCGGGTTCGGTCCCCTACGTCGCCGAGGGCGCCGCCTTGGCGCTGCCGGTCGCCGAGCATATCGATCTCGCCGCCGAACGCGGGCGTCTGGTCAAGGAAATCCAGGGCCACGCCAGTGACATCGAGCGCGCCGCCAAGAAGCTCGCCAACGCCGATTTCCTGGCCCGCGCGCCGGAGGAGGTCGTCGAGGAGAATCGCGAACGCCTGGCCGAGTCCGAGGCGACCAAAGCGCGGCTGGAGGCGGCGCTCGCCCGTCTCGAAGCGGTGACCTGATCACCGATAAGTTTCCGCGCTTTACAAGCCCGCCGGGCTCGTGAATGTGCGGGCCATGACCGAGCCCGCCCCCACTTCCAAGCCGGCCTGGCCGGCGATGTCTATCGCCCAGGCCCACGCCCTGCTCACAGCCCCGGGCCAGCCCTTCGAGATGGAGGAGGTGGTGATCCGCGGCTTACCCACGCGCACCTGGAAGAACGCTCCGCCCACGCTCCGCGCCACCCTCGAGGCCAGCCGCGCCCATGCCGGCCGCACCTTCCTGGTCTACGAGGACGAGCGGGTGACCTATGAGGCCTTCCGCCGCGCCGTGGCGGCCTTTGCGGAGGCCCTGGCCGCCGACGGGGTCGAGAAGGGCGACCGGGTGGCGATCGTCATGCGCAATTTGCCCGAGTGGCCCGTGGCCTTCTATGCCGTCGTGTCTCTGGGCGCCGTCGCCACGCCGCTCAACGCCTGGTGGACTGGACCGGAGCTGGAGTACGGCCTGGCCGATTCCGGAGCCAAAGTCGCAGTGCTCGACGGCGAGCGGCTCGAGCGACTCAGCGAGCATCTGCCGAATTGCCCGGACCTGAGGCGGGTCTACGTGGCGCGGGCGCGCGAGGAGATCGCCCATCCCCGACTCGCCAAGCTGGAAGACATCATCGGCGCGCCCGAGGCCTGGGCGGACCTGCCGGACCGGCCGTTGTCCGCCACGCCGATCGCGCCGGACGATCTGGCGACGATCTTCTACACCTCAGGCACGACAGGGAAGCCGAA